>NZ_QORZ01000012.1:0-194488 GCF_008368785.1 Bacillus sp. AY3-1 | reverse complement strand
TTTTATTTACATTATCATTGGATAAAAATCACTTAAATTCATAATATAAGAATTTTTATCAATTTCTAAAAGTGGCATATTTCAATACGTTAAAATCATTATTTTGTAATGTTATAATTTACACAAAACGGTTATTATGTTTAAAAAGAGAACTAACTTAGTTTAAAGGGGAAAAAATTATGGCAAGATATTTTTATTCATATAAATTAAATACTGCAGATCAGCCTGATCTGTTTCTGTGTGATGAAGGCTTATTGAAATTAGATATAGTCCAAGAAAAAATGGCCGAGCATCGTGTACCAATAAATCAAGATGGGTATGCTGAAGGTGAAGGGTATCATAATATTGAAATCATAAATGTAGGAACTGATCAAACTATTCAAGCCTTTTGCTTAACAACAACAAGTTTAGGCTATTATAATGAAGCACGTTTCACTGAAGGGTGTTTTACAACTGAAAGAAAACAACATTCTTATTCTACAAAATCTAGAGTGTACATAACAACCGACAACCAAGTAATTGTTATGTTTGATAATTCCCTAGAAGAAAGAGCCAAAGCTAAAGTTAGGGCCCAAATCGAATTATTAGGATTTGAAACATCCGCATTACAAATAAACGATTCATTAATTCGTTCTATTAAAGAACACTATACTTGGCGAGCTGCCTCTTTTAATAAAATCATTAAACATGGTGATAGTACAAAAAAAGTATCATTTGAAATTGATCCAGCTAATGACACAGATCCCTCTCAAATTGACCAGCAATATCAAGAACACGGAGAAATGTCTCATATAAAATTCGAAATGCCCTATAGTGTTCAAGGTGCGCCTACACTAATTACCGTTACTCTATATAGTAGTAAAAATCGAATTATTGTAAACGAAGAGGAATTTGCAAATGAACAATTATTCCATGAGTTTGTGGTATACTTAATAAAAAAACTTGGAGAATTAAGTTAATCCCGTATTACAGGAGGGATATTACAATGCAATTTAATATATATAAAGTAAGTGATAGTAAAAAACTACTTAAAATCACAAAAAAAAGAACCAGCTTTCTTGCCAAAAAAACTGGTATTAATACGTTTCATTCTAATGAACTAAACCATAATTTCTATCATATCGTTTTCCATATTCCTGATGAGTACAATGTTGGAGCAAAAACTGGCGGTAATTACATAAATTTCCCATTTTCTCAATACGTAAATTCTTTTTTATTTTTAAATAGTAATTATTTCCTTGTCGAACTAATTAACGAAGGATACACAAATGAAATTTTAGATTATATTAGTAAAAAAACAAATGTTTCATTTGATAAGCTTGATTTTGATAGTGATGTTATCAAACGGTTAGTTTCTACACTTGATGGTAAAATAAAGCAATTAGACTTTGTGGATGAAGATGGAGAAGATCAGGTTTTGGAACACGTAAAACTAGAGAGATTTTTACAAGTTGCTGATAACTGCACTATAGAATATGTACTTCTTAATGTAGAAGATCGTCTAATTTCATTACACAATCGAGGAGTCTTGTCAGTAGATAATAGTGATGAAGACTACTTAATTAAATTTACAGAGGTAATAATGAATGCGTTGGTGGATTAACTTTTTAATTACAGCAGGTTTAATAGTTCTAGGAGGTTATATTGGTTCACTCTTTAACGGTGGTAAGCTTATAGAAGCATCTACACTGTATTGGAGTACCACAGTGGTTTGTTTTGCAGTTCTAACTCAATTCTTTGCCATTAAATCAGGTGAGTTTGAAAATGAAGCTAAGAATTATAAAGATGATATGTCTGCTATGTTGTTGACAAAAAAAGTAAATGGATCAAAAACATTTGATATTGCTTTTGATCCCCAAAATCTTACAGGAACCTTTTTGAGGAATAGCAATTACGTCTGTCATATTGTTATTAATTCCCCTATAAAACTAAGCAATCCGCCTGATTTAGAAATTAATACTTCAGCTCCTTGGAATATTACGGTTGGGACACTTCCTATTGCTCCTATATCACACGCTGAAGAATATAAATATTTTATTAATCACAGTAACATTACCAAAATTATTGAAAATAAGTATTTTGTCTATGAATTTAATTGCTGTTTTAATAGTTCTGGAGAACAGAAATATAAAATCACAGCTGAAACCTCTAAACTAAATGGAGAAATAAGAAACTCAATTGAGGTACATTGATTTACAATTTTTTAGCTAGTATTCTCTCAAAAAGCCTTCATAGGCTTTTCTTTTCCCCTAAAAACAGAACGTATGTTCAATCAAAATTAACGGAGTACACGATTATGCATATAATAAAACAAAAATATCATACTACATACATTGAAGACTACATTAAGAACTTATATCACTCTCTATTTATCTTTGTTCCTGAAAAAATTGATATGATAACGATTGCTCAAAACTTAAATATTTGGCTCCACTTCGCTCCATTAGGGAGCCGTGCTATTTGTAGAAATAATTTGCCCAGTATAATTATTGATAATCGAAAGTCACACTATCATCAATGGGAAGACTTTGGGCATGAACTTTGTCATATTTTATTTCATGAAGGTAATCAACTACATATCCCAAAGATGTTTTTAGATTACCAAGAAGCTAAAGCAAATAATTTCATGCTGCACTTTTGTATCCCTACTTTTATGCTTAGACAACTAGAGCTTCCTAATACAAAATTAGAGGCAATTCACCTAATAGTAGAAACATTCAATGTTTCATTTGAAACAGCACACAAACGCTTATTGTACTATGAAAATCAATTGTTAGCTAATTATTTACAAAAAACATTCTCTAAAGCATGCTGCTTAACTACACCATAAATTTATTTAACTTCTTTTTGTTTCATGACATTACAATGTAAATCATCCCTATAATCCATTAAACCTAATAATGAAATTTTACAAAATGAAATATCCAAAAAGCTGATAATAAAAAATGATAACAGGAAAAAGTACTCATATTGCAGAAAACTTTTCCCATTATATTTAACTTCTTTCTATACATTACAATTCGTATAATTTTATCAATGAGGAGGTACTACTATGAAAACCGCAATCTACTTAAGAAAATCCCGCGCCGATCTCGAAGCCGAAGCACGAGGCGAAGGAGAAACATTAGCAAAACATCGAACTACCCTGCTGAAAATTGCCAAGGAAATGAACTTAAATGTTTTAGCTGTTCGTGAGGAAATCGTTTCTGGTGAGAGTTTAGTGAAACGACCTGAAATGTTAGCATTGCTTGAAGAAATTGAAGATAACAAATATGATGTTGTTCTTTGTATGGATATGGACCGTTTAGGTCGTGGCGGTATGAAAGAGCAAGGAATCATTTTAGAGACGTTTAAACGCTCGAATACGAAGATTATGACACCTAGGAAGACTTATGACCTTAATGATGAGTGGGACGAAGAATACAGCGAATTTGAAGCTTTTATGGCACGTAAGGAGTTAAAGATTATTACACGCCGTATGCAACGCGGCCGTGTCGCTAGTGTGGAGGCTGGGAATTACCTCGGTACCCATGCGCCTTATGGTTATGATATCCACCGTTTAAATAAGCGAGAACGTACTTTAACAATTAATTCAGGAGAAGCTTCTGTTGTAAGAATGATATTCGATTGGTATGCAAACGAGGATATGGGCGCTAACGCAATCCGAAGCAAATTAAATGATCTTGGCTACAAAAGTAAGCTAGGTAATGAATGGAACCCCTACAGCATCTTGGATATATTAAAAAATAATGTGTACATCGGAAAAGTAACGTGGCAAAAACGAAAAGAAGTAAAACAGCCTGATGCCGTAAAAAGAAGTTGTGCTCGTCAAGATAAATCAGATTGGATTATTGCTGATGGCAAACATGAACCAATCATACCTGAAAGTTTATTTGAACAAGTACAAGAAAAATTAAACTCAAGATATCACGTTCCTTACAATACGAACGGAATTAAAAATCCTCTAGCTGGCATTATTAAATGTAGTAAATGTGGTTATAGCATGGTCCAACGTTATCCGAAGAACCGAAAAGAAACGATGGATTGTAAGCACCGTGGTTGTGAAAACAAATCAAGCTATACTGAATTAATTGAGAAGCGTTTACTCGAGGCATTAAAAGAATGGTACATCAATTATAAAGCTGATTTTGAAAAACATAAGCAAGATGACAAATTAAAAGAAACACAAGTTATTCAAATGAATGAAGCTGCATTACGTAAGCTTGAAAAAGAATTAGTGGATGTCCAAAAACAAAAAAATAACTTACATGATTTATTAGAACGTGGCGTTTACACAGTCGATATGTTTTTAGAACGCTCGAATGTAGTTTCTGATCGTATTACTGAAATTACTTCCACGATGGAAAACTTAAAGAAAGAAATTAAAACCGAAATTAAGAAGGAAAAAGTTAAGAAAGATACAATACCTCAAGTGGAGCATGTTCTTGATCTGTACTTTAAAACAGATGATCCCAAAAAGAAAAACAGCCTCCTAAAGTCGGTTTTAGAAAAGGCTATTTATAAGAAAGAAAAGTGGCAAAGGCTCGATGATTTCGAACTTGTGCTTTACCCTAAGCTTCCTCAAGATGGCGACATATAAGCGTTTATGCTTTGTCGTCACCTTGTTGGTGTAATTAGATTTACCCCATTAAGCCCTAAAGCATCATTTGTCGAAACAGCTAATACGACAGGCTTGCCATTTCTTAGCGTCGCTTTTGCTGCCATTAATACTGGAGAGTCTGTCATTGCATTTGCAAATTTACTCATAGAATTTCCTGTTAGTGGCGCAATCACCATACAATCTAGTGGAATTTTAGGTCCTAGTGGTTCTGCACCAACGATGGAATTAATCGCTTTAAAGCCTGTTACTTCTTCAATCTTTTTAATCCACTCTGCTCCTTCGCCAAATCTCGTATTTGTTGATTGAACAGTGTAAGAAACAACGGGGCGTACTTCTGCTCCCTCAGCAATTAATTTTTCTAAATGAGGCATTACTTCTTCGTACGTACAATGTGAACCAGTAAAACCAAACCCTATTCTTTTCCCTTTTAAATTCATTCCCCATTCTCCTTTCTTGCTATTACGTCTTCTGCTAGTAACTGAGAAAGAACGTTCGCTAAAATTTGTCCTGCTGTTTTTGGAGCAACAATACCTGGTAATCCAGGTGCTAACAGCGCTTTGACTCCTCTTTTTTCCGCATATCTAAAGTCGGTACCGCCTGGTTTAGAAGCTAAATCAATTACTAACGTATGAGCCGGCATTTTCGAAATAACATTCGCTGTCACGACGAGATGCGGAATTGTATTAATGACAATATCGTTATTTCCTACTTCTTTCTCAATATTTTGCATATGAAAAGGAGAAAACATCATTTCTGTAATACGTGCAATATGTTCCGATCGTCTTGCTCCAACTTTGACATGGGCTCCTAATGATTGAAATGCTCTGGCAACACTCATCCCTGTTCTACCAAATCCTAAAACCATTACATTGGAACCATGAATTGTATAGTCGGTATGTTGAATTACCATCATTAATGTACCTTCTACAGTTGGTATAGAATTGTAGATTGCCACATCATCACGATCAAATAATTTAACAAGTTTGCGGTTTGTAGTAGATACGAGATTTTCCAAGTAAGGCGTACCAATACCTGAATATATAGTAAAGTGTTCTGGTGTATTTTCAATTTGTTCTTTCGTTATAGAAACTTTTTCGTTTGAAAAAATAGTATCTACTTCTCCCTTAGCATTTGTACCTGCAACTGGCAAAATAATTGCATCTACAGAAGTGAAATCTAAATTTTGTATACTTTCTTTTGCTGCCCCTGTGAAGCCATGATCTAACTGATCAAACCCTATCAATGAAAGTTTCGCATCCAATTCAACTAGCTTGCGAATTACTTCTAGCTGTCTTGCATCTCCTCCTATGACAGCAATATGCATCTCAGTCAACATTCCCTAATTCACCTTCTTTTTCTGTCATTTATAAGAAAAGTGCCTACTTTTTCTTTTTCCTCCACATCATATGTAATGTACGAGTTTTAGGTGATTGAAAAACAAAAGCACGTATGATTTATCCCGCTATTTGTATGCAGTTAGACCTCCATCTCAACATTCGACATATGAGAGGACATTATACGGGAAATTGATTTCCGGTAAACGCTCGATTCATGTGAGCTTT
This sequence comes from Bacillus sp. AY3-1, assembly GCF_008368785.1. NCBI lineage: Bacteria > Bacillati > Bacillota > Bacilli > Caryophanales > Bacillaceae > Bacillus > Bacillus sp. AY3-1. Next base: position 188,305 of record NZ_QORZ01000012.1, on the reverse strand, counting down.
TACTCAGAAGAGAATGAACAAAAAAAAGATGACCAAAATGGCCACCTTTCACTTCGAATTTGAATGATCCGTAATATCACAAAGGATCATATCGTGCCCTACTTTCTTAATTTGGCTCCACGTGACTCTTACTTCTTGTGGTTCCTTTTTAAAACCTCCCCATTTCCCAGCCGGTATGATAAGAGCCTGTATTTGGCCATCCTTCTCATCAATCTCTAAATCCACATAACCTAAAACTCCCATTTTTTCTGCTCTTTCTAAATTTACAATCTCTTTGCCACTTAATTCACTTAATCGCATACACTCTCCCCCTACCGAATTATGAATTTAAGTTATCCATAATTAGTACCTATTCTGTATATCAAAAAAAAATAACCGTATCTCTTTTAAAAGAGATACGGTTATTTTTACATACTTCATATAAAGCAATTATAGTTTTATTCCTTTTGGAAGTTTTCCATCTGGACTAATTAATGCTGCAGAGAATTCATCTGTAAACATGTTACGAATTAACTCATCAACATTTTCTTTTGTTACTGTGTTTACACTTTCAATAATCTCATCAAGTGAACGATGCTTACGAAGTAGCAATTCATTTTTACCATTACGGCTCATACGGCTATTCGTACTTTCTAAACTTAACATTAAGTTTCCTTTTAATTGCTCTTTACTATTAATAAGCTCTTTTTCTGTAATACCTGTATTTTTCAATGTTTCTAATGTTTCTTGCATTGTTTCATACAGTGTATCTAATTGTTGGCTACCTGTTCCACCATACAGCGTTAACATACCTGTATCTTCATAAGAAGAATGGTAAGAAAATACTGAATAGGCTAACCCGCGTTGCTCACGTACTTCTTGGAATAAACGGCTACTCATACTACCGCCTAAAACGTTATTTAATACAATTAAGTTATAAATATCTTCGTGTCCCATTTGTAAGCCTTTATATCCTAAACATAAATGAGCTTGTTCTGTTTCCTTTTTACGTGCTACCTTATTAAAATGGAAAATTGGGCTATGTACTTGTTCACGGTTTGTTGTTCCTTCATAACTACCGAAATATTGCTCTACCGTTTGCAAGAATGCTTCATCAATATTTCCTGCAACTGAAACAACGACATTTTCAGGTGTGTAATGATCCTTGATATATTGGCGTAGCGTATCACCTGTAAACGTATCAAGCGTTTCTTCCGTTCCTAAAATAGGATATCCAAGTGGATGCGTTTCATATGTTGCTTTCGTTAACATATCATGCACAATATCATCTGGAGCATCTTCGTACATTTTAATTTCTTCACATACGACATTCTTCTCTTTTTTCAGTTCTTCCTCATCAAATGTTGAATTAAAGAACATATCTGCTAATACATCTAAAGCATATTTAGCATGCTCATCTAGCACTTTTGCATAGTAACAAGTGTATTCTTTTGAAGTAAAAGCATTCACTTGCCCACCAATGCTATCAAATGATTCTGCAATTTCGCGTGCACTACGTGTTTCCGTTCCTTTAAAGAACATATGCTCTAAAAAGTGGGAAACCCCGTTATTTTTTTCATTTTCATTTCTTGATCCCGCATGAATCCAAATACCAATTGCAACCGATCTTACTGTTGGTATATTCTCCATAACGATTCTTACACCATTTTTACAAGTATATTTTTTAATCAAAAACTTTCCTCCTACTGCCAGTTTCTCTAATTAATTGCTATTATTTAATGATAACAAGTTTAAGGATGAATGTCATGCAAATGTATTTAATCCACACGTTTTTCATCCAGTAATTCTGTTATATTCCCTACTTTATATTCTTGTTCCTTCAATTTTGTAATCATTGTATCTAATGCTTCTGTTGTAGATGAAGTTGGATGCATTAATACGATAGCACCTGGATGTATTTTTGTCATCACTCTCTGCAATAGTACCTCTGGTTCAGGTCGCTTCCAATCAATTGTATCTACAGTCCACATAATCGTTCCCATTTGGAAATCATCTGCAATTTTCACGACTTCATCCCGAAAACTTCCACTCGGCGGAGCAAACCATCTTACCTTTTGATTCGTAGCTGCTTCGATCATTCGATTTGTTTTTTGTAACTGATCTCGGATTTCATCAGAAGATAGCGTTTTCATATTAGGGTGTGTGTAAGAATGATTTCCGACTTCTTGATTTGCATCAACAATCATTTTTGCAAATCGCAAATTTTCCTTCACCCAACGTCCTTCTAAAAAGAAAGTCGCTTTCACATCATGTTTTTTCAATATTTCTAATATACGAGGCAAATACTCGTTTCCCCACGCCACATTTATTGTTAATCCCACCATCTTTTTATTTGGATGTCCCCTATAAATTGGAGCTGGTGATAAATCTTCTAAGTGGACACTCGGTGATACTTCCTTGAATTCCAGATATTTTTGATCAAATTTCTTTAGTTTCCTCATATTATTATAAGATGCTTCGATATCAACTTGTCTTCCATTATATCCTGGTGTTAATTTCCATATCTTATCAATCATCGCGTTTTGAGGTGCAATCTCATATTGTTTTGCATGTTTTTGAATTTCTTCATATAAGTTATCCTGTGCAAAAACGGAATAAGAGCCTACACTGACATATAAAAAGAATATACATATGTATGCCAATATACGAGCTTTCATATAAACCCTCCCATTAACTATATAAAAACCTTTTTTCTTCTTATCTTTGTTAATTTGAGCGTTATAATGAAAACTATACCTATACTGACATAAAAATATATGTAAATCATATTTTTTACATAACAAAAAAAGCCAGTTTAACTGGCTTTTACTTATTGCTGCTCTTGTTTGTTTTCTTCTTTAGCAGCTTCTTTTTCTTGCTCTTCTTTTAGCAATACTTTTCTAGATAGATTCACACGACCTTGCTTGTCAATCTCGATAACTTTAACTGTAATTACATCACCGATCTTCACAACGTCTTCTACTTTACCTACACGCTCAAGTGCAAGTTCTGAAATGTGAACTAATCCATCTTTACCGCTGAATAATTCAACGAAAGCACCGAATTTCTCAACACGTTTCACTTTTCCTTCGTAGATTTCACCTACTTGTACTTCGCGAACGATATCTTCGATAATTTTCTTAGCTTTGTCATTCATTTCTTGATTTATTGAAGAAATGAATACTGTACCATCTTGCTCGATGTCAATTTTAACGCCAGTTTCTTCAATAATTTTATTGATTTGTTTACCGCTCGGCCCAATAACGTCACGGATTTTATCTGGGTTAATTGTCATTGTAATAATCTTTGGAGCGTAAGCTGATAATTCAGTACGTGGCTCTGCAATAACAGATAACATATGATTTAGAATGTGCACACGACCAACTTTCGCTTGTTGTAATGCCTCTTCTAAAATTTCACGAGATAGACCATCGATTTTAATGTCCATTTGCAGTGCAGTTACACCTTTTGCTGTACCTGCTACTTTAAAGTCCATATCACCTAAATGATCTTCCATACCTTGAATATCAGATAAAATTGTGTAATGCTCACCAGTTTTAACTAGACCCATTGCAATACCTGCAACTGGAGCTTTAAGTGGAACACCAGCATCCATCATTGCTAAAGTACTACCACAAATACTTGCTTGTGAAGTAGAACCATTTGATTCTAAAACTTCAGATACAAGACGTACTGTATATGGGAAATCTTTTTCAGATGGAATTACAGGCTCAAGAGCACGTTCTCCTAGTGCACCGTGACCAATTTCACGACGACCTGGTCCACGCATCGGTCTTGTTTCACCAACACTAAATGATGGGAAATTGTAATGGTGCATAAAGCGTTTTGATTCTTCTACACCAAGACCATCTAAAATTTGTACATCGCCTAATGCACCTAATGTACAAATACTTAATGCTTGTGTTTGTCCACGTGTGAATAAACCAGAACCGTGTGTACGAGATAAAATACCAACCTCTGATGCTAATGGACGGATTTCGTCACCTTTACGGCCATCTGGGCGGATTTTTTCAACTGTAATAAGACGACGTACTTCTTCTTTTACAATTTTATATAAAATCTCACTTACTTGTCCTAATGTATCAGCGTCAGCTTCCTGCGCTTCGTAATGCTCAATTACACGCTTTTTCACTTCGTTAATTGCATCTTCACGTGCATGTTTCTCATGTACTTGAATTGCAGAATGCATATCCTTCTCAGACATTTCACGTACAGCTTGATTAAGATCAGCGTCAACTTCATAAAGTTTCACTTCTGATTTCTCTTTACCTACAGCTTGTACAATCTCTTCTTGGAATGCAATTAGACGTTTAATTTCGTCATGTCCAAACATAATTGCTTCTAACATTGTTTCTTCAGGCACTTGATCTGCTCCTGCTTCAACCATGTTAATTGCATCTTTCGTACCAGCTACAACAAGGTGAATATCACTTTGTTCTTGCTGTTCTACTGTTGGATTAATAACGAATTCGCCGTTAATACGACCAACTGTTGCACCCGCGATTGGACCTTCAAATGGAATATCTGAAATCGATAACGCTAATGAAGAACCAAGCATAGCTGCCATTTCAGAAGAACAATCTTGATCAACACTCATTACTATGCTGACAACTTGTACTTCGTTACGGAAACCATCTGCGAAAAGCGGACGAATTGGACGGTCGATTAAACGACTTGCCAAAATTGCTTTTTCACTCGGACGACCTTCACGTTTAATGAAACCGCCAGGAATTTTTCCGACTGCATATAAACGCTCTTCATAGTTTACTGTAAGTGGGAAGAAATCTACATTTTTTGGTTCTTTTGATGCAGTTGCTGTAGATAGAACCGCTGTATCGCCATATCTTACTAATACTGCTCCGTTCGCTTGCTTCGCAAGCTGACTTGTTTCAACTGTTAGCTGGCGACCAGCTAAATCTATCGAGAAGACTTGCTTTTCTTGACTCATTTAAGTACCCCTCTCAATTTAAAGTATTCAATTCTTCTATGTAAATGGATAGTATATCACAATATTCTACCTCTAGTATTACCGAAAATGAAGTAAGCTATAAAGGGTAGAAGATATATTTTTACCTAACAAAAAAGCGGGAATATTCCCGCTTCTTTGACTATCGACGTAAGCCAAGCTTTGTGATTAATTCACGGTAACGTGTGATATCGCTATTACGAAGGTAAGTTAGTAAGTTACGACGTTTACCAACCATCTTTAATAGACCACGACGTGAATGATGATCTTTCTTGTGAGTACGTAAGTGCTCGTTTAGAGTGTTAATTTGCTCCGTTAGGACAGCAATTTGAACCTCTGGAGAACCAGTATCAGTCTCATGAGTTCTAAATTGTGCAATGATTTCATTTTTACGCTCTTGTGTTAAAGCCATCCTATTTCACCTCCTATTAATTAAACCCCCAATTACCTAGCAAGCGTCGGTGAGTCGCAATGCCAAGCAATGGTTGTCATAAAGTACATAACATAGAATACTACTTTTCATTTGAAAAAGCAAGTATATTCTTTTCGTTCGCAAAATATTCTTGTGCTGTTTTCTTATCTTTTGCAATTTGTTCAACTAACTCATCGATGCCATTGAATTTCTTTTCTTCTCTTATACGCATATGCCACTCTACTGTAACATTTTGATCATATATGTCTTTGTTAAATTCAAATAAGTGCACTTCAATAGATAATTGACGCTCATCCTCTTTAAATGTTGGTTTATATCCAATATTACATACACCATCATACCATTCATCGTGAACTTTTAATCTCACTGCATAAACACCTACAGGTGGTAATAGATACTCATCACTTAAACCTATATTAGCTGTGGGAAAACCAATTTGACGTCCACGCTTATCACCGTGTACAACCGTTCCCCCTACTGTATATGCTCTACCTAAAATAGATGGAATTTGTTCCATTTCGCCATTTCGAATTAACTTTCGTAATGCTGTAGAACTTACTTTCTCTTCTTGAAATTCAACTTTTTCAATCACAGTCTGTGTAAACTCCCCTCTTGCATGAAATGGTAAAGTCTCCATCTTTCCTTTTCCTAAACGTCCATATGAATAATCAAACCCTGCTACTACATGCTTTACATTCAAACCAATAATATAATCATCTACAAATTGTTGTGGCAATAAGCCTGCAAACGATTCATCAAATTTAATAACATATAATATATCGATCCCTAAGTTTTCGACTATTTTTTCTTTATCACACATTGGTGTAATATACTCCGCATGCGCTTCCTTTTTTCCTAAAACAACAGATGGGTGCGGATAAAATGTCATAACTGCACTTTTATATCCTCGTTCATCAGCTATTTGTTTCGCAGTTCGAATTACACATTGATGCCCTAAATGAATGCCATCAAAAAATCCTAATGCCATTACAGTAGGTGGTAATTCTAATTTATTTTGTTCATGTGGATGAGTTAAATGAATAAGTTTCACGCTTGAATTCACCTTTTTCTGTAATAATCCTTCCAATAATTCATTATAGCTTTAGTTCTTGATTATTCACAAGTACTTTCATCGGCTTTAGCATACCAGGGTGTTTTGGATGGTGCTCAAAAATTGCAAGGCAGCGATCATTTTTATCAAACACTGTTATAAATGGCGCTGTTATTTGCAATTCATTTTTTAAGAACATACCATTCTTTATTTTCTCTGCTTGCTTTTCATCTACAACCATTTTCGGGAACTTACTTAACGCTTCATCAATTGAAATGAAGATAGACTCTACTGTTCCATTTTGCACGTTTTCTTCAATTTCTTCAAATGATATGCAATCTTCTAATAAAAATTCACCAGAAGCTGTTCTTACAAGGTGAGACATATGTGATGGAAAACCAAGTTTTTCACCAATCATTACTGCTAACGTTCTTACATATGTTCCTTTACTACACGTTACACGGAAACGGAATGAAATATTTTCCCCCTCAAACACTTCACGGTCATCTAGTAATACAAATTCATGAATTGTAATTGTACGAACCGGACGTTCAACTTCTTGTCCTGCTCTTGCATATTCATATAATTTCTTCCCGTTAACTTTTACAGCTGAAAACATCGGAGGCATTTGTTCAATCGTACCTGTTAATGCAGCAAGAGCCCCTTCTACTTCCTTACGAGTAATAACACGATCTACATTTTTCGTTTCAACTACTTCACCAGAAGCATCTTCAGTTGTCGTTGAAAATCCAAGTGTTACTTCACCTTCATATGTTTTCGTCTCACTCGTTAAAAATTGTGCAATCTTCGTTGCTCGTCCCACACAAATAGGTAATACTCCTGTTACATCTGGGTCTAATGTTCCTGTATGACCAATTCGTTTCTCACGCAATATCTTTCTTAATTTAAATACACAATCATGTGATGTCATGCCTTTTGGCTTATGTAATAATACTACACCTTCCATATATGTTCACCTCATCATAATTCTTTCATAGTAATTATCCAAAATTTATTTTGCATTGAAAAAATGGATAGACAAATGTCTATCCATTATTCTTCACGTTTACCGTCTTTATTAATTTGATGTAAAAGTGTATCAATTCGATGACCATATCCGATAGACTCATCAAACTCAAAGGAAATTTCCGGTGTTTTACGAAGACGAATACGCTGGCCAATTTCTGAACGAATGAAACCTTTTGCCTTCGCTAAACCTTTTAATGTACTTTCTTTCTGTTCCTCATCACCTAAAACAGAAATATATACTGTAGCAATTTGTAAATCCCCACTCACTTGTACATCTGTTACTGTAACAAATCCAACACGTGGATCTTTAATTTTACGACTGATGATGTCGCCTAATTCTTTTTTCATTTGCTCGCCTACACGGTTTGCACGTAATTTCATAACTCTTCACCTCATTCAATACCATTCCAATTGTGTTATTGTACGTTCAATTTCAGGAAATGAATCGATGTACTCGAGTACACGATTCATTTCTTTTTCACAAATAACACGATTAGAGGATACAGAAACAATTGCAATTTCTGTACGTTGCCATACATCTTGATGCCCTACTTCTGAAACAGCTACGTTATAACGCTGCTTCACACGAGTTAGCACCCGTTGCAAAATTGCTCGTTTCTCTTTTAAAGAATGCACATCGTAAATCATACACTCGAATGAGAGTGAAGCGATAATCATCGCTTCACTTCTTCCATAATGTACGCTTCAATGATGTCCCCTTCTTTAAGATCATTATATCTCTCAATTGTAATACCACACTCATAGTTTTGTGCAACTTCTTTTACGTCATCTTTAAAACGTTTTAACGTATCAAGTTGTCCTTCGAAAATTACTACGCCATCACGGATAATACGCACGCCACTATCACGTGTAATTTTACCGTCAATTACGTAACAACCTGCGATTGTTCCAACTTTTGTTACTTTGAATGTTTGGCGTACTTCCGCTTGACCGATTACTTTTTCTTCGAATTCTGGATCCAGCATACCTTGCATTGCTGATTCGATTTCTTCGATTACCTTATAGATAATACGGTGTAAACGAACATCAACATTCTCTAATTCAGCTGTACGCTTCGCATTCACATCAGGGCGTACGTTAAATCCAATTACAATTGCATTAGATGCAGAAGCTAAAATAACATCAGATTCTGTAATCGCACCTACGCCTGTATGGATAATTTTAACTTTAACACCTTCAACATCAATTTTACGAAGTGACGCTGCCATTGCTTCTACAGAACCTTGTACGTCTGCTTTCACAATTAAGTTAATTTCTTTTACATCGCCTTCTTGGATTTGTTGGAATAAATCTTCAAGGCTTAATTTAGATTTTTCACCACGCTGAGCAAGTAACGCTTCTTGTGCACGTGATTCACCGATTTGACGAGCTTTCTTCTCATCAGCGAATGCCATGAAACGATCTCCTGCTTGTGGTACTTCGTTTAAACCTGTAATTTCAACAGGAGTTGATGGACCAGCAACTTTTACACGACGACCAATATCACTTACCATTGCACGAACACGTCCGAATGAAGTACCAACAACGATTGGATCTCCAACTCGAAGTGTACCGTTTTGAACAAGTAATGTCGCGATAGTTCCTTTACCTTTATCAAGCTGTGCTTCGATTACAGTACCAGTTGCATAGCGGTTTGGATTTGCTTTATATTCTTCTACTTCACTTACAAGAAGAATCATTTCTAGTAAGTTGTCAATTCCTTCACCTTGAATTGCAGAAATTGGTACGAAAATTGTATCTCCACCCCAAGCTTCTGGAACTAATTCATATTCTGTTAATTCTTGCATTACACGATCAGGATTTGCCGCTGGTTTATCCATTTTATTCACAGCTACAATAATTGGTACTCCAGCTGCTTTCGCATGGCTAATCGCTTCAACTGTTTGTGGCATAACACCGTCATCAGCTGCAACAACAAGGATTGTAATATCCGTTACTTGCGCACCACGAGCACGCATCGTTGTAAATGCCGCGTGACCAGGCGTATCTAAGAATGTAATCTTCTTGTCATTTACTTCAACTTGGTATGCACCAATATGCTGAGTAATTCCACCTGCTTCGCCTGCAGTTACTTTTGAATTACGGATAGAGTCAAGTAAAGTTGTTTTACCATGGTCAACGTGCCCCATAATTGTAACTACAGCTGGACGCTCTTTTAAGTTCTCTTCATCATCTTGCTCATCGATGAATGTTTCAAATTCAGTTTCACTTACAACTACTTCTTCTTCTACTTCAATACCATAATCAGTAGCAATTAGCTCAATTGTATCTTTATCTAAGTCTTGGTTAATTGTTGCCATAATTCCAAGCATAAAGAGCTTCTTAATAATTTCAGACGGCTCTTTGCTTAATTTTTTAGCAAGCTCACCTACTGTAAGACTTCCAGAGAAAGTAACTTTATCTGGTGTTTCTACAGTTTGTGTTTGTTGTCTTCCAGCAAAGTTATCTTGACGTTTGTCTTCATTTCCCTTGCCTTTTTTCTTTTTCTTATTGCTGTTCTTTTTACTACGAACAACTTTTTCTTCTACTTCAAACTCATCTGCAACAGAAGGTTTTTCAGTTTGATACGCATTATCTAATTTATTTACTACTTCATCTTCTAACATTGTCATATGATTCGAAACCTCGATATTCATTTCTTTTAGTTTTGTCATAAGATCTTTACTTGAGATATTATGTTGTTTTGCATATTCATGCACTCGAATTTTACTCATACCTTCACCCCCGGTAATTTGTATCGAGCATGCTACGCAGCTTTTTCGCAAAGCCCTCATCTAACACAGCTACAACGACTCGCTCGTCTCTCCCAATCGCATGCCCTAATTGTTGTCGATTTTCGACCTTTCTCATTGGTACGTTGTAATACGTCGCTTTATCCGTGATGCGTTTTGTAGTATTTGCTGACGCATCTTCAGATAGCAATACAAGTTTTGCTTTGCCACTTCGTACTTCTTTTAAAACAAGTTCTTCACCCGAAATAATTTTCCGAGCCCGGTTTGCTAGTCCTAAAAACGATTTCCAATCGGACACTTATTTAGACTCCTTCTCAACAAGCTCAAGAAGCTCTTCGTATAGAGAACCGTCGATTTTCGCTTTTAGATGATGTTCCAAAACATTTTTCTTTTGGGCTTGAAGAATACTTTCTTTATCTTTTGATAAATAAGCACCTCGTCCTGATTTCTTTCCAGTTAAATCAATGGACACTTCTCCCTCTTTGGAACGAACAATGCGAACGAGCTCTCGTTTTGATTTCATTTCTTGCGTTGCAACACATTTTCGTAACGGAACTTTTCGATTGCTCATACTCATCACCTCTATTCGATTTCGTCTTCAACTGAATCGAATCCGAATGCGATTACGCTATCTTCTTCTGTTACAATACCAAGTTGTTTCGCATCAGACTCACTCTTAATATCAATTTTCCAACCTGTTAATTTAGCTGCAAGACGTGCATTTTGTCCACGCTTACCAATAGCTAATGACAGTTGGTGGTCTGGAACAACAACTGTTGTTGCTTTTTCTTCTTCATCTACAAGAACTTTAACAACTTGTGATGGGCTTAAAGCATTTGCAACATATTCTACTGGATCATTTGACCAGCGAACGATGTCAATCTTTTCGCCTTTTAGTTCGTCTACAATGCGTTGTACACGTTGTCCTTTCGGTCCTACACAAGAACCTACTGGATCAACATCAATGTTCTCTGCATGTACAGAAATTTTAGAACGATCGCCAGCTTCACGTGCTACAGAACGAATTTCAACAGTTCCATCATAAATTTCAGGAACTTCCATTTCGAATAAACGTTTTAAAAGACCAGGATGTGTACGTGATACGTAAATTTGTGGTCCTTTCGTTGTTTTTTCTACTTTCGTAATGAATACGCGAATACGATCATGTGGTTTGTACTGTTCGTTTGGCATTTGCTCACTTACAGGTAATAAAGCTTCTACTTTCCCTAAGCTTACATAGATGAAACGAGCATCTTGACGTTGTACGATACCCACCATGATATCTTCTTCACGGTCACTAAACTCAGAGTAAATAACACCACGCTCTGCTTCGCGCACTCGTTGTGTTACAACCTGTTTTGCAGTTTGTGCTGCAATACGACCGAAATCTTTTGGTGTTACTTCAATCTCTAGTACGTCACCATCTTGATAGTTTGGATTAATTTGTCTTGCTTCTTCAACAGAAATTTCAAGACGTGGATCAAACACATTATCTACAACGTCTTTACGTGCTAAAACTTGAATTGTTCCCACTTCTGGGTTAAAGCTCACACGAACGTTTTGTGCTTGATTAAAATTGCGTTTATAAGCAGAGATTAACGCTGCTTCAATCGCATCAATAATAATATCTTTGCTGATTCCTTTTTCTGACTCTAATACGAGCAAGGCATCTAACAACTCAGTGCTCATGAAGATCCCCCTTCTAACTAAAACGTAACAGCAAGTCGCGCATTTGCAACTTTATCCATTGGAATTTGGATTTCTTTTTTACGTGTTTTAATTGTTAATAATAATGTAATTGTAGTACCATCGTAGGAAAGTAGCTTTCCTTCAAACATTTTTTCACCATCAATCGGCTCATATGTTTTAATTGCCACTTGTTTTCCTACCGCTTGCTGGAAGTCTTTCTCTTTCTTTAATGGGCGTTCCGCTCCAGGAGATGATACATCCAAAAAGTAAAGATGAGGAATTGGATCCTCTTTATCTAAAGCTTCGCTTAAACGTTCACTTACCGCACCGCATTCTTCAATGTCGACTCCCTTTTCAGAATCGATGAATACGCGTAAGAACCAGTCTTGTCCTTCTTGCACATACTCTACATCTACAAGTTCAAGATTTAACTCTTCAACGATTGGCTGCGCAAATGCTTCTACAACTTCTGTGACTTTCTTATCCATAAACAGCCTCCTTCCTGCCGCCATGTACCATTTACAAGAAAAGACCCCGTCCATAAAAACGGTCCATCTTATTCTTTCTCGTTAGCTAACAAAAGCCCCTGCCGTTAAGCAGGGAATATCTGTCTTAGTATTACCAAATTTAAGAAGTAAAACTTGTAACAAAATATGTATATACGACAGAAATTTCTTACCTCTCCACATCAATAAAACGTAGATAGTAACACGAAAGAGTGGGTTTCCCCACTCTTTTTTTTACACAATATACATGACATGGTTATCTCGGTTAATAGTATACCATAGCAAATGTTGATTTGCAAAGAATTTTCCTACCTATTAGAACAGTGATAACTGGTTTTGATCAGGTAGATCGCCTAAGCAACCTTGACTATCTAAATACTCAATAATTGTTTTCGAAACCTTACTGCGCTGCTGTAAATCTTCTTTTGATAAGAAATCTCCATTTTTGCGTGCTTCTACAATACTTAAAGCTGCGTTTGTACCAAGTCCAGGCACTGCATTAAATGGAGGAATTAAAGTATCCCCATCAATAATAAATTCTGTTGCATGCGAACGATATAAATCAACCTTTTGGAATGAGTATCCACGCTCACACATTTCAAGTGTCATTTCTAGTACTGTTAATAAACTTTTCTCTTTCGGCGCTGCATCCAAACCTTTTTGCGCAATTTCATCAATTCTTACACGTATAGATGCTGAACCTTTCGCCATCGCCTCTATATCAAAGTCATCTGCACGAACTGTAAAGTATGCCGCATAGAATAGAAGCGCGAAATGTACTTTAAAGTATGCAATACGTACAGCCATAAGTACGTAAGCAGCCGCATGGGCTTTAGGGAACATGTACTTTATTTTCTTACATGAATCAATATACCAACCTGGTACATTATTACTTTTCATGTCATCTTCCCATTCTTCCGGTACACCTTTACCTTTACGAACAGACTCCATAATTTTGAAGGCTAATGATGGGTCTAAACCTTGATAGATTAAATATACCATGATGTCATCACGACAACCGATAACTTCACTCAGCGTACATGTACCGTTATAAATTAACTCGTTTGCATTACCAAGCCATACGTCTGTACCATGTGATAGTCCAGAAATTTGGACTAACTCAGAGAATGTCGTAGGTTTCGTCTCTTCTAACATCTGTCTTACGAATTTCGTACCAAACTCTGGTATACCAAGTGTACCTGTTTTACAGTTAATTTGTTCTTCCGTTACCCCTAACGATTCCGGGCCTGAGAAAATTTTCATTACTTCCGGATCGTCTGTTGGGATTGTTTTCGGATCAATACCACTTAAATCTTGTAACATACGAATAACAGTAGGATCATCGTGTCCTAGTATATCAAGTTTCAATAAATTATCATGAATGGAGTGGAAATCAAAGTGTGTCGTTCTCCACTCAGCCCCTATTGAATCTGCCGGAAACTGAATTGGTGAGAAATCAAAGATATCCATGTAATCTGGCACAACGATAATACCACCTGGATGCTGTCCTGTTGTACGTTTTACGCCCGTACATCCTGCTACTAAGCGGTCAATCTCTGCATTTCGAATCGTTAAATTATGATCATTTGCATAACCTTTTACATATCCATAAGCCGTTTTTTCCGCAACTGTACCTATTGTACCCGCACGGTATACATAATCTTCACCGAACAGTACTTTCGTATAGTTATGGGCACGTGGTTGGTATTCCCCGGAGAAGTTCAGATCGATATCGGGTACCTTATCTCCTTTAAATCCAAGGAACGTTTCGAACGGAATATCATGTCCATCTTTCACGTATGGAACATTACATGCAGGACATTCTTTATCCGGCAAGTCAAAACCAGAACCTACAGAACCATCATTAAAGAATTCTGATTGCTTACACTTCGGACATACATAGTGTGGTGGTAATGGGTTTACTTCTGTAATTTCCATCATCGTTGCAACGAATGATGAACCTACCGATCCACGCGAACCTACTAAATATCCGTCTACTAACGATTTTTTCACAAGCTTATGTGAAATTAAATAAATTACGGCAAATCCATGCCCAATAATACTTTTTAATTCTTTTTCTAAACGCGCTTCTACAATTTCAGGTAACTCTTCACCATAAATGCTACGCGCCATTTTATAACTCATGTCACGCGTCTCATCATCTGCACCTTCAATTTTCGGTGTATATAGATCATCTTTCACTGGATGAACATCCCCAATTAATGATGCAATCTTTTGTGTATTCGTTACAACAATTTCTTTCGCTACGTCTTCACCTAAGAATGAAAAACACTCTAACATTTCATCCGTTGTACGGAAATGTACAGGCGGTAATGAATGTCGGTTTAACGGATTGGCTCCGCCCTGCGAACTGACTAAAATTTTGCGATACATCGCATCCTCTGGGTCTATATAATGCACGTTTCCTGTAGCAACAACTGGTTTATCTAACGTCTCACCTAGTTTTACTAAGTTAGAAATAATTGTTTTTAATTGTCCCTCATCTCGAACAAGTTCACGCTCTACTAAATGACGTAACACCTCTGGAGGCATTACTTCAATGTAATCATAGAACTGCGCAATTTCTTCTACCTCTTCAGGAGCTTTTTGCATCATCGCCTCAAACACTTCACCTTTATCACAAGCCGTTCCTACTAAAATTCCTTCACGATATTTTTTTAATAGTGACCTTGGTACTCGTGGTACACGGTAAAAGTAATTTAGGTGAGAATAGGAAACAAGTTTATATAAATTTTTCAACCCTACATCTGATGTGGCAAGTAACGTCATATGACTTGGACGTCCACGCTTATACGCATCCCCTTGCCCCATGCTATCATTTAATTGATCGTGATATTCAAATCCCTTTTCAATCACATCTTTTAACATTTTCACAAGTAAGTATCCCGTTGCTTCTGTATCATAAATCGCACGGTGATGTTGCGTTAATTCAATATCAAGCTTTTTACACATCGTATTTAATCGATGGTTTTTCATTTCCGGGAATAAGAATCTTGCAAGTTCTAACGTATCAATAACAGGATTATTCGTTTTTTCTAGTCCAGCCTTTTTAAAACCTACGTTAATAAAGCCCATATCAAAACTTGCGTTATGAGCAACAAGTGTATGGTCGCCCATCCATTCTTCAAACTTTTTAAACACTTCGTCCACTTCTGGTGCATCCGTTAACATATCATCTGTAATACCTGTTAATTCAATAATCGTCGCGGATAATGGTTGATGTGGATTTGCGAAAGATTCAAAGCGGTCAATAATTTCGCCACCTTTTACTTTTACAGCCGCTAACTCGATAACAGTATCATATACAGCTGATAAACCTGTCGTCTCAACGTCGAAAACAACATAAGTTTCCTCTGCAAGTAAACGATGCGCTTCGTTATATGCAATCGGTACACCATCATTAACTAAATTCGCCTCTACACCATATATAACTTTAACCCCAGCCTTTTTACCCGCAGAATATGCCTCTGGGAAAGACTGCGCAACAGCATGGTCTGTAACAGCGATTGCCTCATGTCCCCATTTACCTGCTTGGGCAACAAGTCTAGAAACAGGAGTAACAGCGTCCATTTGGCTCATCGGTGTGTGAAGATGCAGCTCTACACGTTTTTCACCTTCTGGCGCTTTATCTTTACGAGACGGTCCTGTTATTTCATTTATATCATTTGCAATCATTACTAAATCTCGAACGAATGTATCATTTTGAACAGAACCACGCGCTTTCACCCACATTCCTTTTTTCAAGGATTGCAGCATTGGAATATCTTCTTTGTCACGCGAGAACATTTTGATCATAATTGAATCCGTATAGTCTGTTATTTTTAAAGTTAATAACGTACGGCCACTACGTAGCTCTTTCGTTTCTACATGGAAGACATACCCTTGAACTGTTTTTCTTCTTTCTTCATCTTGAATTTCTCGCATCGGTGTAATCTCTTCATCCGGCTTAATAAGATATCCGAGTACAACCGGTCCTTCATGCACAACGCTACTTTCTTCAGCTTGCTTCTTTGCCATTTCTTCCATAGCTTGTATAACACGTTCACGATCTTCTTGCTGCGTTTGCTCACGAAACTTTTGCATTTCTTCTGTATTTTGCTGTATATGTGTGTCTAACTGAAAACGCGGGAATCCAAAAGTTTCGTATTGATCCCCTACTGGTTTCGCAACGTTTTTCTTTAAAGCAGTAGATTCCAGCTCATTATTCACATTTATTAGCAACTTCACTCCATTCACCTGCGGAAGCTGCTTTTTTAAGTAAGCAAACATAGGTGAAAATGTAATTCGTTCCGTACAAAGTGGCCAATACGCCCTCACTTCTTCTTCTGTAAATTGTTTATTCTCTGTTTCTAATGCAAATGTTGTTCTTGCAATATGAGAAAATGATTGCTTAAGCTTTGTTTCTAGCAATTCATATAATTCTGTAGGCAAAATTCGTGGCACTTGTAAATCAAAATGCCAACTTTTATTCGTTTTATCAATAACGAGCCTTTCAATGCCACCACCTTGTAAATATTGATTTATAAGGTCGTCTGGTATTTGCAACTGCTGGAGCAAAATTTGAAATCGCTCTTGTTGTTCATTTGTTAAAGACATAAGCACTCTCCTTCCATTTGCTATTATAAATTGAAACGTACTACAAAGAAAGATTTCTCCCTTCTTCTTTTACAAAATACGTTTACAAAGAAAGAGAAGGTACCTCATTACGAGGTACCTCTTCTTATTTTAAAATATTTGCAATATATGTTTGAAGTTCTTCTACTTTCACTTCTTCAGACTCGCCTGTAGCACGTACTTTCACTTCTACAATACCTTCGTCTGCTTTTTTACCAACTGTCACGCGAACTGGAAGGCCGAATAAATCTGCATCTGCAAATTTAACACCTGCACGTTCTGCACGATCATCTAGTAATACTTCGTACCCTTGCTCTTGTAATGAGTTGTAGATGTTTTCACCCATTTCACATTGCGCATCAGATTTCATATTTACTGGAATTACATGCACATGGAACGGTGCAACAGCTTTTGGCCAAACTAAACCGTTCTCATCATTAAACTGCTCTGCGATTGCTGCCACTGTACGAGATACACCGATACCGTAACAACCCATAATAAGTGGTTGTGTTTTTCCGTTTTCATCTAGGAATGTTGCGTTCATTGCTTCACTATAACGAGTTCCTAATTTGAATACATGGCCAACTTCAATTCCGCGTGCGAAAAGAATTGTTCCATTTCCATCTGGAGACTGGTCTCCTTCTTGAATGAAGCGTAAATCTGTATATTGACTTACTTTAAAGTCACGTTCTGGATTTACATTTACATAATGGAATCCTTCTTCGTTCGCTCCTGAACATCCGTTAACAATTGATGCTACAGCATGGTCTGCGATAATTTCGATATCCCCTGTTACACCAATCGGTCCTAACGAACCAACTTCACAGTTTAATAATTCTTTCACTTCTTCATGAGAAGCAAGCTCAACAACTGAAGCGCCGTATACATTTTTCACTTTTACATCGTTTACTTCATGATCACCACGAACAAGTACAACTACTAATTTCTCATCTACTTTAAATACCATAGACTTAATGCACTTGTCAGCTTCAATGTTTAAGAATGCAGATACTTCTTCAATTGCTTTTTGATCTGGTGTTGCTACTTTTTCAAGTGCCTTTTCTGCTTCATCACTCTTCGTATACGTAGCTACCACAGGAGCCATTTCGATGTTTGCTGCATAATTAGATGTATCAGAGTATGCAATTGTATCTTCACCAACTTCAGATAATACCATAAATTCATGCGTATCTTTTCCGCCCATTGCTCCAGAGTCAGCAATAACTGCACGGAAATTCAAGCCACAACGAGCAAAAATGTTAGAGTATGCTTTGTATAAGCGATCGTATACTTCATCTAAGCTCTCTTGTGTAGCATGGAAAGAGTATGCATCTTTCATTAGAAACTCTCTTCCACGTAATAAACCGAAACGAGGTCTTTGTTCATCACGGAATTTCGTTTGAATTTGGTACAATGTTAACGGTAATTTTTTATATGATTTCACTTCATCACGTACAAGATCCGTAATTACTTCTTCATGTGTCGCTCCTAATGCGAATTCACGAGCGTTACGATCTTTCATACGCATTAATTCAGATCCGTAAGAATACCAACGGCCTGATTCTTGCCATAATTCTGCAGCTTGCATCGCTGGCATTAATAATTCTACAGCTCCTGCGCGCTCCATTTCTTCTCGAACGATACGTTCTACTTTGTGTAGTACTTTTAATCCAAATGGTAGAAAACTATAAATACCAGAAGCATTTTGACGCATAAAACCTGCACGAAGTAATAACTGATGACTCTTAATCTCCGCATCAGCTGGAACTTCACGTAATGTAGGACTGAATACCATACTTTGTTTCATTTATTCGCACCTCTTCATTTTACTCTTACACGCAGTAAAACCCCTCACCTCGAGTTAGGTGAGGGATTTTATTCTACGAGCTCTATTTCATTATAAGTTTCACTTTATTTTACAAGAAAAACTTACGAATGTCATTCCAAGTTACAACTAACATAAGTAACATTAATAATGCAAAACCAATAAAGTGAACCATTCCTTCTTTTTGGCGGTCAATTGGTTTCCCTCGTAACGCTTCAATTAAGAAGAAGAACAAACGTCCACCGTCTAAAGCAGGGACTGGTAGTAAATTAAATAAACCAAGGTTAATACTTAAAACTGCTGCTAAACTTAATACACGCGTAAATCCATAATCTACGACTTGATCTGTTAGATTATAAATTCCTACTGGACCTGACAACTCATTAATAGAGAATTGACCAGTTACTAATTTCACAAGTGAATCAAAAATTAGTTTTGTCCATTGGTATGTTTGTTCAAATCCTGATTTAATAGAACCCATTACTGTTTTCTCTACTGGAGAGTAAACACCAATTCTACCTACTTCGTCTTTTCCTTCTTTATCGAGTGTTGGCGTTACTTTTACATTAAACTGTTCATTATCACGCTTTACTTGTAACGTAATTTCTTTATTTGGGTTTTCACGTACAATGGTAACAACATCTTTCCATGTACTTGTGTTTTTCCCATCGATTGCTTGAATTGTATCATTTTCTTTTAATCCGGCTTGCTCGGCTGCACTATTCTCCATTACTTTTCCAACCATTGGCTTGTCAACAGGAACACCTTGTACAAATCCAAGAATCACAAAAATAACAAATGCTAAAATGAAGTTCATTGCAGGACCTGCAAAGATTGTTAAGGCACGTTGACCCAATTTCTTGGAGCCGAACTGCCTATTATACGGAGCAATTTGTATTTCTTCACCAGCAGTAATAATACGAGCCTTTTCATTCACTCGGAATGTTTGAAGCTCTTCCTCGTACTCTTCATAGCCCGAAATTGCTAAATTATGCTCTAAATCAGCTTGTTCGACTTCAATGACACGAACATTTGGATACTTTTCATATCCATCAAAAACTAATTTCGTAACTTCGTCTTTTTCATTTAATACAAGGCCAACCTTTTTTCCAGGCTTTAACTCAACTGTGTCTGCATCCTCGCCAGCCATTCTTACATAGCCACCAAGGGGCAGTAATCGAATCGTATACACCGTTTCATTCTTTTCAAATGAGAATATTTTCGGACCAAAACCAATCGCAAACTCACGGCATAAAATACCTGCTCTTTTTGCGAAATATAGATGCCCTAGCTCATGGAAAAATACGAGTGCACCGAAAATTAATATAAAGGCAATCGCTGTATTCAATTCCATACCACCTTTGCTAAATTTGTTCCATCACAAACCGTCTTGTGGTTGCATCAATTTCCAGAATTTCCTCTAAGCTCGGACGTGCAATGACATTGTGATGGTTCATTGCTTTTTCAATGAGGTCTTCCACTGTTAAGAAACCAATTCTCTTTTGTAAAAAAGCTTCAACAGCTACTTCATTCGCTGCATTCATTACAGCTGGCATACTTCCACCTGTTTTTCCAGCTTCATACGCAAAACGCAAACAACGGAAACGTTCTTGGTTCATTTTCTCAAAATGCAATGTTCCCATTTCCCATAAATTTAACTGCTTTGTGTCTGAAAGAGGTAATCGATCAGGATATGTAAGTGCGTATTGAATTGGTACTCGCATATCAGGTGAGCCAAGCTGTGCCATCACACTACGATCTTCAAATTCAACCATAGAATGAATAATACTTTCTTTATGTAAAACAACATCGATTTGCTCATAAGGGATACCAAAAAGCCAATGTGCTTCAATTACTTCTAGCCCCTTATTCATCATTGTAGCAGAATCAATTGTAATTTTCGAACCCATTGACCAGTTTGGATGTCGAAGCGCATCTTCTACCGTCACATGATGCAATTCATCTCTCGTTTTATCACGGAAACTTCCTCCAGAAGCTGTAATAATCAGTCGAGAAATTCTTTTTTCATTTTCACCATTCAAGCATTGAAAAATAGCTGAATGTTCACTGTCTACTGGAAGTAACGAAACATTATGTTTTCGTGCTGCTTCCATTACAAGATGCCCTGCGGTTACTAACGTTTCTTTGTTTGCAATTCCGATTGTTTTTTTCGCCTCAATTGCACGAAGTGTTGGTAACAACCCTACGCTACCTACAACAGCATTTACTACAATCTCTGCATCTGGATGTAATGCTACTTCTAAAAGCCCTTCACTACCATATACAATTTTTGTATTACCAGAGACAGCTTGTAATTTTAAAACATCTTCCTCTCTTTGCACAGAGACAATTTGCGGAGAAAATTCTTGAATTACCTTTACTGCGTAGTCAATATTTTTCCCTACAGAAAAAGCAACGAGACGGAATTGGTCTGGGTGCGAGCGTAATACATCTAAAGTTTGTGTACCAATTGATCCGCTTGCACCTAATAAACTAATGTTTTTCATGACTCCAACCCCTCGTTCATTTATTAATTGTATTGTAATAAGAAGTAGAGAATTGGTAAAACGAATAACCAACTATCTGTTCGATCTAATATACCACCATGTCCAGGTAAAATTGTACCTGAATCTTTTACGCCATAATGACGTTTAAATGCAGATTGTACTAAATCACCAATTTGTCCAAAAATAGAAATGATAATTGTCAACACAATTAAAATCCCTACATTAGCCTCAACTGGGAAGAACATATTGTAAACAAGTGCCACAACAATCCCACAAACGATGCCGCCTAATGAACCTTCAATCGTTTTATTCGGACTAATTTCTGGCCATAATTTTCTTTTTCCTAATGCTTTCCCTACGAAATATGCGCCTGAATCGGTAGCCCATATAACAAATAATGCGCAAAACACATATTTAATTCCTAAAATTCTCGTTTCATTCAAATATAAGAATCCCATTGCAACATATGTTGTTGCCATTAGTAAAAAGGAAGCATGGTCAAAAGTAAATGTATTCTTAGAAAGGACTGTATATGATAAAAGTAATAAAACAATCACAAATGTGATTTCTAATTTACCTAATCCAATCCAAGTAAACAGTTCTGATGCACTACTTGGAATTAAAATAACCCATAATAATACTGCAGCTAAAACTGTTGGTACTGAAATAAGCGTAAGCTTATTCATACGAATTAATTCATATAAACCTATAGAAGCAAGTGCATACACTAAAACCGTAAAAGGCACGCCACCGTAAATTACGATGGGAATGAATAGCGCGGCAGCAACCACTCCAGTAATAATTCTCTGTTTCACTACCAAACCCTCTCTTTCTACACGCCTCCGAATCTGCGCCCTCTATGTTGAAAGTCTGTAATCGCATTTAGCAAATGTTCCTCGGTAAAATCTGGCCAATACACATCTGTAAACCAAAACTCCGAATATGCAATTTGCCATAACATGAAATTACTAATACGTAGCTCTCCGCTCGTACGGATTAACAACTCTGGATCAGGTAAAGAACTCGTCATTAAGTAGGAAGAAAGCATTTCTTCACTTACATCTTCAACACGAATTTTTCCTTCCTCACTATCTTTCACCATATGTTGCACAGCAGAAACGATCTCATCTCGACTTCCATAGTTTAATGCGAAATTAAGAATTAATCCCGTATTCTCTTTCGTATCTTCCATGGCCTTTTCCATCGCTCTGCGTGTATGCGTAGGAAGACGATCTTGTTGTCCTATCACTCGGACTTGTACGTTCTCTTCAATCAATTCTGGTAAAAATGTACCTAGAAATTCTTCTGGAAGCCTCATTAAATAGTCAACTTCCTTTTTCGGTCTTTTCCAGTTCTCAGTTGAAAAAGCATAAAGAGTTAACACTTTCACATTAAGTTTGCTTGCAAATTTTGTGATTTTCTTTACAACTTGCATGCCTTCATGATGTCCCGCAATACGAGGCATCGCTCTCCTCTTTGCCCATCTTCCATTACCATCCATAATGATGGCAATATGTTCTGGGATGTATCCTTTTTTCACTTTTTCAACGAGATGATCAAACGATGCGACCTTTTTACTTTTAAAAAAAGGAAAGTTTTTAAACATCATTCATACCCTCCAGCAAGCAGACGTATGCCTAAAAGTGTAAAAAGACCCCCTTAAGAAGAGGGTCATATTTGCGAAGGTATCGCTATTACACTTCCATGATTTCTTTTTCTTTGTTTTTTGCGATTTCGTCAACTTTTGCAATATATTTATCTGTTTCTTTTTGGATATCTTCAGTATATCCTCTTAAATCATCTTCTGTAATATCGCCAGCTTTTTCAAGCTTCTTAAGATCATCGTTACTGTCACGACGTACGTTACGAACAGCAACTTTTGCTTCTTCAGCATATTTTTTCACAACTTTTACAAGATCGCGACGACGCTCTTCTGTTAATGCAGGGAATGCAATACGAATTACAGTTCCATCATTAGAAGGATTTAAGCCTAAATCTGCTTTTAAGATTGCTTTTTCAATATCACCGATAGAAGTTTTATCATAAGGTTGAATTACAAGTAAACGTGCTTCTGGAACTGTAATGTTCGCTAATTGCACAACAGGTGTTGGTGCACCATAGTAATCAACTTGTACCTTATCTAATACAGACGAGCTTGCACGACCTGCGCGAACTGTTGCCAATTCACGAGAGTAAGCAGCAACTGCTTTTTCCATTTTTTCATTTGAAGACTTCAATACTTGTTGTCCCATATTTATTTCCCCCTTACAACTGTTCCGATATTTTCGCCTAAAACGGCACGTTTAATGTTACCTTTTTCCATAACCGAGAATACAATTAATGGAATATCATTGTCCATACATAAAGAAGAAGCTGTTGAATCCATTACACCTAAACCTTCTTTTAATACATCTAAGTAAGTAAGTGTTTCGTATTTCGTAGCTGTTGGGTCAAGAGATGGATCTGCATTATATACGCCATCTACATTGTTTTTCGCCATTAAGATAACGTCTGCTTCGATTTCCGCTGCACGTAGTGCTGCTGTTGTATCTGTAGAGAAATATGGGTTACCTGTACCTGCTGCAAAGATCACAACACGTTTTTTCTCTAGATGACGCACTGCTTTACGACGAATGTAAGGCTCTGCTACTTGACGCATTTCGATTGAAGTTTGAACACGAGTTTGAATTCCAATGTTCTCTAGGCTATCTTGAAGAGCTAATGAGTTCATAACTGTTGCTAACATACCCATGTAATCTGCTCCAGCACGATCCATTCCCATTTCACTTCCGATTTTTCCACGCCAAATGTTTCCGCCACCAACAACAACAGCAACCTCTACATCAAGTTCTGCAATTTCTTTCACTTGTTCCGCAACTGATTTAATAACAGATGGGTTAATTCCAAATCCTTGTTCTCCAGCTAACGCTTCTCCGCTTAGCTTTAATACGACACGATTATATTTCGGTTTACTCATAATGAACCTCCAATTGCTTACATCTTTATTTTAAAAAAGGGAACACAATGTGTTCCCTAATCTTTATTAGTTGCTACCTTTTACTTGGTTCATTACTTCTTCAGCAAAGTTGTCTTCGCGTTTTTCGATACCTTCACCAACAGCGTAGCGAACGAATCCTTTTAATGTTCCGCCTTTAGACTCAACGAATTGACGAACTTTCATATCAGGGTTTTTAACGAATGCTTGGTCAAGTAAGCAAATTTCTTCGAAGAATTTACCTAGACGGCCTTCAACCATTTTTGCAACGATTTTTTCAGGCTTGCCTTCGTTTAAAGCTTGTTGTGTTAATACTTGACGCTCATGCTCAACTTCTTCAGCTGTTACAGCATCGCGGTCGATGTATTTAGGGTTAACTGCTGCGATGTGCATTGCTACATCTTTAGCAGCAGCTTCGTCAGTAGAACCTTCAAGAACTGTTAATACACCAATACGTCCACCCATGTGTAGGTAAGCGCCGAATGCATCAGCATCAGTTTTTGATACGATTTCGAAACGACGAAGTGTAAGTTTTTCACCAATTTTAGCAATTGCTTCGTTGATGTGCTCTTCTACTGTTTTGCCGCCTTCGATTGTTTGAGCCATAGCTTCTTCAATGTTAGCTGGTTTGTTAGTTAATAAGTGTGCAGCTAATTCTTTAATTAACGCTTGGAAACCTTCGTTTTTCGCAACGAAATCAGTTTCAGAGTTTAATTCTAAGATTAAACCTTCGTTACCGTTTGTTTCGATGAAAGTTAAACCTTCAGCAGCGATGCGGTCTGCTTTTTTAGCAGCTTTTGCAATACCTTTTTCACGTAAGAAGTCAATTGCTTTCTCCATGTCGCCATTAGTCTCAGTTAAAGCTTTTTTGCAGTCCATCATACCTGCGCCTGTTTTTTCACGAAGTTCTTTTACCATTTGTGCAGTGATTGCCATATTTTTCATCCTCCTAAAATATGTATTTATACCTTTTATAAAGGTGTTTATACCTTAAAAAAGGTGATAAAAGGCCGAACCCCTTATCACCTTTCCAAATTTGTTACGCAGTAACAGTTTCTTCACCTTGTTTTGCTTCAAGGATCGCGTCTGCCATTTTAGATGTAAGAAGTTTTACAGCACGAATTGCATCATCGTTTGCTGGGATAACGTGATCGATTTCGTCTGGATCACAGTTTGTATCAACGATACCGATGATTGGAATGTGTAATTTGCGTGCTTCAGCAACTGCAATACGCTCTTTACGAGGGTCTACTACGAATAATGCACTTGGAAGACCTTTCATATCTTTAATACCGCCTAAGAATTTCTCAAGACGCTCTAACTCTTTTTTAAGTTGAACAACTTCTTTCTTAGGAAGTACTTCGAAAGTACCATCTTCTTGCATTTTTTCGATGTCTTTAAGGCGCTTGATACGCTTTTGGATTGTTTGGAAGTTTGTTAAAGTTCCACCTAACCAACGTTGGTTAACGAAGTACATACCAGCACGAGTTGCTTCTTCTTTAATAGCTTCTTGTGCTTGTTTTTTAGTACCTACGAATAAGATGTCTCCGCCTTCAGCAGCGATGTCACGCATCGTTCTGTAAGCTTCCTCAACTTTTTTCACAGTTTTTTGTAAGTCGATGATGTAGATACCGTTACGCTCTGTGAAAATGTAACGCTTCATTTTTGGGTTCCAACGACGAGTTTGATGTCCGAAATGAACACCAGCTTCAAGCAATTGCTTCATAGAAATTACTGACATAATATAGTTCCTCCTAAATGGTTTTTGATATCCTCCGTTTACTTCATCTCTAAGCGAAACTACAAACGTAGCACCAACACTTAAATCAGTAAACGTGTGTACTTTGTACTGACACCACTGCTTACTATATCATACTGAAATATTACAATCAAGTCGAAAATGCGAACAATGTAAAACTTTCTTTGTTCACACTCGAATTCTAGTATTACCAACCTGTATTTCCTTTAAGCAAAAAAATAAAATTCAATTCATAGCTTTTCCGAAAAATACGATTATGACGCTATTTACAAACAACATCAATCTTTTATACACAAAAAAACTCTCCTCAAAAAATGAGGAGAGTTTTTTAAATTAGTTTGTTTTTAATTTAGCAAGTTCCTGTAGAAACTTGTCGTTTAGCACTTTAATGTATGTTCCTTTCATACCTAAAGAGCGAGACTCAATAACACCAGCACTCTCTAATTTACGAAGTGCATTTACGATTACAGAACGAGTAATTCCTACGCGATCAGCAATTTTACTTGCAACAAGTAAACCTTCTGTTCCATTTAATTCTTCGAAGATATGCTCGATTGCTTCTAACTCACTGTAAGATAATGAGCTAATCGCCATTTGAACAACAGCTTTACTACGTGCTTCCTCTTCGATTTCTTCTGCTTTTTCACGTAAGATTTCCATACCTACTACAGTTGAACTGTATTCAGCAAGGATTAAATCATCGTCTAAGAACTCTTGACCAAGACGAGCTAACACTAATGTGCCTAGACGCTCACCGCCACCAACGATTGGTACGATTGTAGTTAAACCTTGACCAAATAATTCTCTATTTTCTACTGGGAATGCTGTGTAAGCACTGTTTACATCTAAGTTTGAAGATGTTTCTGTAATGTTGAATAAGCTTTGCGTGTATTCTTCCGGGAATTGACGCTCTGCAAGCATTTGTTTCATACGCTCATTCTCAATTTGTTGGTGAATTGCATAACCTAGTAATTTACCACGACGGCTTACTACGAATACGTTCGCTTCGATTACTTCACACATTGTGTCAGACATTTCTCTAAAGTTTACAGGCTTTCCTGCTGCGCTCTGTAATAACGCATTTAATTTTCTTGTTTTTGCTAATAATTCCATTTCAAAAGTTCCTCCTACATGTTACTTACATATTTTTTCATCACTTGGAAACTAGGGCGAGTCACCTGATGACACTATTACAAAATAAACTGGCTCACATCTTTATTTTTAGCAATCGTTGCTAATTTCTCCTCAACGTATTGAGGTGTTATCGTTATTTTCTCTAACGTAATTTCAGATGCTTCAAACGATAAATCTTCAAGGAGTTTCTCCATAATCGTATGAAGTCTTCTTGCTCCAATATTATCTGTATCCTGATTAACTTGATAAGCAATCTCAGCAATCTTACGAATAGCTTCGTCTGAAAATTCAATTTCTATACCTTCAGTCGCTAATAAAGCCATATATTGTTTAATTAACGCATTGTCAGGCTCGATTAATATTTTAACAAAATCATCTGTCGATAATTTTGTTAATTCTACTCGAATCGGAAATCTCCCTTGCAGTTCCGGAATTAAATCCGACGGTTTAGACATATGAAACGCTCCAGCTGCAACGAATAAAATATAATCCGTTTTTACTGATCCGTATTTTGTCGCAACATTCGATCCTTCTACAATTGGTAAAATGTCACGTTGCACACCTTCACGTGATACATCTACGCTATTCGACTGCTTACCAGCAATTTTGTCAATTTCATCGATAAAAATAATCCCGAGCTGTTCAGCACGATAAACAGCCTCTTGTGTAACTTCATCCATATCAATTAAGCGCTGTGCTTCCTCATTTGTCAAGAGTTTTCTTGCTTCTTTCACAGAAAGTTTACGTTTTTTTGTTTTTTTCGGCATAAAACTTCCTAACGCATCTTGGAAATTCATTCCCATTTGTTCCATGCCAGTTCCTTGTAACATATCGAACATGGAAGACTGTTGCTCAGTCACTTCAATCGATACAATTTCATCTTCAAGAAGTCCTGCAGCAAGCTTTCTTTCCACATCTTGACGTTTCTTTTCGATTTCAACATCTTCCTGTGCATCAGATGTTTGATTCGAATTTTGAGCACCGCCAAATAGCATTTCTAATGGGTTTTTAAATCCAGATTGTTTCTCCGGACTCGGCACTAAAATTTCAACAAGACGTTGGTTCGCTTGTTCTTCTGCTTTGTCTTGTACTTTAATTACCATTTCTTCTTTCACGATACGAACTGACGTTTCCACAAGGTCACGTACCATCGATTCTACATCTCTACCTACATATCCAACTTCTGTAAATTTGGTAGCTTCAACCTTAATAAAAGGTGCTCCAACGAGTTTCGCCATTCGTCGTGCTACCTCTGTTTTACCAACACCTGTCGGTCCAATCATTAAAATATTTTTAGGTGCAATTTCATCACGTAGATTTTCAGCTAATTTACTTCGACGATATCGATTTCTTAAAGCTACAGCAACCGCTTTCTTCGCATCTTTTTGACCGATAATGTATTGATCTAATTTTTCCACAATTTGACGCGGAGTAAAATGTAAATGCATATAAAATGCCTCCCTTACGATTCTACAATTCTTCCACAATTATATTGTGGTTTGTATAAACACAAATATCGCCAGCAATGTCTAAACTCGCTTTCGCAATTTGCTTCGCTGTTAAATGTTCACTTGCATATTGCTTTAAAGCACGACCTGCAGAAAGCGCATAATTCCCACCAGATCCAATCGCTAAAATACCATCATCCGGTTCAATCACTTCTCCTGTACCTGAAACAAGAAGCATAGTTGTTTTATCCATGACAATGAGCATCGCTTCTAGCTGACGTAACATTTTGTCGCCACGCCATTGTTTTGCCATCTCAACTGCAGCACGCTGCAAGTTCCCATTGTACTCTTCTAATTTCCCTTCAAACATTTCAAAAAGAGTAAATGCGTCAGCAACGGAACCTGCAAAGCCAGCTAAAACTTTCCCTTGGAAAAGTTTACGGACTTTACGAGCTGTATGTTTCATTACAACTGCATTTCCCATTGTCACCTGACCATCTCCAGCCATTGCACATTCTCCATTATGATGAACTGCAAATATCGTTGTAGCGTGGAAATTTCCCATAGAAAAAACTCCTTTATATGTTTTTATAGCTTTAAAAGCAATTTATGCCCGCGGGTGATGCTTCATGTAGACCGAACGCAATCTTTCTTTAGAGACATGCGTATAAATTTGTGTCGTCGACAAATTCTCATGACCAAGTAGCTCCTGTACAGTACGTAAATCTGCCCCTTCATCTAACATGTGTGTAGCAAATGTATGCCTTAACATATGGGGACTTATCCGCATTGTCAGTGAAGCCTTCTTAATGAGTTCGTTTAATACATAACGTACCCCTCGACTTGTTAGCGGCGTGCCTTTCGCATTTAAAAATACCATATGAGAGTGCTCTTCAGTTTTGTGAGCTAACTGTTTTCTCCCGTTCTCTATATAAGTAATTAAAGCATCTTGCGCATAGCTTCCGAACGGAATATACCTTTGTTTTTTTCCTTTTCCCATTACTAAAATTGTTCCCACCGCGAAGTCAATATCGGTAAGTTGTAAATTGACACATTCACTCACACGGATTCCAGTCGCATACATCAACTCTAATAAAGCTTGATTCCTTTGACCTAGCGGCGTTTCCGTATCAGCAACTTCAAATAATTCCTCTAATTCTTCAGCATATAAAAACTTTGGGATTGACAATTCTTTTTTGGGGAGTGACGCAAGTGCAAACGGATTATCTTTCCGATAACCTTCACGCATCAAAAAACGATATAAACTTCGTAAGCTTGATACTTTTCTTGCGACAGATTTACGGGCTAACTTTTCATCGTGCAACGTCGTTAAGTACAAACGAACATCCGCGTATGTAACATCTAAAAAAGAGGATATGCCTTCTCGCTCCATAAATTGCACAAAATGTTCTAAATCATTTTGATAACTTGCAATTGTATATTTTGAATAATTTCTTTCAATTTGTAAATATCCAACGAATAATTGTAACAATTTCTTCACATTCACACAATTCACCTCAATAAAGGCTACTAAATCGTATCACAACTTAGTAGCCTTTGCAAGAAATTTAACTAAATATTTACAAAATTTTGAATTGTTTCTAAAGCGCGTGTTGCATATGCTTCATTTCGTTCTGCTTTCCTCTTAATTTTTTTCTCTAACGGTGCAAACAAACCGAAGTTTGCATTCATTGGCTGGAAGTTTTTCGCGTTTGTCGCAGTAATATAATTCGCCATACTTCCCATTGCAGTTACAGGCGGTAATACAACCGGTTCTTCACCTTTCACAAGTCGAGCAGCGTTAATACCCGCTAGTAATCCTGACGCCGCTGATTCAACATATCCCTCTACTCCAGTCATTTGACCAGCGAAGAATAAATCATCACGTTGTTTATATTGATATGTTGGACGAAGCAAGTTAGGTGAATTAATAAACGTATTACGATGCATTACACCATAACGTACAATCTCTGCGTTTTCCAGTCCTGGAATCAACTGTAACACTTCTTTTTGTGGTCCCCACTTTAAATGCGTTTGGAAACCTACGATATTGTATAACGTTCCTGCTGCATCATCTTGACGTAACTGAACAACAGCATATGGCGTTTTCCCTGTTTTCGGATCTTCTAATCCAACAGGTTTCATCGGTCCAAATACTAGCGTCTGTCTTCCTCTACTTGCCATAACTTCTACCGGCATACAACCTTCAAAGAAAATTTCTTTTTCAAATTCTTTTAAAGGTACTGTTTCAGCAGCAATTAAAGCCTCGTAAAAACGGTCAAATTCCTCTTCCGTCATTGGGCAGTTTAAATATGCAGCTTCACCTTTATCGTAACGAGACTTTAAATATACTTTATTCATATCAATGCTGTCTTTTTCAACAATCGGTGCTGCAGCATCATAGAAATAAAAATAATCTTCACCTGTTAATTCTTTTAATTGTGCAGCAAGATCAGGAGACGTAAGTGGACCTGTCGCGATAACAGTAGGTCCTTCTGGAATTTCAGTAATTTCTTCATTCATCACAGTTACGTTCGGATGGTTTTTCACATACTCCGTTACCTTTGCCGCAAATTCATGACGATCTACAGCTAAAGCCCCTCCTGCTGGTACAGAGCACTCATCAGCTGCACGAATAATAACAGAGTCCATTAAACGCATTTCTTCTTTAATAACACCAACAGCGTTTGTTAATGTGTTTGCGCGAAGCGAGTTACTGCATACTAACTCTGCAAATTTATCTGTGTGATGAGCTGGCGTTTGCCTTACTGGTCTCATTTCATATAATTTTACTTGGACACCACGTTTTGCAATTTGGTAAGCTGCTTCACTTCCTGCAAGACCTGCGCCAATGACGTTTACTACTTGTGTTGTCATATTTATCACCTTTCCTTTTCTTCCCGAAAAAAATGTGAGCAGTTACGCTCACATTTGTTGTTCTTCTTCATAATCACACGAAATACATTGTACTTGCACGCCTTTTTTCAACTTCTTCTCTACAAGCATTCCTTCGCACTTCGGACATTTACGACCAATTGGTTTATCCCAAGATACAAAGTCACACTCTGGATACGTACCGCATCCATAGAAAAGACGTTTCTTTTTATTACTACGGCGTTCAATAATTTGACCTTTATCACACTTCGGACAAGTAACACCGATTTCTTTCACAATCGGTTTTGTATTACGACAATCTGGGAAATTCGAACAAGCCATAAATTTCCCGTATTTACCCATTTTAAAGACCATTGGATGATCACACAATTCACAGTCTTCCCCAGCTGGTTCATCTTTAATTTCCACTTCACGCATTTCTTTTTCCGCTTTTTCTAAACGCGGTTCAAAGCCTACGTAGAAATCATCAACAATTTTTACCCAATTCGCATTTCCTTCTTCTACTTCATCAAGACTTTGCTCCATGTTAGCAGTAAATTCAATGTTAATAATTTCTGGGAAAAACTCTAAAATAAGTTCAATTACTATTTCACCAAGTTCAGTTGGAACGAAGCGTTTATTATCCAAACCTACGTATCCACGTTTTTGAATTGTTTCAAGTGTCGGTACGTAAGTCGATGGTCTTCCAATTCCAAGCTCTTCAAGTGTTCTTACTAGACGAGCCTCTGTATAGCGCGGCGGAGGTTGTGTAAAGTGTTGCTTCGGTTCTAAATCCTTCGAAAATACCGTTTCCCCTACTTCTAAAGGTGGCAACATTTTATCCTTTTCTTCAGCCCCGTCATCTTTCGACTCTACATACACTTTCATAAATCCTGGAAACTTTACAACCGATCCACTTGCACGGAACTGAACATTGTTATTAATGAGTCTAGCTGTCACAGTATCCATTATAGCAGACGCCATTTGACTTGCAACAAATCGCTCCCAAATCAGTTTATACAACCGAAGTTGATCCCGACTTAAGAAACTCTTTAGTTCCTCTGGCCTTCTCATTACCGAAGTAGGACGAATTGCCTCATGCGCATCTTGCGCGTTCGACTTTTTCGTTTCTTTCTTCTTTTCTGTCCCTATGTATTCCGCACCAAACGCCTCAGTAATGTAAGTACGCGCCTCTGTTTGAGCTGTTTCTGAGATACGTGTTGAGTCAGTTCTCATATACGTAATAAGACCTACAGTCCCTTGCTTTCCAAGATCTATCCCTTCATACAATTGCTGCGCG
Source organism: Bacillus sp. AY3-1 (assembly GCF_008368785.1). Classification (NCBI taxonomy): domain Bacteria; kingdom Bacillati; phylum Bacillota; class Bacilli; order Caryophanales; family Bacillaceae; genus Bacillus; species Bacillus sp. AY3-1. The sequence continues at coordinate 155,401 of NZ_QORZ01000012.1, read as the reverse complement.
AGCATCATTGTTTTCTTTGCTCGCATGTTTAACTTACGAGCTGCCTCTTGTTGCAAGGAAGATGTTGTAAACGGTAATGCAGGATTACGTTTTCGCTCTTTTCGCGTTACATTTTCAACTGAAAACGCATTATCTTTCATCTGTTCAATTATTTCATTCACTTGCGTTTCATTCGTTAATTGAACTTTTTCACCATCTACACCGTAAAAACTTGCTTCGAATGTGTCTTTCCCTTTCACAAATTCTGTCTTAATTGTCCAGAATTCTTCAGGCTCAAAGATTTGAATTTCTTTTTCACGTTCGATAATTAAACGAACTGCTACAGATTGTACGCGTCCTGCACTTAATCCTTTTTTTACTTTCTTCCATAATAAAGGACTAATATTGTAACCAACAAGACGATCTAGTATACGCCTTGCTTGCTGTGCATCTACTAAATCCATATTAATCGCACGAGGATGTTTAAATGATTCTTTTATTGCATCTTTTGTAATCTCATTAAACACAACTCGGCAATCTGATTCAACGTCCACATTTAACGTATTGGCTAAATGCCAAGCAATCGCTTCCCCTTCGCGGTCTGGATCGGCCGCGAGATAGACTTTCTTTGCTTTTTTGGCCGCTGATTTTAAATCTTTTAAGACGGGACCTTTACCACGAATGGTAATATACTTCGGGGTGAAGTTGTTCTTTACTTCTATCCCCATTTGGCTTTTAGGTAAATCGCGAACGTGTCCCATAGACGCGACAACTTTGTATTTTTTCCCTAAATATTTCTCAATGGTCTTCGCCTTAGAAGGCGACTCCACGATTACGAGGTAATCTGACATGCTAGTGCCTCCTTAAGAGGTGGATTCAAGTCTTCATCAATCTTATTGATTTCTCTTGTTTTTGTCAATCAAGAATGAATATACCATACAGTGCCTATCTACCATTTGTCAATAATTGTTTAATAAAAACATAAAAATATAAGGTTAATTTAAAACTTCTTCCAAGATATCTTCTGCATTTCTTACTAGTTTTGCTCCTTGTTGAATGAGATGATTCGTTCCTGATGCACTATCTATAAATATAGGTCCAGGAAGTGCAAATACCTCTCTATTTTGCTCTAAAGCAAGGTCCGCAGTAATAAGTGTTCCACTTCTTGATTTCGCTTCTACAACTAAAACACCCTTACTTATACCACTAATAATCCGGTTCCTTTTTGGAAAATACCATTTTTTCGGTGCATAGTGCGGCGGATACTCTGTTAATAACAATATATATTCATTCCACGTTTCATATAAATGTCTATTCTCTTTTGGATACATATACGATAATCCATGTCCTAGTATTGCAATAGTCGGGCAATGCCGTCTTACTGTAATTTCATGAGACATTGTATCTATCCCTCTTGCAAACCCACTGACAATAAGCCATTCCCTTTCTAATAATGGGTGTAAAATAAATTTTAAACTCTCATGTCCATATAAAGTCGGTTCTCTCGTTCCAATAACCGCCAATTTATTCGATTTATTGAGAAAATATTTCTCTCCTTTTCCATATAACACAAAGGGGGGATCTTGTATTTCACGTAATAATTGTGGATAATCTTCATCCCATATAGTCATATAAAAAATTCGATTTTTCTCTAAATAAGATATATATTGCGGGAGATTTGAACTTTGAAGAAAATTTACTAATTCTGAAGATTTTTTCGAGGATATTCCAGTGTAGTATTCCATTTGTTTTGTATTAAAAGTGTATATTCCCTTCAATTCAGGATCGACATATAGTAGTCTTTCCATCGCCTTCCAATGATCTGCTAAAAAATAATGAAGATGTAATAATCGTTCTCTTTTCATCTTAATTCTCCTTACCCATAATTTTTATTATGTAAACAAAAAATGCGTAAAAAGACACCTTCAAGCAAGAAGGTGTCTTTCAACAGATTAGTAGTTTTTACAAGTCTCAAATAGACCTTTTTCTTTTAAGACAGAGATTAGCGTTTCGCCCATAACCGCTGGAGTTTCCGCTACTTTAATACCACAAGCTTCCATCGTTTTAATCTTTTCTGCAGCAGTTCCTTTACCACCAGAAATGATTGCACCAGCATGGCCCATACGTTTGCCAGCAGGCGCTGTTTGGCCACCAATGAAGCCTACAACAGGTTTTGTCATATTAGCTTTCACCCATTCAGCTGCCTCTTCTTCTGCTGTACCACCGATTTCACCAATCATAATTACAGCATGCGTTTCTTCATCTTCATTAAATGCTTTTAACGCATCAATAAAGTCCGTACCGTTAACTGGGTCCCCACCGATACCTACAGCAGTAGATTGGCCAATACCTTCTTGTGTTAACTGATGTACAGCCTCATACGTTAATGTACCAGAGCGAGATACGATACCTACATGGCCTTTTTTATGAATGTACCCTGGCATAATACCAATTTTGCATTCATCAGGCGTAATAACACCAGGACAGTTTGGTCCAAGTAAACGTGTATGTTTACCCGCCATATATCTCTTTACATTTACCATATCTAATACAGGAATTCCTTCAGTAATACATACTACTAAATCGATTTCTGCATCAACTGCTTCCATAATTGCATCAGCCGCAAAAGCGGGTGGAACGTATACAACCGAAGCATTTGCGCCTGTTGCCTTCACTGCATCTTCTACAGTATCAAATACTGGTACACCTTCAATATCAGTGCCACCTTTACCTGGCGTTACACCACCGACAATTTTCGTACCGTATTCAATCATTTGTTTTGTGTGGAATAAACCTTGAGAACCTGTAATACCTTGAACAATAACTTTTGTATCTTTATTAACTAATACGCTCATTTTTCTCCCCCGCTTTCTATTAGCCCACTAGTGAAACAATTTTTTGTGCACCGTCTGCCATAGATTCTGCTGCAACAATATTTAAGCCAGACTCATTTAAAATTTTCTTACCTAACTCGACGTTTGTACCTTCAAGACGCACAACTAAAGGCAATTCAAGACCTACTTGTTTCGTCGCTTCAATAACACCTTCTGCGATAACATCACACTTCATAATGCCACCAAAAATGTTAACGAAGATACCTTTTACATTTTTGTCAGAAAGGATAATTTTGAATGCTTCTGTAACTTTTTCAGCTGTTGCACCGCCACCAACATCTAAGAAGTTAGCTGGATCGCCATGGTAATGTTTAATGATATCCATTGTAGCCATCGCTAAACCTGCACCATTAACCATACAACCGATATTTCCATCTAAAGGAATGTAGTTTAAGTCATATTTAGAAGCTTCAATTTCTTTTGAATCTTCTTCATCAAGATCACGAAGTTCTAAAATGTCTTTATTGCGATATAAAGCATTAGAATCAAAGTTTAATTTCGCATCTAATGCCATAACTTTACCGTCACCTGTTGTAACAAGTGGATTGATCTCCGCGATTGAGCAATCTTTTTCGATAAACGCACGGTATAAGCCCATCATAAACTTCACAGCTTGTCCTACAAGCTCTTTTGGAATATTGATGTTAAACGCGATTCGGCGCGCTTGGAAGCCTTGTAAGCCTACTGCTGGATCAATATATTCTTTAAAGATCTTTTCAGGTGTTTGCTCTGCTACCTCTTCAATTTCTGTTCCACCTTCTTCAGATGCCATTAAAACAACTTGAGAAGTTGCACGATCTAAAACTAAACCAACATAATATTCTTTTTTAATATCGCAACCTTCTTCGATAAGTAAGCGTTTTACTTCCTTACCTTCAGGACCTGTTTGATGTGTCACAAGTGTAGTTCCTAAAATGCTCTCTGCATATGTACGAACTTCATCTAAATTTTTTGCAACTTTTACTCCGCCAGCTTTGCCGCGTCCACCAGCGTGAATTTGTGCTTTTACTACACATACATCCGTTCCTAATTCTTTCGCTACTTCTACAGCTTCTTCTACTGTAAATGCAACCTTCCCGTTCGGAACGCTAACCCCATAGCTTTTAAGGACTGCCTTACCTTGGTACTCATGGATATTCATGGTCCCATCCTCCCCTGTTTTCCTGTTTTACTCGAAAAGTTTTTTAATGTTTAAAAAACATTACATTGCCATTGTATAAGATGATTGGCACGCTGTCTACAATAAAGTGTCAGAAAACTGAAATCGCTTTATTCTTTTTTGAAAATAATAATGTTCATATACCAAAATAAAAAAATAAGCTGCATATTCGCAGCTTATTTTTGAATCGTATCTTTAATTGGTGCAAAAGATTTCCGATGTTCTTCTAATACTCCATGCGCTTCAATCGCTTCTAAATGTTGTTTTGTGCCATATCCCATATGTTGTTCAAATCCATATGCAGGATACTTTTCTCCAAGCTCTTTCATCATACGATCTCTCGTTACTTTCGCAATAATGGATGCAGCTGAAATAGAAATACTTTTCGCATCCCCTTTAATAATGGACGTTTGCGGAATTGGTGTAGGAAGTTTTATCGCATCAATTAATAAATGTTCTGGTGCACAAGATAAATTCGCAACAGCATCTAACATCGCTTGTTTCGTCGCTTGATAAATATTTATCTCATCAATAACTTGTGGTGATACAATTCCAACTCCAATTGCAATTGCTTGTGCTTTAATTTCATCATAAAAACGCTCTCGCTTCGCCTCACTCAGCTTTTTCGAGTCATTTAACCCTGGAATATAAAAATTTTCCGGAAGGACAACAGCTGCCGTCACGACAGGCCCAGCTAGCGGCCCACGCCCTACTTCATCTATACCGGCGATAAGTGCGAGCCCTTTTTCACGTAATGCGATCTCGTACTTGGACATTTCGAAAAACTTTTCTTTTTCTTTCTGCGCTAACTCTTTTTGTTTATGCCACTTCAAAATAAGCTTTTGTATTCCTTTTCGCTCGTCTTTCATTAATATTTGGAAGCGGTCGTCCTCCTCACTCATTATTTCATGCAGTAAACGTTCCGCTTCTTGAATAGTCACTTTTTGCATTCATGCCACTCCCTTTATATACAAAAAAGAAAAGACGTACAAACGCACGTCTTATACTTCTTCTACTTTTTCTGCATCTTCTGTCTGCTCTGCAAACTCTTCTGGTGTTTCAAACGTCATTTTTCCAAGTTTTCCACCACGAAGCTCACGAAGTACAAGCTCAGATGTTTTATCATAATCAATCATTCCGCCGCCCATTAAACAGCCTCTATTTTTTCCAATTGCATCGAATAACTCCACAATATCTTCTGGAATTTCATTTAAATTATATCGCTCTTTCAAACGTTCTGGGTAATGTTTCTCCATAAAACGTAAAGCGTAAACAGCAACATCTTGTAAATTTAAAATTGAATCTTTAATTGCGCCCGTTGTCGCTAATCGAAGACCCACTAATTGATCTTCAAATTTAGGCCATAAAATACCAGGTGTATCTAACAGTTCCATTTCCTTCCCAACTTTAATCCACTGTTGAGCTGTTGTCACACCAGGACGATCTCCTGTTTTAGCAATATTTTTCTTCGCTAACTTATTAATTAACGTAGATTTACCAACATTCGGTATACCTACAATTAATGCACGAATCGCTCTCGGTCTAATACCTTTTGCAACCATTTTATCAAATTTTTCTTTCACCAACACTTTACAAGCCGCTGCAATTTCCTTCATACCTTGTCCAGCTTGCGCGTTAATTGAAATTGCCATTTGGCCTTTTTCTTTAAAATATGCGATCCACTGCTTTGTTAATCGATCATCTGCCATATCCGCTTTATTTAAAACAACAAGCCTCGGCTTATGTGTAATAATCTCATCGATCATTGGATTTCGAGAAGATAAAGGTAATCGAGCATCTACAAGCTCAATTACAACATCAATTAACTTTAATTTTTCTGTTACTTGGCGTCTAGCCTTTGCCATATGTCCCGGGAACCATTGAATTACCATGTTGCCACCTTCTTTTTCTTTTATTTCACAATACGAGCATCTTTTAACGGCCAATATAGTATATTTGCTTTTCCAATCACTCGGTCCATTGAAATTGTACCAATCGAACGGCTATCTTTACTAAAACGACGATTATCGCCTAAAACAAATAATTGACCTTCTGGAACAGTTTTCTTCCCTGTCATTTCTTCAAGAGTAAAATCATATGTAAGCGGTCCGTCAGCAATTTGTTTTTTTTGCTTGTCTAAATACGGCTCCTCATAAGCCTTTCCGTTAACATATAGTTTATCATTACGATACTCTATTTCATCGCCTGGCAGGCCGATAATGCGCTTAATATAATCTTTATCTTCCGTCGCTTGGAATACGATAATATCAAATCGTTTCGGATCTCCTATGTGATAACCAATTTTATTGACAATCATTCGATCGCGATCATGTAAAGTAGACGCCATCGATACTCCATCTACGAGAATTGGAGCAAAGAAAAACTGTCTAATAACACCCGCTAATACAACAGCAATCAAAATTGCTTTGATCCATTCCCAAAGTGAACTCTTTTCTTTCTTCATGCATTTCCCCTCCACGATTATGTAAGCTGCTCGTATTATATCAAAATTTTATATAGATTGGAAAAAGGGAGCTTGTGTATTTACAAGCTCCCATACATGTCTTATCGAATTTCTTTAATACGTGCTTTTTTACCGCGAAGGTTACGTAAGTAGTATAACTTAGCACGACGTACTTTACCACGACGAAGTACTTCAAGTTTCGCGATTCTTGGCGTGTGAACTGGGAATGTACGCTCAACACCTACACCGTAAGAAATCTTACGAACTGTGAATGTTTCACTGATTCCGCCACCACGACGTTTAATTACAACACCTTCGAAAAGCTGAATTCTTTCACGAGTTCCCTCAACTACTTTTACGTGTACACGTAAAGTGTCTCCAGGACGGAATGAAGGAAGGTCAGTTTTTAATTGGCCTTGAGTAATTTCTGCGATTAATTGTTGCATATTAAATTCTCTCCTTTAAACAGATGCTCTTATAAAGTCTTAATAAATTACAGCGGAACATCGTTAATACGGCCACTGATTTCAGTAGCACAAGTGTTATAATAGCATATTGCTAGGACTGTTGCAATAGAAAATATATCAAGCCCTTACTTGTCTTCTTTAATTTGTTCCAGCCATTTCGCTTCTTGCTTAGATAATTCTCGTTCTTCCAGTAAATCCGGTCTACGCGTGTACGTACGACGTAGTGATTCTTTGTGTCGCCATTCATCAATATTTTTATGATTTCCTGACATTAGTACATCCGGTACCTTCATACCACGAAAATCAGCTGGACGTGTATAATGAGGATGTTCTAATAAACCTGTACTAAACGAATCCTCGACTTGTGAAGCATGATTTCCTAGCACTCCTGGGAGGAGACGCACGACACTATCCGTAATAACCATAGAGGCTAACTCTCCGCCGGTTAATACGTAGTCACCGATAGAAATTTCATCCGTTACGAGATGCTCACGAATTCGTTCATCGTACCCTTCATAATGACCACACACAAAAATAACATGCTCTTCTTCAGCAAGTTCTTCTGCCTTCTTCTGCGTAAAACGCTCTCCTTGTGGACACATTAGGACAACTCTCGGTTTACGGTCTGTTTCCTTCGTTAACTCTTCCACTGCATCAAAGATAGGCTGGGGGGTTAATACCATCCCAGCGCCACCACCATACGGATAATCATCTACGCTATTATGCTTACTCGTTGTATAATCGCGGAAATTGACAACACGAAGCTCTACCGCTTCTTTTTCTTGTGCTTTCTTTAAAATTGAAGATCCAAACACACCCGTAAACATATCTGGAAACAATGTTAAAATGTCAATTTTCATTATAATAGCCCTTCCATTACATGAATGGTTACTAATTTATTCTCAATGTTAACTTGAAGTACAACATCATCAATATAAGGAATTAATAGATCTTGACCTTTTGGACGTTTAATTACCCAAACATCATTTGCACCAGGAGATAAAATTTCTTTTATTGTTCCTAACGCTTCTCCTTCTTCCGTTACAACACTGCAACCAATAATTTCATGGTAGTAGTATTCGCCTTCAGCTAGTTCACCTAACTGCTCTTCTGGTACTTTTATTAAAGAACCTTTAAACTTCTCTGCTTCATCTACATTGTTGTATCCTTCAAATGTTAATAAATCAAATGTCTTATGTTGACGATGAGAAGTTACTTTCACTGGAAGGTAGTCTGTACTTTTCTCATTACTTATGTATAACGTGTTTCCTACTTTATATCGCTCTTCTGGAAAATCAGTACGAGAAATAACACGAATTTCTCCTCTTACGCCATGAGTATTTACAATTTTCCCTACGTTAAACCACTTTGTCATAAATAGTATGTCACCCCTGGTTTCTATATAAATTAAGCATCTCCATTTCACATATGGAACATGCAACTTCTCTTTAAATGTTAAAAAAGGGAGAGGAAATAACTCCTCGCCCTTTTTACGTTTATTGAATTTCCAGTGTTACTTTTTCATCATTATGATGTCCCACTGAATACAAGAGCATTCGAATTGCTTTCGCAACTTTCCCTTGCTTTCCAATGACTTTTCCAACATCCTCAGGATGTACAGTTAATCGATACTTTATCTCTCCGTTGTAAAGTTCCTGTGTAACTTTTACATCTTCAGGATGATCGACAAGAGGCTTGACAATCGTCTCGACTAACTTCTTCATAGTCATTGCCTCAATTACTTACCTTGTTTAGATAAGTGGAATTTCTCCATGATACCTTGGTTAGAGAATAAGTTACGAACTGTATCAGATGGTTTAGCACCATTTCCTAACCATTTTAATGCTGCTTCTTCGTTGATCTTAACTTCAGCTGGTTGAGCAACCGGATTGTAAGTACCGATTTCCTCAATGAAACGTCCGTCACGAGGAGAACGAGAATCTGCAACAACTACACGATAGAAAGGAGTTTTTTTAGCTCCCATACGTTTTAAACGAATTTTAACTGCCATTTATAAAGCACCTCCGAATTTATTTCACACAGATAATTATATTAGCAAAAAGACTATTGCTTTGTAAAGTATTTTTTCTTAACAGAGCCATCTTTTTTCCTTACATGAATGGAAACTTCAATCCACCTAGTCCTTTTTTCTTACCTTTTTGCATTCCCGTCATCGTTTTCATCATCTTTTTCATATCATCAAATTGCTTGATTAAACGATTGATTTCTTGTACCGTTGTACCGCTACCTTTGGCAATGCGCTTTTTGCGACTAGCATTGATTATTTCCGGTTGTTCTCGCTCTAATTTAGTCATAGAACGAATAATTGCCTCAATATGCCCAATTTGTTTTTCATCAACTTGCGCATTTTTCAGCCCTTTAATTTTATTTGCACCAGGAAGCATTCCTAACAATTCATCAAGCGGTCCAAGTTGACGCACTTGTCCAAGTTGTTCTAGGAAATCGTCAAGCGTAAACGAAAGCGTACGCATTTTTTGCTCAAGTTCTTTTGCTTTCTCTTCATCAACTGTAGCTTGCGCTTTTTCAATTAATGTTAAGACGTCTCCCATCCCTAAAATACGGGATGCCATACGCTCTGGATGGAACGCTTCAATCGCATCTAGTTTTTCACCCATACCAGCAAATTTAATCGGTGTATTTGTTACCGCCTTAATAGATAATGCCGCACCACCGCGCGTATCACCATCTAATTTCGTTAATACAACACCTGTTAAACCTAACTGTTCATGGAAACTTTGTGCAACATTTACCGCGTCTTGTCCCGTCATCGCATCGACAACAAGGAAAATTTCATCCGGTTTCGCAACTTCTTTCACTTTCGCTAATTCATCCATTAGTTCTTCATCAATATGCAGGCGACCTGCTGTATCAATTAAAACATAATCGTGATGATCTTCTTTTGCTTTTGCAATCGCTTGTTTCGCAATTTCAACAGGACTTACTTGATCTCCTAAAGAGAATACAGGCATGTCCAATTGCTTCCCTAATGTTTCAAGCTGTTTAATCGCTGCTGGACGGTAAATATCCGCTGCAACAAGCATTGGTTTACGATTATGCTTTTTACGAAGCAAATTCGCAAGCTTACCTGTCGTCGTTGTTTTACCCGCACCTTGCAGACCAACCATCATTATAACAGTCGGTGGCCTATTAGCAACAGCAATTTTACTTTGCTCTCCGCCCATAAGCTCTGTAAGTTCTTCCTGTACGACTTTAATTACTTGTTGTCCAGGTGTCAAACTTGTCATTACATCTTGTCCGACAGCACGTTCAGACACACGCTTTACAAAATCTTTTACTACTTTAAAGTTAACGTCCGCTTCTAAAAGAGCTAGACGAACTTCTCTCATCATTTCTTTCACATCGGCTTCAGAAACTTTTCCTTTGCCGCGGATTTTTTGCATTGTCTGTTGAAGTCGGTCGGCTAATCCTTCAAATGCCATATTGCCGCCCTCCTAATCTAATTTTTCGATAGCTTCAACAACTTGTTTCATTTCTTCATTCACATGCTCTTCTTCGCTGATTAGCTGTTTTAGCTTTGCAACAAGTCGCTGTCGCTCTTGAAACTTTTGAAGTAATACTAATTTATCTTCATATTCTTCAAGCATCGCTTCAGTCCGTTTAATGTTATCATACACGGCTTGGCGGCTTACATCAAATTCTTCCGCAATTTCACCAAGAGATAAATCATCTAGATAATAAAGCGACATATAACTTCTTTGTTTTTGCGTTAACAACGATTGATAAAAATCAAATAAATAGTTCATTCTCGTTGTTTTCTCGAGCATGTTGGATCATCCTTTGTTAAGTGATTTCCCTTTACATGAATTAGTTTACATGGAGTACAAAAGAGTGTCAAGTTTTTTTCTTAACATCACATATTTTTATAGAAAAAGAAGCGGAAAATGCCGCTTCTTTCACTTACACTTCTTCTGTTTCTACTAAGTTCGCAAATAAACCATACACATATTGTTCTGGATCAAACTGCTGCAAGTCATCCATTTGCTCTCCTAATCCAACGAATTTCACCGGTACATCCATTTCGTTACGAATCGCTAATACAATACCACCTTTAGCAGTTCCATCTAACTTCGTTAAAACAATACCAGTAACGTTCGTTGCTTCACGGAATGTCTTCGCTTGACTTAAACCGTTTTGTCCTGTTGTTGCATCAATAACAAGTAATACTTCGTGAGGAGCCCCCGGTACTTCACGCTCAATTACACGCTTCACTTTCTCTAACTCTTTCATTAAGTTTACTTTATTTTGTAAGCGTCCTGCTGTGTCACATAGTAATACGTCTACTTTACGTGCTTTCGCGGCTTGTACAGCGTCATACATAACCGCCGCTGGATCAGATCCTGACCCTTGTTTAATCACTTCTACACCAACGCGATCGCCCCATACTTCTAATTGTTCAATCGCTCCTGCGCGGAATGTATCTCCTGCCGCCAATAGGACAGACTTACCTTCTGATTTGAATTTATGTGCTAGTTTACCAATCGTCGTCGTTTTCCCTACGCCGTTAACACCGACAAATAAAACAACTGTTAATTGATCCTCTTGCATATTAATTTCGTTACTAAACTCACTGTCGCCTTTGTAAATTCCTACTAACTTTTCTGAAATAACAGCTTGTACTTCTTTTGGATCTTGGATGTTACGACGTTGCACTTCTTCTTTCAATTGATCAATTAATTCCATTACCGTCGAAACTCCGACATCTGCACCAATTAAAATTTCTTCTAATTCCTCAAAGAAATCTTCATCTACTTTACGATAACGATAAACTAAATCATTTACTTTATCTGCAAACGAATTTCTCGTTTTTTCTAATCCATGTTTAAATTTCTCTGTTACCGTATCTGTTTGTTTTGAAATTTTTTCTTTTAATTTTTTAAAAAAACTCATACTGTCCCATCCTTCCTAATTACTTGCAACTAGTTCTTCTCCATCATCTAAACGAACCGAAACAAGTTTAGATACCCCTGACTCTTGCATTGTTACACCGTACAATACGTCAGACTCTTCCATTGTACCTTTTCTATGTGTAATGACAATAAACTGTGTCTCATCACTAAATCTCTTTAAATACTGCGCAAAACGGGCAACATTCGCCTCATCAAGAGCCGCCTCTACCTCATCTAATACACAGAATGGGACTGGGCGCACTTTTAAAATACCGAATAACAGCGCAATTGCTGTTAAAGCACGCTCCCCACCAGAAAGTAAACCTAAGTTTTGCAGTTTCTTCCCTGGCGGTTGCGCTACAATATCAATACCAGTATTTAATAAGTCCTCTGGATTCGTCATGACTAAATCCGCTCTACCGCCTCCAAATAATTCAGAGAATACCGATTGAAACTCCATTCGAATTCCTTCAAACGTAGTAGAAAAACGTTTTTTCATTTCTTCATCCATTTCAGTAATAAGTTGGTGCAATGTCGCTTTCGCTTCTTCTAGGTCATCTTTTTGCTCTAGTAAGAATGTATGACGCTCTGCTACACGCTCATACTCTTCAATTGCCCCTAAGTTCACTGTGCCTAGCTCTTCGATGGATAATTTAATTAGTTTCACCTTTTTACGTGCATCCTCTGCAGGCATCATCATTGTATACTTCAGTTTTGCTGCTTCAAATGAAATCGTATATGTTTCACGTAAATGTTGTAATCTATTTTCTAACTCTACATCAAGTCGGTTTATTTTTACTTCTTGATTTTTCAGCATCTCAAGAATGTATTTATGTTTACCTGTTGTTTCTTTCAGATTACGTTCTAAATGTTCTACCCTCTCTTGTAACGATATGCGTTGTTCACGACGAGAGCGAATTAACTCTGAAGTTTGATTACGATCATATGCTTTCTTCTCAATCATATTCGTAATCTGTTCTTCACCACTTGAATTAGATGTCATTTCTTGTTTTAAGAATGCTAAATCCTCTTTCGTTTTGACAAGCGTTGCATCCGTTTCTTCTTTTTCCTTCGTCAATCGTTCAACTTTTTCTTTTTGATTAGATAAGCGTTGTTGCTTTTCAGCCGCCAACACTTTTAACTCAGTCATTTCTTTTTGCACTTTTTCTTTCGAAGAATGCTGCTCACTTTTTTGTTTTGTTAAAGCGACAATTTTGCTATCTAATTCCGTAATCTCCGCTTGAAGCGTTGCTAAAATCTTTTCTAGCTCTTCTTTACGCCCTTGTATCTTCACTTGATCTTGTAAGAATCCTTCAATCTCTAAATCGTAAATAGATAAACGATCATTAATACGATGTTCTTCTAATTCTAAGCGACTAATTTCTTCTCTTAATTTCTGTTCATCTACACGCTCTGCTTCTACATTTTGCCTTAGTTCCCGTATTTTCACTTCTTTTTCTTGAATCTCTTGCTTTACTGCTTTAACAAAGTTTTCTAACTTTGTCGTTTTTTCTTCCATATCAATTAACTTGTTCGTCCACTCTTCTAGCTCACGTTGACGTCCTAATAAAGAAGATTTCGCCTGTTTTACCGCTCCACCAGTCATAGAACCACCAGGGTTCACTACATCACCTTCGATTGTTACAATGCGATAACGGTATTGCAGTTGTTTCGCCAACTCATTCGCCCCACGTAAATCTTTCGCAACAATAACAGTACCTAATAAATTTGAAACTACATTTTCATATTTATTGTTATATTGCACAAGTTCTGCCGCCACACCTACAAACGATGGGTGTTGATTTACAATACGTAATTGTTCAAATGATAACGATCTACTTTTAATAACAGCTTGCGGTAAAAACGTTGCTCGTCCATGTTTATTTTGTTTTAAAAACGTAATTGCATTACGAGCATGTTCTTCTTTTTGTACGACAATATGCTGCATCGCTGCACCTAGAGCAATTTCCATTGCAATTTCATATTCTTTCGGTACCGTTAGCAGTTCTGCAACAGCACCCTCGATACCTTGCAACCTATCTTCTCTAGCTTTTAACACTTCACGTACCCCTTGATAGAAACCAGAGTAATCCTCTTGCATCTCTTCTAGCATTTCTTTTCGAGAACGTGCCTGTTGTACAAATTGATACGCTTGATACAGTTTTGTTTCATTTTCACTATACTGCGTCTTGCATTTCCCAAGTGCCGCTTCTGTCTTTTGTATATTCGAAAGGATACCAGCTACTTTTTCTTTCACTTGTTCATAACTTTCCACAAGTTTCGTCTTTTTCGCTGTAATTTCCATGCGTATTTCTACATATTTCGCATTTTCTTCATCGAGGCGTTCATTTTTTGAGTTTTGTTGTTTAGATTGTTCTTCAATCATAGATAACTCATTACGATGACTAGCTTGTTGATTTAAAAGTTCAATATAGTCACCTTTTAAATTCTCAATTTGTTCCTCTAAATTGTCAGCAAAAGTTGCAAGCAGTAGCTCATTATCATGCAATTTTGTCTCCAACTCTTTTACTTGATTTACAAATTGCATCAACACTTCTGTACTGGATTCAATTTCACCATCATAACTTGTAGCTTTCTCTGTTAATTCAACAATTAACTGTTCGAGTTGTGCACAATGCGTCGTTGCATTTTGTTTTCTCTCTTTTAATAACTCACGCTGTCCTTCTAACTTTTCTAGCTCTTTACTAGAAAGAAGCAGCACTTCTTGTAAGGAATCTACAGACTCATCTACTGCTTGTAATTGTCCTCGTAATTCCTCAAGCTCTTCTTCACCTTTTTGTAAATGCGTTGACATTTTAGCTTCTTCGTTTTTATTATGCCCAAACTGATTTCGAAGCGCTTCCCATTTCTCATGTAATTCTTCAATTTCATGTACAATAAGCGCCGCTTCTACTTTCTCTAATTCTTCTTTTTTCTCGAGATAATCTTTCGCAATAGAAGCTTGTCTTTCTAAAGGTTCTACTTGACTACTTAATTCGTGAATGATATCTTGTACACGATTTAAGTTTTCTTGTGTGTCTGCTAATTTCACTTCAGCTTTCTTTTTACGAAGTTTGTATTTCAGCACTCCCGCAGCTTCTTCAAATACACCACGACGTTCTTCTGATTTACTACTTAAAATCTCTTCAACTTTCCCCTGGCTAATAATCGAAAAAGCTTCTCTTCCCATACCAGAGTCCATAAATAAATCGATAATATCTTTCAATCTACATGATTGTTTATTAATATAAAAATCACTATCACCAGAACGAGATACACGACGCGTTACACACACCTCATTATATTCAATCGGTAAACGTTGATCTTCATTATTTAAAGTTATTGTTACTTCAGCAACATTAACTGCTCTTCTCGTATCACTGCCTGCAAAAATAATATCCTCCATCTTTGCACCACGTAATGATTTTGCAGATTGTTCACCAAGTACCCAGCGAATCGCATCAGTAATATTACTTTTCCCACTTCCATTTGGTCCTACTACGGAAGTTACACCTGGGACAAAATCAACAGACACACGCTCAGCAAAAGACTTAAACCCTGCTATTTCTAATCTTTTTAAAAACACGAAAGGCCTTCCTCCTATTCTCCGTTGTTATAACTGTTGTCTATACAAAAACAAGCTATTATACGGATTTCCCTTCCCTTTATTCACAAACAAAAAGAAAGTTTCATTCTATGCATAAGGAATCCCCCTCATTCAAAGGGGGATTCCTTATAGTTGTTCTTTTAATTTTTTCAATGCTTCTGCAGCAGCTTGTTGCTCTGCTTCTTTTTTCGACTTGCCACTACCAAGACCTAAAGCCACGTTATTTAACGTAACACGTGACACAAATTCTCGATTATGGGCCGGTCCTTTTTCCTGCAAAATTTGATACTCAATATTGCCACTACCATCACGCTGAATCAACTCTTGTAATTGACTCTTATAATCCATCACATGAGAAAAAGCACCTTCATTAATTTTAGGGTATACAATTTCTTTTAAGAAGCCCCATACTGTTTCTAACCCTTGATCAAGATAAAGGGCACCAATAAACGCTTCAAAGACATCCGCTAATAAAGCTGGTCGTTCACGTCCACCTGTCATTTCCTCACCTTTTCCTAATAAAACAAGGCTACCAAATGACAACTCGTTTGCAAAACGAACAAGAGATGGTTCACATACAATAGCTGCACGTAGTTTCGTTAACTCTCCTTCGCTCATTGTCGGATATTTTTGAAACAGATACTGTGACACAGTAAGTTCCAATACTGCATCTCCAAGGAATTCGAGACGCTCATTGTCTTCATGCGGTTTTTTTCGATGCTCATTCACATACGATGAATGCGTAAATGCTTGAATCAATAATTTTTCATCTGAAAACGTAATACCTATCTCTTCTTGAAATACTTTAAACGCTTCACGATATTTTGTTTCGTATTTTTTTTCTCTATGTTTTCGGTACGGCATAGGTCCCTCCAGATATAAGCCGAGAAGCCCCGCTAAAAAACGGGACTTCACTTAAGCATTATAGATGACTCTCTATGTAAGTCACAGCATCGCCAACAGTAGCAATCTTTTCAGCATCTTCATCAGAAATTTCCATTTCGAATTCATCTTCCAATTGCATTACAAGTTCTACTACATCTAGGGAGTCTGCGCCTAAATCTTCTTTAAAGCTCGCAGCTGGTACTACTTCAGTTTCTTCTACACCTAAACGATCAACGATGATTTTTGTTACACGCTCTAAAACATCTGCCATTCCATTCACCTCCCCTCAAATATTATATTAAATATTGGCCAAAAAAACTAGTTGAAATCAATTCTTTTATTACATTACCATTCCGCCATCAACATTTAACGTTTGCCCTGTAATATATTTGCTTTGATCAGAAGCAAAAAACGTTACAGTATTTGCGATATCTTGCGCTTCACCAAACTGAGCTGCAGGAATTAACTTTAACATTTCGGCTTTTATATTTTCATCTAATATATCCGTCATATCAGTCGCAATAAAACCTGGAGCAATTGCATTTACAGTAATATTACGGCTCGCTAATTCTTTTGCTGATGTTTTTGTTAATCCAATTACACCCGCTTTAGCAGCAACATAGTTTGCTTGTCCTGGATTACCTGTCACTCCAACAACAGAAGCGATATTAATAATACGTCCATGACGCTGGCGCATCATGTATCGAGATACTGCCTTCGTACATAAGAATACACCTTTTAGGTTTGTATTAATAACTGTATCCCATTCTTCTTCTTTCATACGCATTAATAAATTATCTTTTGTTACACCTGCATTATTTACAAGAATATCAACTTGTCCAAATGTATCTACAGTTTGTTTCACCATATTTGTAACGTCTTCAGCCTTTGCAACATCTGCTCTTACTGCAATTGCATCCGAACCTAATTTCTTTATTTCATCAACTACTTCATTCGCCTTTTGCTCATTACCAGCATAATTTACTACAACATTTGCCCCTTGTTTCGCTAAATCAATCGCAATCGCACGACCAATTCCACGTGAAGCGCCAGTTACTAATGCTACTTTCCCTTTTAACATCAGTTTTCTCCTCTCAAATTTGAAATGGTATCTTTTAATGTCTCTTCATCGTATATCGCATATGCTTTCACTGATGAATCAATTGACTTCATAAGTCCAGCAAGTACTTTCCCAGGTCCAATCTCAATAAATGTATCTACCCCTTGATTCACCATGTTTTCAATGGACGGGTACCATAAGACAGGCGAATAGAGCTGTTCAATTAGCTTTTCTTGAATAAGTGCACCATTTGTAATAACGTCTGCTGTTACATTTGCGATAACAGGAATATTCGTATCTTGAATTGTAATTTCTTTTAAGACACTTTGGAACTTCTCCGCTGCTGGCTTCATAAGCGAAGAGTGGAACGGTCCACTTACCTTAAGCGGAATTGCTCTCTTTGCACCATTTTCTTTCGCTCTTTGAGAAGCAATCTCAACTCCTTGCTTTGTTCCAGAAATCACAATTTGCTTCGTACTATTCATATTAGCGATTTGCACTGCATATCCTTCACTTGTTACTTCTTCTGTAACTTGTTTCAGCATATGTGGATCAGCACCTAAAATAGCCGCCATTGCACCTTCTCCACCAGGAACAGCTTCTTCCATATATTCCCCACGTTTTCTTACAGCATATACAGCGTCTTCAAAAGTTATTGCACCCGCTGCTACAAGAGCGCTATATTCACCTAAACTATGCCCTGCAACAAAGTCTGGTGTAATATCATACTCTTTCAAAGCTGTCAAAATAGCAAAACTCGTTGTTAATAAGGCCGGCTGTGCATTTGTCGTTAACGTAAGCTTTTCCTGCGGCCCTTCAAAAATCACTTCTGAAAGTGAATCTTGCAACACCTCATCTGCTTTCGCAAACACATTTGCAACCCCTTTATTATTCTCCGCTAACTGTTTACCCATTCCAACTGCCTGTGAACCTTGGCCCGGAAAAAGAAATGCTAGTTTTCCCATTTCAAATCCTCCTCTTATTGGAGTGGCTCTTTCTCCATTACGCTTGAAATAGTAGGAATAACTTCTTTCGCTACCATTTCTCTCGTTTGACGAATCGCACTAAATATTGATTGGTCATTGGAAGAACCGTGAGCCTTAATGACTGGAGCTTTCAATCCAAATAATGCCGCTCCTCCATACTCCGAATAATCCATTTTATCTTTTAATACCATAAGTTTTGGCTTTAATACCGCTGCTGCTAATTTGCTCGTAAACGAACTCATTAACTGCTCTTTTAACATAGAAAATAACGCAAGTGCTGTTCCTTCTAATGATTTTAGCGCTACATTCCCTGTAAAACCATCACATACAACAACATCTGCTACACCTTGCAATAAATCTCTTGATTCAACGTTCCCAACGAAATTAATTGGGGCATCCTTAAGCATTGCAAAGACTTGTTTTGAAAGCTCGTTCCCTTTGCCATCCTCTGTTCCAACGTTCAAAAGTCCAACGCGAGGATTTTTAATTCCTCTTACTTTCTCAGCGTATACAGATCCCATTACTGCATATTGATATAAATGAATTGGTTTTGCATCAACGTTCGCTCCAACATCTAACATAACAAAACCTTCTCCATCAACCGTTGGCATTGTAGGGGATAAAGCTGGTCGCTCAATCCCTTCCATACGACCTACAACGAACAATCCAGCCGCCATTAAAGCTCCTGTACTACCAGCTGATATACAAGCATCCGCTACGCCGTCTTTCACTTGCTGCGCTGCTAGTACCATTGAGGCTTGTTTTTTTCGACGAACCGCTCTTACTGGTTCATCTGTCGATTCGATTTTTTCATCTGTATGAAGTATAGTAATTCGTTCTTCACTCGTTAAGTATTGACGAATTTCCTCTTCTTTCCCTACTAACGTAATATGTAAATCAGAATATTCCTTAATAGCTTTCATTGCTCCTAATACGACAGCCTTTGGAGCATGATCGCCGCCCATTGCATCTATTGCGATTTTCATAAGTTGTTACCTTCCTCACTATAATTACTAGATCGATACATTTCAAAAGTGCCTGTAAAAACAAGTTCTTCTCCAACAAAGCTACGCACTTTGACAACGGTCCGTCCTTTATCATTCTCTACATCTTCAACGCGCGCTTTTGCAACAACACGCTCTCCTAATTTTACAGGACGAATGTATCGAATGGTAGACTTTGCAGTTAAAGCTAATTCTTCATCAATAACCGCAACAGCTAGTGAGTTTGCTTGTGCAAACAAATGATGCCCACGGGCAATCTGATTTCTTTTAAATACGTGTTCTACCTTCACTTCAAAGATAGAAATCGCATGTCTATCTAATTCTATATCGATAATTTCTCCGACAACCTCTTCTAACGGTAAAGATTTCACATCTTCTTCATGTTGCTTTGTAGCTACATGTTTAATTCTTTCTCTTAATTCAGGAATAGATAATTCCATACGGTCAAGACGTACGGTTTGTATACTCACTTGAAATTTTTCTGCTAAATCTTCATCCGTAATAAAAGGATTCGTTTCTATTGTTTGTTGTAATAATTCTTGTCTTTCTTTTTTACTTCTTCTTTTTTTCATACCGCACCATCCATTTTTATGACTAGGTACTAACAGTAGTATATAATCATTAAAAGTAGAATGCAACAAAAACTTTCGTTGCCTCCCTTTAATCGAGCTTCTCTCCTTGGAACACACCTGTCCCGTCAAGATAAGTACGCAGCGAAGCATACTGATCATTATGCCAAAACGCTTCTGATTCTACTAGTAACGCCGCATCTTGTCTAGCTGTTTCTAACGCTCGATAATCATGTACCATATCAGCAACCTTGAATTCTGGTAAACCACTTTGCTTACTTCCAAAGAAATCTCCAGGACCTCTTAACTCTAAATCTTTTTCTGACAATACAAATCCATCATTCGTTTCGGTCATAATACGCATTCGCTCTTTTCCCGTTTCCGATTTTGGATCCGCGATTAATAAACAATATGATTGTTCACTACCACGCCCAACGCGTCCCCTGAGCTGATGGAGCTGCGATAAACCGAAACGCTCTGCATCATAAATAACCATTACAGTCGCATTCGGTACGTTCACACCTACTTCAACAACTGTTGTCGACACAAGAATTTGCACTTTATTTTCACTAAATTGTCCCATTATCTCTTCTTTTTCTTGAGATGAGAGTCTGCCATGCATTAATCCGACTTGACATTTCCCTTGATAATGATGAGTCAGCATACTATGTAAGTCAATCGCATTTTGTACATCAAGTTTCTCAGATTCTTCAATAAGGGGACAAATAACATATGCTTGTCTTCCTTTTTTTATCTCCTTCTCCACAAAACCGAGAACTCGATCTAACATATCATGTTTTGCCCAGTATGTTTCAATTACCTTTCTACCAGCTGGCATCTCATCGATTATAGAAACATCCATCTCTCCAAATGCAGTAATTGCTAACGTACGCGGAATTGGCGTCGCCGTCATAAATAAAACATCCGGACTTTCACCTTTCTCCCTTAAAACTCGTCGCTGCGCTACACCAAATCGATGTTGTTCATCAGTAATAACGAGACCTAACCTATGAAAGATAACTTCATCTTGAATTAAAGCATGTGTTCCAACAAGGATATCTATTTCTCCTTGTTCTAATTTTGCCAAAATCTCTCGACGCCTTACACCTTTAACAGAACTGGTTAACAATTCAACATTCATACCAAAGTGCGAGAACGTCTCTGCAAGCGATTGATAATGTTGCTCTGCTAAAATTTCTGTAGGAACCATTAAAGCACCTTGATAATGTGCTAACTTCGCTGCATAAAGGCCAATCGCTGCAACGACTGTTTTCCCAGAACCTACATCACCTTGCAACAGACGATTCATCCGATAAGGAGATGTCATATCTTTCATAATTTCATCTACTACCCGACGCTGCGCACCAGTTAATGGAAACGGAAGTGCATCAATAAACTCTTGCAATTCTGCTGAAGGAATTTCTTTTTTCGTCCCTTTCGAATTTTCCCTCTCCATTTTCCGTAATGTTTGCATTTTTAGCTGAAATAAGAAAAACTCCTCATATACAAAACGGCGACGTGCTTGTTTTAAATCTTCCTGTCCTGCTGGAAAATGCAACGACCGAAGCGCTTCATAACGCGGCAATAATTTATATCGACTTAGCAATCCATCAGGTAACACTTCAACTATAGATTCTCCATACTCCTTGAACGCTTGGGCAATAAAACGGCGCATCTGTTTTACTGTAAGTTTCCCTTTCACTGAGTATACAGGCTCTACTTCTTGTTGACGTACAACTGGTCCAAAATGAAGCTCTGATACCGCAATCGTTTGACGGTGCTGATCCCATTTACCAGTAATCGTTACTGTTTCATTTAAATTTAACTTCTGCTTATAGTACGGCCTATTAAAGCATACAGCTGTAATTAAATAACGACCGACGAGGACACGAACCGTAAGACGCGACTTCTTCTTCCCATAATATTGCAGTAAAGGAGCACTATGAACCTTCCCCTCAACTGTTACACGTTCATCATGCTTTACTTCAGCAAGATCTTTCATCGCATAATCTTCATAACGGTACGGAAAATGTTCTAATAGATGAGAAACTGTATAAATCCCCATCTCGTTTAGTAATTCAGATGTTTCTCCTCCGATTCCCTTTACATCCGTAACAGGAACTTGTACAACTTCATTCAAGATTCTCACGCTCCGTCACATTATTTTCTTTGATTCATTCATACTATTGACATCTGTAATCGCTCTCTTTCACCCTATATATTCTATCATAGGCATTCTTAGAGAAACTACTCAAATCCCTCATAAACAATACGAAAGAAAAGAGCCTCACTATTAGCAGCAAGGCTCTTTTTTATCTTCAATATGCTAGCCTTTTGAATAAAAACTAGTAATAAACCTCATATTACTACTTCTTATCCATTAGCAAGTAAGTAATCCATTTATTTTCAAAACGAATTTTCTCTTATTCTACAGAGAAGATGAACGAATACACCGGTTGGTTTCCAGCATGTACTTCTACTTCTGCATCTTCAAAATTCTCTTCTACAAATGCAACTAACTCAGCTACTTCTTCGTCAGTTGCATCTTCACCTTGAAGAATCGTTACAATTTCAGAATCTTCATCAATAAGTGCTTCTAGTAATTGCTTTGCAGCTCCTACTTTTGCAGCGTTTGTTGATACAATTTTTCCATCTGCAATACACATGAAATCATCTTTTTGAATCGCTACACCATCAATTTCCGTATCACGTACAGCATACGTAATTTGACCGGTTTTCACATGAGATAAAGCTTCTTTCATGTTTTCTTCGTTCTCTTCTAACGTTCCCACTGGATTAAATGCTAACATTGCAGCCATACCTTGAGGAACTGTTTTTGAACGAATTACAATCACTTCTTGATCCACAACTGACGCTGCTTGTTCTGCTGCCATCACGATATTTCCGTTGTTCGGTAAAATAATGATTTTTTCAGCATTCGCTTCTTCAATCGCCTTCACAATATCCTCCGTACTTGGATTCATCGTTTGGCCACCTTCGATAACTTTCGTCGCGCCAATGCTCTCAAATAAAGTTTTGATACCAGATCCCATAGCAACAGTTACGATACCGTACGGTTGTTTCTCTTTAGACTGGCTAGTTGGCTCAGGCATCATAGTAGGCTCATCTAATAAAGCAGTATGCTGTTCACGCATATTTTCTACTTTAATCTTAATTAAACTACCATAGCGTTGTCCATAATTCATAGGATCTCCAGGATGTTCCGCATGAATATGAACCTTAACAACCTCATCATCTGATACAACAAGTAGTGAATCTCCGTACACACTAATATCTTCACGGAATTTTTGTTCAGAGAAATTATGTTCTTTCATTTTTTCAGGCTCTAATTTCACCATGAATTCCGTACAATATCCATACTTAATATCTTCTGTACTCAATTGGCTTTGTACACTACGGTGATGTTCTGCGCGTACCATGTCATTCATAGATGGTTGGGCAGACACATTAGAAGAAATCGTTTCTCCTTTTAAGTCAGCTAAAAATCCTTCGTATACAACAACAAGACCTTTACCACCGCTATCTACAACGCCAACTTGTTTTAATACAGGTAATAAATCCGGCGTACGATTTAACGATGCATTCGCTTCTTTCACAACGTCTTCCATAAACAAAACAAAGTCGCGCTGTTTTTTCGCAACTGTCACTGCATATTTACCCGTTTCTCTTGCAACCGTTAAAATCGTTCCTTCAATCGGTTTCATAACCGCTTTGTAAGCCGCTTCTACCCCAGCATCTAAAGCTGCAGCAAAATCAACTGTTGTTAATTCTTCTTTTTGTTCAATGGATTTAGAGAAACCACGGAACAACTGAGATAAAATAACTCCAGAGTTACCACGTGCTCCCATTAATAATCCTTTGGCTAAACTTACGCCGACTTTACCAGCATGCTGTGAAGGATTTGCTTTCACTTCACGTGCGCCTGAAGTCATTGATAAGTTCATGTTTGTACCGGTATCGCCATCTGGAACCGGAAATACGTTTAATGCATCAACAAGCTGAACATTATTTGTTAAATTATTCGCTCCTTGCATGATCATTTGTGATAAACGTTTCCCATCAATTTTTTGAATTGACACAGATTTTCCTCCTTAATGCACATTACAAGTTTATTACTTTAACTCCTTGTACGTAGATGTTTACAGAATCTACTGCTAGTCCTACAGTTTGATCTAATGTATATTTCACTTTCGTCTGCACGTTATGTGCTACTTCTGAAATTTTCGTACCATAGCTCACAATAATATACATATCAATATGTACTTCATCTTCATCTTTACGAACAATAACACCTCTAGTGAAGTTTTCTTTTCGTAAAATGTCTGTTAAACCATCTTTTAACTGATTTTTTGATGCCATACCTACGATACCGTAGCAATCTACTGCGGCACCTCCAGCAATTGTTGCAATTACATCTGTACTAATATCAATTTGACCATACTTCGTTTTAATTTCAATTGACATCTCGTTTCCCCCTTCATAAATGGTGAAAGTGAGCTAGACTACTTTAGTTACTATCATATAATCTTTTTAAAGAAAATTCCATCGTTCTTTCTTTTCACTCTCATATTTTATGTTTTAAATCACATTTTTTATGATGAGCAAAATAGTCCATTGTTATTATACAACATGTACCACTATAATATGTCAAGCAATTTTTCTTGATTTCAACTTTTCATCATCGACATATGGTGTCAAGTAATTTTTCTTGATTTCTTTTTTCTACGGTGTTGCATTCTCTTTTTAGTTGTGTTAAATTATAGTAGTGTTTTTAGCATCGCAAAAAAGACTAACATTGAAAAATTACGTATGGTAAGGTATCAAGGGAGGGAAATATAAATGGCTCGTGTTTGTGCTATCACTGGAAGAAAAGCTCGTTCTGGTAACTCTCGTTCTCACGCAATGAACGCTACAAAACGTAAATGGGGCGCTAACCTTCAAAAAGTTCGCGTACGCATCGACGGAAAAGTTCAACGTGTTTACGTTTCTGCTAGAGCATTAAAATCTGGCAAAATCGAACGTGTTTAATAATAAAAAAAAGAGCCGATAGGCTCTTTTTTTACTATGACAATGGAAAAAGCACCGGTAATAGGTGCTTTTTTTAATCTTTTTTGAAGGTATTTAACATGGCACGAACAATTCCACCAAGAAATTTAGGTAACTTAATTGTATAAAATCTCATGGTTTCCCTCCTAATCCCCATTACTCCACTTGTTCACTATATGATGTAAGGAGCAAAATTGTTTCTTTAATCAGTGCTTCTTATCACCATTAATATGCCAGAAGTAAATGAAAAAGTACCTTTTTCCTCAACGAGTTCATTACTAATACAAAGTGTTGATCCCCATTCTATTGTTTTATTAGTTAGAGGATACTTAAAACCAAGTAATGTAATCCCTTCTACTATTTCAGTAACCGGCACAAAAGATACATAAGGGAAATTTTTATTTTCTTCAATTATATGTGTACCCACTTTTTTCACGCTTATTTCATTTTTATTGTCTACAATACACATTTCTATCCCTACTTCTAACCCTCTTAAAAGCATCTGTATATTTGCTAAACCGTGATCCAGCCTTCCACCGGTGGCACCAAAAATACGAATCAATATCGGATTTTGTTCTAACGCCCAATTAATCGCAATTTCTAAATCTGTTTGATCTTTTTCACGAGGAACAATATGTAAGTCATTTGTTTGCTGGCCCATCCATACTAATTCCTCTTCAGTAACTGAATCGTAATCTCCAAATGCAACAGCTGGAGTAATCCCTCCTTTTAATAGACGATATACTCCTCTATCAACTGCCGCCCACACTACTTTCTCATTTTCATATCGAGAAAAATCTGCACAATATTCCGCAGGTCCACCCGCTAAAATATGAATAATCATGTTTCCTTCCCCTTCTATTGTAAAAAGGCAATCTGCCATTCGGTAGATTGCCTTTTTACATATTTTTTCTCTATCCTTTATAAATAGTGAAAACTTACTACACTAGCAGTTTCACTAGGATAAAGACTCGTTCATTCATTATCCACGAATGACACGAATTGCTTCACCACGGTCTTTTTGATTGTATACTGCTGATCCAGCTACAAGTACATTTGCTCCTGCTTCAACACAAAGTCGTGCTGTTTCAGTGTTTACACCACCATCAACTTCAATTTCTACTTCTAGATTGCGCTCTTTAACCATTTCTGCCACTTGTTTAATTTTCGGTAATACAGAATGGATAAATTTCTGTCCACCAAATCCAGGGTTTACTGTCATAAGCAATACCATATCGATATCTTCTAATACATGCTCAATCGTCGAAACTGGCGTATGCGGATTTAATACAACTCCCGCTTTAATGCCATGAGACTTAATTAGCTGAATTGTACGATGCAAATGAGGGCACGCCTCTACATGAACAGTAATAATATCCGCTCCCGCTTTTGCGAAAGTCGGGATATAGTTATCAGGATTTTCAATCATTAAATGTACATCTAATGGTAAAGATGTAATTGGACGGATAGCTTCTACAATTAATGGTCCAATCGTAATATTTGGTACGAAATGTCCATCCATTACATCGACGTGAATGTAATCCGCTCCACCTTTTTCTACATCTTTAATCTCTTCCCCTAATTTTGAAAAATCTGCTGATAAGATCGATGGTGCAATTTTAATCATAACTAATACCTCGGCTTTCTCTCTCTAATTTCTTCTACGAATTGTTTGTAATTTTTATAACGATATTCTGTAATCTTCCCTTCTTCAACTGCTGTCTTCACAGCACATTTCGGTTCAGAAAGATGTGTACACCCTCTAAATTTACAGTATTGGCTCGCTTCTTTCAACTCTGGAAAACAATATGTAAGATCTTCTACCTCTATATCTATGAAATCA
Source organism: Bacillus sp. AY3-1 (assembly GCF_008368785.1). Lineage (NCBI taxonomy): Bacteria > Bacillati > Bacillota > Bacilli > Caryophanales > Bacillaceae > Bacillus > Bacillus sp. AY3-1. Next base: position 128,489 of record NZ_QORZ01000012.1, on the reverse strand, counting down.
AGTGAACTAAAACCAGGTGTATCTGCAACTAGTCCGCTTCCAACCGCAATTAATTCCACGTGTCTTGTCGTATGTTTCCCACGTCCTAAATGGGAAGAAATATCATTCGTTTTCAGTTCTAACTCTGGACGTAAAACGTTAAGCATAGAAGATTTTCCAACACCAGATTGCCCTGCAACGACAGAAATACAACCTTCTAAGAATGGTTTTAAAATATCAATACTTTCCGATGTATTTATAGAAGTAAATAATACATCATATCCCATTTCACGATAGTCATTTGCATAAGATTCAACAGTCTCTCTCATTTTTTCATCCACTAAATCCATCTTACTAATGCAAATAATCGGCTTAATGTTATGATATTCAATCAGCACTAAAAATCGATCTAATAGTCCCGGATTAAAATCTGGTTCTACTGCAGAGAAAACGAGAATTGCTTGATCAACATTAGCAATAGGAGGCCTAACAAGTTCATTTTTCCGATCAAATACTTCAAGCACATATCCTTCAGTTGGATTATCTGCTTGAAAGACAACTTGGTCTCCTACCAGTGGCGTAATTTTATTTTTTCTGAACACACCACGCCCACGGCATTGTGTAATCCCTTCTTCATGCTGCACATAATAAAATCCACTTAGAGCTTTTACAATTTTTCCTTCTGGCATATAATTCTCCTTTATTTTGTATAAAGTGAAGCTGTCATTAATATTAAATGGTTTAAAATTCTTTAAATACTTATTTCAAAACCCGTCATATATACAAGTTAATATATTTAATCTACCATCAAATTTAAAATATTATTTATAACAGTATCACTTTTATAGCTTTTTGAATCATATATTTTTGCCTGTCATACAGTCCACTATATGTAGACAGCATAACAGGCAAGAGTAATACATTCCATCCCCTCTAGAAAGAAAATGGAAGTCATTATTATTGAGTTGGGTATGGTACTTCTTTGTCGATAATCGTTACACCATCTCGTACAATTTTATAGTGTCCTTTTGTACCTTCTTGAATTACAAATTCTAAAGAAATAGTTGCCGACTCTGAAATTGTTCTAGTTTCAATTGGTCTATCCATTTTTTGTTGCATATCTTCTTTATAAATTTCTATTGTTTGCGGTTTTTTCTCACCAATTATAGAAGACTCATACGGAATAGAAATATTATCCACTTTCACTGTTTTCGTTACTTTCGGCTTAGGCCCCTCTGAGATGATAATCGTCACTTTATCTCCTTCTTTTAACGGCGTTCCTGGTTTTGGAGATTGCGAAATTACAAGTCCTTTATCAACAGTATCGGAATACTCTCGTTTTATATCTGGAGTTAGCTTTCTCTCATTCAAATAACCGTTTACGCTATTTTCAGTCCATCCTGAAAAATCACCTGGTCTAATTTGATAAGGACCTTTACTTACCCAAATTTTCAGTTCTTGTTCCGCCTCTACTACCATTTGATCAGGCGTCGGAATTTGCTCTACGATTTCACCTTTCGGCCTATCATTTTCAATATAATTTATTGTAACTTGCTTATATTTTTCTTCTAATTCATTCCTTATACTCTCAAAATCTTTTCCTGAGAGATCACTCATCTTACTTTTCTTTTTTCCACCTGATTGATAGATAGTAATTTTAGAGTTTTCTTTCACGACTCTACCTGCCACAGGGTCTGTTTTTATCACATCACCTGCTTCAACATCATCTGTATATACAATGTTAGGTTCCGTAACCTCAAAACCCTTTTCAACTAATTTATTTACTGCTGTCGTATACTTCATACCAGCCACATCAGGGACTTTTACATCTTTTGGAATAAAGAATCCCGGAATAACAGTAAGCGCTAACGTTATTCCAATTGCTAAAAGTAAAAATGTCGTAATTAAAACTTTGATCCATTTATTACTTCGCTTTTTCTTCTTATTTAATTCCGTTTCTTCTTTTCTTTTCTGTTCATCCACTTTACTTCCTTTTAAAACAATTGTTTCATCAGTTACATTTTCGAATAATTGTTCTTGTTGAATAATCGGAATCGCTTTTGTCGCTTCCATATCTTCCGGTATGTAAAATGGCTGCTCATTTATCCTCTCTGGATATAGCGCAGTTTCAATATCTCGTTTCATCGCATTGGCAGATTGATATCGGTGAAACGGATCTTTCGCAGTTGCCTTTAATATAATATTTTCGACACTTTGCGGAATATTTTCATTCCATCTCTTTGGAGACGGAATTTCACTTTGTAAATGTTTTAAAGCTATAGCAACAGCAGATTCGCCAGAAAACGGTTGTCTTCCTGTTAACAACTCAAACATAACGATTCCTAGGGAATAAATATCTGATTGTTTATTTGCTATCCCGCCGCGTGCTTGTTCTGGTGATAAGTAATGCACCGAACCGAGTACCGAATTTGTATGTGTAATTGTTGTTGCACTTGTAGCTGTCGCAATTCCAAAATCTGTTACTTTTATTACTCCATCAGCTCGAATTAAAATATTGTGCGGTTTAATATCACGGTGCACAATTTCAAAATGATGGGCGTGTGCCATGGCGGATGTTAACTGCTCCATAATATCAAGAGCTTCTCCTATAGGTAACATCCCTCGCTCAATTATGTATTGCTTCAATGTTTGTCCTGGTACATACTCCATTACAAGATAATATATACCATCTTCTTCTCCGACATCATACATATTCACAATATTTGGATGCGACAACGTTGTAACAGACTGCGCTTCTCGATGGAAACGTTTAATAAACTCTTCATTATTTGAATAGTCGAGTCTTAATATTTTTACCGCTACATCTCGGCCAAGTATATCATCATGAGCTAAATACACATTGGCCATTCCACCACCACCAATCATTTTCAGCAGCTTATAACGGTCATTTAAGCGTTTTCCAATCAGCACGTTGCACTTCACCTACTTTCGTTTGTCGAACCCGCATAATCAATAAGAACAAGGGTGATATTATCTTCCCCGCCACGATCATTCGCCAATTGAATGAGACGTTGTCCCTTAGTTTCAAGCTGTTCATTTAACTGTAAAATTTGTTGCATATCAGCAATAGAAACTTTGTTAGATAACCCATCCGAGCAAAGAAGTAACTGATCATCTTCCTCAAGCACCAATGTTTTAACATCTAATCCGACTTTTTCTTCTGTTCCTAATGCCCTTAACAAAACATTCTTTTTCGGGTGATATTCTGCGTCTTCTTTTGAAATTTCACCATGTCTTACAAGTTCATTTACAAGTGAGTGATCTTCCGTTACAAGCGAGATTTCTCCCTCTGATACCATATAACAACGACTATCTCCTATATGACCTATTGTCACAAAGTTTGGCGTACAAATCGCTATTATAAGTGTTGTTCCCATACCATTACATTCTACATGTTGCTTAGAGTACTCATATATACGCTCATTAATAATCCCAACACTCGTATGTAACCACTCTTCTACTTTTTTTGGTTCATTCATATTATGCGTTTGCTTCCAATAATCATGGAATAATTGAATGGTCATCGAGCTAGCTACATCACCAGCTCGATGACCTCCCATTCCATCTGCTACTACCGCTAAAATATTTCCATCTAAATTGTGAAAAACTCCTGCACTATCTTCATTATGTTGGCGAACTTTTCCTTTATCTGATAGAAACACGGCTTTCATCTCGTCACCTCGTCTCTTCTTTACGCTCCTTCGCACGTAACTGACCGCAGGCTGCATCAATATCATGACCTTGTTCACGGCGAATTGTTACATTCACTCCACGATCTTTTAACGTTTTTTCAAATAAGAAAATTTGTTCACGTGGCGTACGTACATAATCACGTTCAGGTACGTAGTTTACCGGAATTAAGTTTACATGACATTTTACACCTTTTAAAAGCGCAGCAAGTTCTTCAGCTTGCTCAACTTGGTCATTTTCTCCTCCAAATAAGCCATATTCAAACGTAATACGACGCCCTGTTCTATTTACATAGTATTTAACAGCTTCCATTAAGTCTGGTAGCTTATAAGCACGGTTAATCGGCATTAATTTTGAACGTAACTCTGTATTTGCAGAATGCAATGAAATCGCAAAATTAATTTGCATATCTTCTTCAGCGAACTTATAAATTTTTGGAACAATTCCACTTGTTGAAACTGTCATATGTCTTGCACCAATATGAATTCCTTTTTCATGGTTTACAATGCGTAAGAATGACATTAAGTTGTCGTAATTATCAAACGGCTCTCCAATTCCCATAACAACAAGCGAACTTACACGTTCTTCTGTTTCATCAAGTGCACGTTGCACTTCTACTACTTGCGCTACAATCTCTCCAGCCTCTAAGTTTCGTTTTAACCCACCAAGTGTAGATGCACAGAACGTACAACCAATACGGCATCCAACCTGTGTTGTTACACAAATAGAATTTCCATATTCGTGTCGCATTAACACTGTTTCAATAGAATAACCATCATATAATTGGAATAAGAATTTAATTGTTCCATCAGAAGATGTTTGTTTTACTAATGTATTTAAAGTAGTAATATCAAAGGAATTCGACAATTTATCGCGTAATCCTTTAGAAAGATTCGACATGTCGTCATAATTTTTTACACGTTTTTTATATAGCCAATCAAAGATTTGTCCTGCACGGAATTTAGGTTCTCCTTGTTCCTTTAACCAATCTTGCATTTCATGAAGTTGTAAAGAATAAATTGATGGTTTCTTCGTTTCTAGATTTTTCTTTTGTTTTCTCACAGTCGTTTCCACGATGCTACACCTTCTTCCTTAAACAAGCAATATAAAAGCCATCTGTTGCAAAATAATGCGGTAAAATTCGTACTTGACCTTCATCAATATACGGATTTAACTTTTCTGGCATGCGATCTTTTATCGTAGTATCCCATTCAAATTCAGGATGCTCTTGTAAAAATTGCTTTATTACTTGTTCATTTTCTATTTTTTCTATTGTGCACGTACTATAAACAAGGCGACCACCTTGTTTTAATAACGGTGCTATTTTTTCTAGTATTGCAAGTTGAATCGTCGATAATCTTTCACTATCGCCTTTATTTTTACCTAACTTAATATCAGGTTTACGTCTAATCACACCAAATCCAGAACATGGTGCATCTACTAATATTTTATCAAATGTTTCATTCGCAAAGTGTTCTTGCACTTTTCTAGCATCTAGTGCTTTTGTTGCGACATTTTCTAGACCAAGTCTCTCTGCTTGTTGTTTAATTAAACGTACTTTGTGTGCATGTAAATCAAGAGACATAACTTGACCTGTTCCTTTTAATCGCTCTGCAATGTGCGTTGTTTTTCCGCCCGGAGCAGCACAACTATCAAGAACTTCATCTCCCTCATTCGGTTCTAAAGCGCGTGCTACAAGCATAGAACTTTCATCTTGAATAGAAAGAAAACCTTTTTTGAACGCATCTGTATGCGCTACATTCCCTCTTTCAATTTGAATTGCATCCTCTGATAAATCGCCGCGCTTCGCTTCTATACCTTCACCAGCCAACAACTCAATTGCTTCTTCTACTGTTATTTTATCAACATTTACACGCGCTGTTGGTACCGGGGGTAACATGTTCACTTCACACATTTTCTCTGCTGTCTCTAAACCATATTCAGAAGCCCAGTCTTGCACAAGCCACATTGGATGACTTGTTGCAATTGCCAAACGTTCTATTGGATCCTTGATTTCATCTACAGAAGGTACCCCTTCTCTCTGAATCGAACGTAATACCCCGTTTACCATACCAGCAATCCCTTTATGCCCGCGACGCTTTGCAATTTCAACTGCTTCATGAATAGCCGCTCTTTCTGGCACTCGGTCTAAATAAATCATTTGATATAAAGATAAGCGAAGTAATACTCTTACCCACGCCTCAACCTTCTTTTTTAAAAAAGGCTGTAAATAATAATCTAATGTGTCACGACGTTGAATCGTTCCATATACAATTTCAGTTAACAAACCAATATCTTTTCTATCAATTGCATTTTTTTCAATTAGATTATTTAAAAGTAAGTTACTGTATGCACCACTTTTTTCTACTTGAATTAAGCCATCAAGAGCTAACTCACGAACATTTTGTCTCATGCATTTTCTCCTAACTTCGTTCCAATTTCAGGTTTTGTGCCACGTAAAAATTGCGAACAACTCATACGTTTTTTACCAGAAGGTTGCAATTCAGTGATTTTAACACCTGTCTCATTCCCTGTTGCAACAACAAATCCATCTTCTTCAAGAGCTACTATTGTACCTGGTTCAGCTTTCTCTGTAATAGAGACCTTCTCTCCCCACCATACTTTAATAACTTGTCCTGCCAAAGTCGTATAAGCGACTGGCCATGGATTCAATCCGCGAATGTGATTGTATACTTCTTCACCTGTTTTTGTCCAATCAATTTTCTCTTGCTCACGTTTTATATTATATGCAAACGTTACTTCTTCTTCGTTTTGTTTAATTGGTTCTAACTTACCTTGAATTAATAAAGGTACTGTTTTAGATAGAAGGTGTGCCCCTGCTTCACTTAACTTATCGAATAAAGAGCCTGTCGTTTCACGCTCTTCAATCTCGACTTCTACTTGCGTTAAGATATCACCAGCATCCAATTTCTCTACCATATACATAATTGTAATACCCGTTTTTTCTTTACCTTCCATAATTGCATAATGGATTGGTGCACCACCACGAAGTTCAGGTAGTAAAGACGCGTGGACGTTAATACATCCATACTTCGGTGCTTCTAAAATTTCATTTGGTACAATCTGACCGAAAGCAGCTGTTACAATTAAATCTGGCTCTAATGCCAAGACTTGTTCATATTCGTCTTTTTCACGAATTCTTAACGGTTGTAACACCGGAATACCATGTTTTTCTGCTTCAACTTTAACAGGTGTAGGTGTTAATACTTTTTTTCTACCTACCGGACGATCAGGCTGCGTCACAACACCTATTACATCATAGCCATCTTCGATAAGACGACGAAGCACCGGCACTGAAAAGTCCGGTGTTCCCATAAATACTACTTTTATCATTCAAAAACCGCTCCTTTTAATACCTATTCTAATTCGTTTTCCTCATAATATCTTGTCACTTTCGATGTAAATAACACACCGTGTAAATGATCGATTTCATGTTGAATTGCACGTGCTAAAAATCCTTCTGCTTCTAGTAAAAATACTTTACCTCGGCGATTTTGAGCACGTACTTTAATATAATCCGCACGTTCCACTTCACCATAAAGTCCCGGGAAGCTTAGACAGCCTTCGGGACCTACTTGTTCACCACGTTTTTCTAGTATCGATGGATTGATTAACTCGATTTTCCCCGTATCATCACCGATATCAACTACCGCAACTTGCAAGCTTACACCTACTTGAGGCGCAGCTAAACCGACTCCGTCCGCAATTAACATTGTTTCATGCATATCTTTCAACAATTTCACTAACTTTTTATCAAAGTTAATTACTCTTTCGCATGGTGTTTCTAACACTTCATTTGGATGCTTTACTATTTCTAAAACTGCCATATTTCCCTCCGCTACATTAACATTGTTGGATTAAAATCAATTGAGATTTGTAGCTCTTTTTGCATTTCTGCTTGATAATGTTCATTTACCATTTTGAGCACGTTCTTTAAGTTTGGTTCCCGTTTGTATTTTATCATGCATTGATAACGATATCTATCTTTTATCCTTGGAATTGCTGAAGCAACCGGTCCTAACACCATCGTTTGCTCTGTGCAGTGCGCCCGTAAATGACCGACAATTTTTTCCGTCACTTGCACTGCCTTTAATAATTCTGGATGAGATACTGTTACAAGTACAACATAGTAATAAGGTGGATATTGTCTTGTTCGTCTCATTTGCATTTCTTGGTCAAAAAACACATCATATTGTTGGTTCTTTGCTAACTCTATACTGTAATGTTCTGGCGTATACGTTTGAATTATAACTTCCCCTGGCAATTCATGTCTGCCTGCTCGTCCACTTACTTGCGTCAATAACTGATACGTCTTTTCACTCGCTCGAAAATCAGGCAAGTGAAGCATCGTATCTGCAGTTAAAACACCGACAAGAGTTACTTTAGGAAAATCTAATCCTTTCGCAATCATTTGTGTTCCAAGTAGTATATCTGCTTTTTCTTCCCCGAACGCCTTTAATAATTTTTCATGCATTCCTTTGCGACTTGTCGTATCTACATCCATTCGAATGACTCGTGCCTCTGGAAATAGTTTTGTAATTTCTTCTTCTACCTTTTGTGTACCTGTACCAAAGAAACGAATATATGTACTTTGACAAGCAGGACACGCAGTCGGCATATTCTCTTCGTGACTGCAGTAATGACATTTTAAACGATGGTTCATTTTATGATATGTCAGCGAGATATCACAATGCGGACATTGTACAACATACCCACAATCACGGCACATAACAAATGTAGAATGACCTCTTCTATTTAAAAAGAGCACCATCTGTTCTTTCTTTTCTAATCGATCTGCTATTTTTTCATGCAATGCCTTCGAAAACATGGAACGATTCCCGTCACGAAGTTCCTCACGCATATCAACAATCTCTACTGTTGGTAACGCTTGTTTATTCATACGTTTTTCCATCGTTAGTAATTCATACACACCTTTTTTCGCTCTTGCAAACGATTCAAGTGTCGGTGTTGCACTACCAAGAACGATAGGACATTTATGATATTGCCCCCTCCAGACAGCTACATCCCTTGCATGATACCTCGGATTATCTTCTTGCTTATAGCTCGATTCATGCTCCTCATCAATAATAATAATCCCTAAATTTTCAAAAGGAGCAAATACAGCTGAACGTGCACCAACTACAACTTTCACTTCTTTTCTTAAAATCTTACGCCATTCATCATATTTTTCTCCAACAGACAGCGCACTATGAAGAACCGCAACTTGCGAGCCAAATCTGCCTTTAAAACGATCTACCATTTGAGGCGTTAGTGCAATTTCAGGAACAAGTACAATAGCTTCTTTCCCTTTCGCGAGCACCGCTGCTATAGATTGTAAATATACTTCTGTTTTTCCGCTTCCTGTAACACCATATAGTAAAAATGGATTGTAAGTTTCATTTGTAATTGATGATAAAATCGGTGCAATAACTTGCTTTTGTTCCTCCGTAAGTGGGAATGGTTTCGTTTGTTCAAAATCATCATCGTCATACGGATTTCGGTACACTTCCACATACTTTTCTGAAATTAGCCCCTTTTTAACAAGTGCTTTAATCGGAGCGTCTGTTATTTGCAACTCTTCTGTTATCACTTTCAACGGCACACTTTTATAATTTTCCACAAAATAATAGAGTACATCTTGTTGTTTTTTACTTTTCAGTTCAAATGCTGCTAATTCCAATTTATCTTCTAACAACTCCGGTTGAACGACTCTTTGTTTCTTCTTTTGCACTTTATCTTTTACCTGATAAACAACTTCAATCGTGCCATTTTTAATTTCTTGTTGAATCGTGCGGTATAGATGCGGCTGCGTCTCAATAGCTTCCCAATCTATCGCTTCTTTGTCCTGAAATAAAAACAGTAGTTCAGGTGCTACTTCTTCTTGTTTACGAAGTTGTAGACGCTTTTTATACGTAGCTTTTATCGCCGTTGGAAGCATGACTTGAAAGGCTGAAATCATATAACATAACGTTTCGCTTGTAAGCCAATATCCAAGCTTTAATAATTCCTCGTTTAAAACTGGTGTTACATCTAATATTTCATGGATTGTCTTTAGCTTCTTACTTTCTACTTCAGCCGAATCTTTGATCCCAATAATAAAGCCTTGCAATTTCCTTGGGCCAAATGGAACTACTACACGCATGCCTGTCTGAACAATATCTTCCCACTTTTTAGGGATAATATAATCAAATGGTCGATCTGTCTGACGTGCAGGTACATCAACAATTACACTTGCAAATTTCATAGACGATCATCTTCTAACATCATTTCAATTTGCTTTAATATTTCACGAGCAACCTCTTTCTTCGTTAAAAGTGGTAACTCGATAACTTCTCCATCTTTTCTATACATTGTTACAATGTTTGTATCTGTACCAAATCCAGCTCCTTGTGCCTTTACATCGTTCGCAACAATCATATTCGCATTTTTCTCACGTAATTTTTTTGTTGCGTATTCCTCTACCTTTGTCGTTTCAGCCGCAAAACCGATAAGTAACTGTTTATCCTTCATCTCACCTAACGTTTTTAAAATATCTACTGTTCTCTCGAGTTCGATTACAGCATCACCATTTTTCTTTTTCATTTTATTATCATGAACATATTTCGGGCGATAATCTGCAACTGCTGCTGTTTTAATGACAACATCTACGTTTTGATACTGTTGCAGAACTACTTCTAACATATCTTGTGCAGATTCCACTTGTACCGTATTTACATGTAATGGTGGGTTTAATGCTGTCGGTCCCGAAACAAGTATGACATCAGCACCTAAGTTCGCTGCCACTTCCGCAATTGCATATCCCATTTTCCCAGAAGAAAAATTGGTCATAAAACGCACTGGATCAATCTTTTCACGAGTTGGGCCAGCAGTTATTAATATTTTTTTTCCTTGCAACGGTTTTTGTTCGGAAAAAGCCTCTTCTAACCGTGCAATAATTGCTTCCGGTTCTTCTAGTCTTCCCTTCGCAACATAACCACACGCTAAAAAACCTTCTCCAGGCTCAATAAATGTATATCCTAACGTTTTCAACGTCATCATATTTTTTTGTACAATTTTGTTTTCATACATATGCACATTCATAGCAGGTGCAATCCACACTGGGGCTGTAGTAGCTAACAAAGTAGTTGTAATCATATCGTCTGCAATACCACCAGCTAACTTCCCAATACAATTGGCAGTAGCAGGTGCAACAAGTACTACATCTGCCCAATCTGCTAAATCGATATGTGCAATAACAGCCGAGTCTTTCTCATCGAATGTATCTGTATATACGTCATGGCGAGAAAGTGCTTGAAATGTAAGAGGCGTAACAAACTTCATTGCCGACTCACTCATCATTACTTTTACAATAGCACCAGCCTGTGTCAATTTACTAGTTAACGCAGCCGCTTTAAAGACCGCAATGCCTCCTGTTACACATAGAAGTATCTTTTTCCCTTTTAGCATATGGCTCGTCCTCTTTCTTTTTCAAACTTATAATACTGAAACAGAATTCCCAGCTCATCAGTACCAATATTTCTTCCCTATCGTAAAAAAATAACAACCTACTTGTAAATAGGTTGTTACCGTTACATAGAAAATTATAAAGTCTATGTTTTAATTTGTCGAAAAGAATGTCTTAATCGATGATTTTGCCTTCGCTTGGTACATATTTTAATACTTCTGCATCGATTTCTTCTAATGATTTACCTACACATTTATGAGAAACAGGTTGCTCGATAACACAGTTATCAGCAAGTTGCATTTCACGCGCACGTTTTGCAGCTACTGTTACAAGTGTATATTTAGAATCGATTTTTGTTAATAATGAATCAATTGATGGATTTAACATAATTATAGACCCTCCGTCATTTCTTTATAATATTTTGCTACTCTTTCGCGGCGGCAATGTTCACCAACCACAATTGCTTTAATTCTTTCACAAGCTAATTCAACTTGATCGTTTTCTACAACATAGTCGTAAGCGTCCATCATTTCGATTTCTTCTTTCGCTACCGTTAAACGATTTTCAATAACATCTTCAGTTTCTGTACCACGGCCGACAATACGGTTCTTTAGTTCAGATAAACTTGGAGGTGCTAAGAAAATAAATACACCTTCTGGGAAAGCTTTCTTAACTTGAATTGCTCCTTGCACTTCAATTTCTAAGAATACATCTTTTCCTTCTTGTAATGTTTTTTCAACATAGTCAATCGGTGTTCCGTAATAATTACCTACGAACTCAGCCCACTCCAGTAATTTTTCATTACGAATCATTTCCTCAAATTCTTCTCTCTCTTTAAAGAAATAATCCACACCATCTACTTCACCTTCACGTGGCTTACGTGTCGTTACTGAAATGGAGTACTGAAAACGTGTATCCTCATGACTAAACAGCTCTTTTCGAACCGTTCCTTTACCAACCCCAGAAGGTCCTGAAAGAACGATGAGCAATCCTCTTCTACTTCTCATAAATATGTAAAACCTACCCTTCCTCACTTAAATCTTCTTTATTATTCAAACGATGTGCAATCGTCTCTGGCTGAATTGGACTTAATACCACATGCCCATCATCCATAACAATAACCGCCCTTGTTTTTCTCCCATACGTAGCATCAAGCAAAGCATTATGTTCGCGTGCTTCCTGTACTGTTCGTTTAATAGGAGCTGACTCCGGACTTACAATAGCAATAATTCGATGAGCAGATACAATATTTCCGTATCCAATATTTAAAAACCGCATGGCCATAGTTTGCGCCTCCTAGTAAGTCTATCCGATTTCTCCACCACGTATAACTTTATATATTTTTTGAAAGCTACTCAATATTTTGTACTTGTTCACGAATTTTTTCAAGGTTATTTTTCATTTCTACAACATATTTTGAAATTGTTAAGTCATTTGCCTTAGAACCAATCGTATTAATTTCTCTATGCATCTCTTGCACGATGAAATCCATTTTCCTTCCAACAGGCTCTTCAATCTGCAGTGTTTCACGAAATTGCTCTAAATGACTTTGCAAACGAACTAACTCTTCGTGAATATCACAACGCTCTGCAAAGATTGCGACTTCTGTTAACAATCTTTGTTCATCTAGATCTTGATTATGTAATTCTTTTAAGCGATTTTCTAATCGTTCACGATATTTTTGTGTAACAATCGGTACATGCGGAATAATTGCATTTACACAATTGTGAATCTCTTGTAGACGATACGCTATATCTTTATGTAATCGTTCTCCTTCGCCATCTCTCATCGTTTTTAACATATGAGCAGCTTGGCGAACAGCCTCATATAAACCGTTCTCAAATTGTTCATTTACATTTTCTACTTCTTCAATCGCTGTTACTTCTGGCATTTCCATTAATTGCTGAAGTGTAATAGAATCTTGTAATTGAAATTTTCCTTTTATATCTTCCATAATCGATTGGTACTGCTCAAGAAGCGACCAATTCACACTTAATTTTCTTTCAACAAGCCCTTCACCCGTTATACTAATAGACACTTCAATGCGTCCACGCCGAACTTGTTCTGCAATTATTTTACGAATTTTTTCTTCAAATATCATCATTTGCTTCGGAAGTCGAATACTCATCTCTAGGAAACGGTGGTTCACCGATTTCATTTCTACTGTAATTTGAAAAGTATCATTTTCTACTTTCGATCTTCCAAATCCTGTCATACTACAAATCATTTTTATCACATCCAAGCCATGAAATAACTCAATGAAAAAGGTAATAGAGACAAGGCTCTACTACCTTCTGTAAATTATATCACATTTTCATATCATTGACTATTTCAAGTTTAATCCCTTCTTATATAATACTGGCTTTTCCTTCTTCCCCTTTTTCCCTGTTAATAAAGAACCTACTAATAAGAAGGTCGGAATTGATGACAAACCTCCAATTAACAACCAATCTCTCGCTTGTATTGGCATTGTACTAAAGATCGGTTGTAGCGGTGGGTAATATATAACCACTAACATTAACAGTAAAGAAATAATAACCGCTCCTACTAAATACACGTTCCCAAACGGATTACGGTGGAAGATTGAATGTTCACTTCGGCAATCAAATACATGAATAAGTTGTGCAAGTACCAACGTCGCAAACGCCACAGTTTGTGCATATTTCAGTTCATTTGGATGTTGATTATATGCAATAATAAACGCCACTAACGTCACTGCTCCAATTAGAAAGCCACGGCTTATAATTTTCCAGGCAAGCCCTCTAGCAAATACCCCTTCTTTCGGATGACGCGGCGTTCTCTTCATAACGTCTCCTTCCGCCTTATCCAATCCTAATGCCATCGCCGGTAATCCGTCAGTCACTAAGTTCACCCATAAAATTTGAATGGGAACCATCGGCAGCGGTAATGCAAGTAACATTGCAAATAACATGACTAAAATTTCTCCTACGTTCGATGCTAATAAATAACGAATAAACTTACGTATATTCTCGTATATATTTCTACCTTCTTTAATTGCTGATTTAATCGTAGCAAAATTATCATCTAGCAAAACAAGAGAAGAAGCTTCTTTCGCAACGTCTGTCCCTGTAATTCCCATCGCTATCCCAATATCCGCTGTTTTTATAGCCGGAGCATCGTTTACTCCATCACCTGTCATCGCTACTATATGCCCTTTATTTTGCAACGCCTTAACAATTTTCAATTTATGTTCAGGTGATACTCGAGCAAATACATACGTATCTTCTACAACACTTTCTAGTTCCTCTACATCCATATTCGCGAGTTCTACTCCTTCAACAACACGTCCACCAGGTGGTAAAACCCCTAATTGTTCCGCAATTGCCATTGCTGTCACTTTATGATCTCCTGTAATCATCACTGTTCGAATACCAGCTTCTCTGCACTCTTTTACAGCCTGTTCTACCTCTGGTCTTGGCGGATCAATCATTCCCTGTATCCCGACCAACATAAAATCTTTTTCAACGTCTCTTTCATGTTCAATAGAATCTGTTACTTTTAATGGCTTAAATGCAACTGCAATTGTTCGGAGCGCTTGACTACCTAAACTATGAATAGCCGCCTGTACTTCTTTTCTATACAACTCACTTAACGGTTGTTGCTTATCCCCCCATAAAATCGTTTGACTCATTTGCAGGAGGACATCTGGTGCTCCCTTCGTAACAAGAAACTTTTTCCCCTCTCTATCTCGCACAATAACACTCATCATTTTTCGAGTTGAATCGAATGGAAATTCACGAATAATTTCAAATTTCCCTTTCAGTGCCTCACGCGTTATCCCCGCTTTCATTGCTGCAGCTACAAGTGCTCCCTCAGTTGGATCTCCATCTAATACATACGCCTTTTTCTTTTGAATAATATTTGCGTTATTACAAAGTGAACCAAATGTTAGTAGTTGATACAGTGCTTTTGTTTTAGCTGGATCGCATTCTTTTTCACCTTTCAAAAAAGAGCCATTAGGTTCATATCCTTGACCCGTAACTTTCCATAATTCCCCACCTGACCACATATGTGTTACCATCATTTTGTTTTGCGTCATTGTTCCTGTTTTATCAGAGCATATAACAGAAGCGCATCCTAACGTTTCTACCGCTGGTAACTTCCTTACAATTGCTCTCTTTTTAATCATACGCTGTACACCAAGCGATAAAGCTACTGTAACAATTGCTGGTAATCCTTCAGGAATAGCAGCAACAGCTAGCGACACGCCTGCTAAAAACATATGATACACTTCATTCCCTTGATACACACCGGCTAATACAACAAGCGCTGTCAAAATAAGAGCCACAATAATTAATATTTTCCCGAGTTGCTCTAATCTTCTTTGCAGTGGTGTTTCCATTTGCTCTGCATTTTGTAACATATTTGCAATTTGGCCCATCGCTGTATTCATACCAGTTGCTACAACGACCCCTGTTCCAGCTCCTCGTGTAATCATCGTACCCATAAAAGCCATATTTTTTTGATCACCAATTGAAACATCTTTCCCCTGCAGAGCTTCTACCTTCTTCTGCACCGGTACTGACTCTCCTGTCAAAGCTGATTCTTCGATATATAAACTTGATGCCTCAACAAGACGTACATCCGCCCCAATACGATCACCACTAGAAAATTTAATGATATCACCTAAAACAAGTGCTTTAGACGGTGCTTTTACCCAATTTCCATTCCGCATTACAGTAACTTGCGGGGCGGCTAGCTCTTTTAAAGCTTCCAGTGACTTTTCAGCCTTTCTTTCTTGAAAAAAACCAAGAATACCATTGATAATAACAATCGCAACAATCGCAATAGAATCAATGTATTCACCTAAAAAAGCTGAAACTATTGTTGCACCAAATAAAACAAGTACCATAAAATCTTTAAACTGCGCCAAAAATACCATCAGTGCAGAAGGCCTTTTGGCTTCATCTAATTCATTTGTACCAAATTTTTTTATTCGCCCTTCTGCTTCCTTCTCTGTAAGCCCAACCTTCACATTCGTATTCGTTCTTTCTTCCACTTCGTGTGCGCGCATTCCATACCAGTTCATCCCGCTATCGACCTCCTGATTCCAGACATACTCTATTGAAAGCTTATTCAGCCTCGTCCAAAAAAATGCTATAATTAACTTTTAGTTAGAAAGGAGTGTTCATTTATGGCATTCGATGGATTATTTACAAGAGCAATTACACATGAAATTGCAAATTCTCTTTACACAGGAAGAATTTCCAAAATATATCAACCTTCAAAATACGAGATTTTATTACATATTCGAGCAAACGGAAAAAATCAAAAACTAATTCTTTCCGCTCATCCGACATATGCACGTTTACACTTAACAAATCAAAATTACGATTCACCTGCACTTCCGCCAATGTTTTGTATGCTTCTTCGTAAGCATTTAGAAGGTGGGTTCATTGAAAAAATTGAACAAATTGATTTAGAGCGCATTATTCAAATTACAGTTCGTAGCAGAAATGAAATTGGTGACGAATCGCTAAAAACATTAGTAATTGAAATAATGGGACGACATAGTAACATCATTTTAGTAGATACAAAAACAAACAATATTTTAGATAGCTTAAAACACGTTTCTTTAGCGGTAAACCGACATCGAACTGTATATGCTGGAGCGGAGTACATTGCACCACCAGCACAACATAAAATTAACCCACTCCAGATTGAAACAAATGATGAATTTATTAGACCGCTAGACTTTCTATCTGGAAACATGGATAAACAGCTTGTCGGCACCTTTACGGGAATTTCGCCGTTATTCGCAAAAGAAGTAGTGAAAAAAGCAGGTATGGTAAATGAAAAAGCATTAGCGGACGCATTTTTCTCCATACAAAAACCATTACTAACTCATACATATTCACCAACAATGACTACTTCAAATGGGAAAGAATTCTTTTATCTTTTCCCTCTTGCACACTTGCAAGGAGAAGACAAGACATTCTCATCTGTTAGTGAATTGCTAGACCGTTTCTTTTTCGGAAAAGCAGAGCGAGACCGTGTAAAACAGCAAGCCTATGATTTAGAGCGCTTTATGCAAAACGAAAAAAATAAAAATGAGAAGAAACTCATTAAACTAGAAAAAACATTACAAGATGCCGGAAAAGCAGATAAATATCAACTATTTGGAGAACTACTTACAGCCAATATGTACGCTTTGAAAAAAGGTGATAAAGATATTGAAGTCGTTAACTATTACGACGAAAATGGCGGAACTGTAAAAATTACATTAGATCCTTTAAAAACACCATCTGACAATGCGCAACGCTATTTCCAAAAGTACCAAAAAGCGAAAAATTCAGTTGTTGTTGTAGAAGAACAAATCGAAAAAACAAATGAAGAAATTCTTTATTTTGATAGCTTACTTCAACAAATGGAAGCTGCTTCTTCAAAAGATATTGAAGAAATTCGCGAGGAATTAGCTGAAGAAGGTTATATGCGCAATCGTAAAGCAAAAAATGCTAAGAAGAAACCAACTAAACCGGTATTAGACAAATATTTAGCTAGTGACGGAACAGAAATTTTCGTCGGTAAAAACAACAAGCAAAACGATTATTTAACAACGAAGTTTGCCCGTCGTGATGAAATTTGGTTACATACGAAAGATATCCCTGGGTCTCATGTTGTCATTCGTTCTCTTGAACCTACCGAAGAAACCGTGTTAGAAGCTGCTAAAATCGCTGCCTATTTCAGTAAAGCAAAAGATTCTAGTTCTGTTCCTGTAGATTTCACCAAAATACGCCATGTCAAAAAACCGAGTGGTGCAAAACTTGGTTTTGTTACGTACGACAATCAGCAAACCGTATATGTAACACCTGATGCTGATACTGTAATGAAATTAAAAGCGTAAATAAAAAATGCGTTGCTTATAAGCAACGCATTTTTTATATTTTTTCAATTTAGTTCCTATATCCATTCAATAACTCAAAACATCTTTCTCCCTTTCAATATTGTCAAAAAAAATTGACAGTGTCATTTCACAGTTGTATAAAATTTTTTACAGCATGTAAATAAAGTGCAACTCCAATCAATATTTTTTCATCCCCCTGCTATTTATTGAAGCAATCTGGATTTTATGAACAAACCGTCTCCCACAAATAGCGAGCTATTTTTTATCTCCCCTAAAATATATGTTGTTCCTACTATCTTTTCTTCAAATATATATTTTGGCACACTATTTGCTTTATTCAATACTGTGAATAGGGGGAATTAACATGACTTTAAAAATTAATAAAATCCAAAATCAACTACAAAACTATGAAATTGACGGATTACTGATTACAAAAAAAGAAAACCGCCAATATGCAACTGGCTTTACAGGTAGCGCTGGCGTCGTCTTACTCTCTGCGGATAAGGCTGTTTTTATAACTGATTTTCGCTATGTAGATCAAGCAAAATCACAAATAAAAGATGCTGAAATTATTATGCATAAAGGAAATTTAGAAAAAGAAATTGCAAATCAAGTATCGAAATTAAACATTCAAAAACTCGGAATTGAAGAAAACAACATGACATTGCAACAATATAAAAACTTACAAAAATACGTACATGTAGAAATGGTTCAAGTGTGCGAAATCATCGAAAATATTCGTATCATTAAAGACACGCCTGAAATAGAAACAATGAAAATCGCAGCTAATATCGCGGACGAAGCATTTCATCACATCCTTACGTTTCTAAAACCAGGAATAAGTGAAAATGATGTACGAGATGAGTTAGAATTTTTCATGCGAAAAAAAGGGGCTACATCCTCTTCATTTCAAATCATTGTAGCTTCTGGCGTTCGTTCTTCTCTTCCTCATGGAGTTGCATCAAATAAAATAATCGAACGAGGCGACGTCGTTACATTAGATTTCGGTGCACTTTACGATGGATATTGTTCCGATATAACTCGCACTGTAGCAATCGGGGAACCGTCAGAAGAATTCAAAAAAATATACAGTGTTGTCCTAGAAGCTTTAAAACGTGGGACTGAAGCAATTAAGCCTGGAGAAACTGCGAAAAGTATCGATGATATAACGAGAGATTACATCACTGAGCATGGATACGGCCAATATTTTGGACACTCTACTGGTCATGGTCTTGGGTTAGAAATACATGAACCTCTCCGCTTATCCCAAGAAAGTAAAGCTACTTTAGAAGAAGGTATGGTTGTTACAGTGGAACCAGGCATTTATATACCAAACTGGGGCGGTTGTAGAATTGAAGATGATATTGTCATCACAAAAGACGGATATGAAGTTATTACAAAATCAAATCGGGAACTAATTGTTATTCCTTGTTAAAATCATGACCTTTTTTAAAAGGAGTTTTTCTCTGCACATAGAATTCTTTCTCTGGAGTCATCGTTTAAAGAGGGGGAATTTTAATTGAATTTTGTAATTGATAAAATAGATGGTTTACAAGTTGAATTTTCAAAACTTGTTTCCATGATGAATTACGCTCGTTATACAACAATGCAGGCGGTGGAAGGTTTAACAATTGAAGAACTTGATTATTTATATGATGAGGAAGCAAATTCAATTGGCATGCTTTTGTACCATATGGCCGCTATTGAATTTTACTACCAAATTCATACTTTTGAAGACCGTGAACCAACGGAGGCTGAATTAGAACAGTGGTTACCTGCTATTGAGTTAGGAAATATTGGACGCGAGAAAATAAAAGGAAACCCTATAGAATTTTACATAAACACATTACAAAAAGTACGTTCCAAAACGATCGAGACTTTTCAATCGTTACCTGATGAATGGCTATTTAAAACGACAGAATTTTGGTATGACAAACGAGCGAATAACTATTTTAAGTGGTTCCACGTATTTGAAGATGAAATCAATCATCGCGGACAAATTCGTTTAGTTAAAAAGATGCAAAAATCTCATTCAGTAAAATGAGAAAATGCCACCGAATAAGGTGGCATTTTCTTTTATTCATTAACGAATAACTTTTCGTTTACTTTTTTAGCGACTACCGCTATCGACATTAAAATACATATTAAATATAGTAATTTCGCGATAAATAACCACCCTTGAAACATTACAATTCCATCTATTATCTCATTTCCTTTCAATAACAAAAAAGGAATCGTGCTAATTATAATGACAAACTCGATGCTGAAAACAATTTTCTTTTTTCTGCTATATGCTTTCCATTCATCCCAGCGATACATAGGAGCAAATATGAATACTCCTATACATAATATAATTGGTACCCATTCACTTTTAAGAAATTGCCCTGAAATAACTGATAATAGTAAACAAACGAGCACACCATAATAACCTATTTTCTCTCTCATTCGTACTCCCCCATTCTACTTCTCCTTTAATATGTAACTTACTATGCTTATAACAAATCTTAGTAAAATAACAACTACAATTACAATATAAAGACCCTTCGCAGATGACATCCATTCTTGAAAAATAGACATTTTCTCCATTTGCTTCTGCCCCTCTATTAAAATAATCCCTGCGACAAATGAACAAATAACAATAATGCCTATCATACATCCGATACTTTTCTTACTATATTGTTTCATATCATCCCAGTTATATAAAAGTATAAATACAAACCCGAAAACAGGTATGATACTGACCCATTCATTACTTGTAAACAGATTCAAAATGATTAATAGACTACAAGAAAGGATGAATCCCCAAAACCCAATTTTTTTGCGCATAAACCCTCTTATAATTCCATTTTTAGGATTAATTGTATTGTAACATCCATTTCCATTTCTTACCATTACAGTACATGAAATTTCACTTTTTTTCTTTTTCCTATACTCACATACTTTTACTGCTTTCATACAATAAACTACACGAATGCCTAAAGGATGTGAATGTTATGGGAGTTGAATTAACGCTATTGCATGCTCTCTATATTCTTTGTTTACTCACTATTATTACTTTTTTTATTCTCCGGAAAGATACGACGATTATTTGTATCGTTTTTATCTTTTTATTATCATTATCTGCTACAAGTTCTATCCCTCTTGCCGTTAGCGGTATTTTTCAAAGTTTCATTTACGCTATTACTGAACTATTACCAACTATATTAATCATCTCCGTTATCGTATCAATGAGCAATCTACTCGTTCATACTGGCATAAATGATACGATGATTTCACCATTTACAAAGATGATTCGTACCCCTACCCTCGCCTACTGGATTATCGGCCTTTTAATGATGACAATTTCTTTCTTCTTTTGGCCTTCTCCAGCTGTCGCTTTAATGGGAGCTATTTTATTACCCGTCGCTGTACGCGTCGGCCTTCCGCCAATTGGAGTTGCCATTGCTATGAACTTGTTCGGACACGGCATCGCCTTATCTGGTGACTTCGTTATTCAAGGTGCACCGAAATTAACAGCGGATGCTGCTGGTCTTCCTGTTTCCAGCGTTGTTTCTGCCAGTGTTCCCCTCGTTATCGTTATGGGTATTGTGACAACTTCCGTCGCATTTTTCTTCTTACGAAAAGAATTCCATACAGGCTTATCTATACAAGAATCTATCCCATCAACTGAGTCTTCTAAAACGCTCACTTCATTATCTCCTCGAACAAAAAAATGGCTCGCTATTTGTATTCCGATCGTATATGCCATCGATATCCTTTGCATGATTCAATTTAAACTACAAGGAAGCGACGCAACTGCACTTATCGGCGGGACGACTGTTATTATGATTATCATTATTTCTCTCATCGCCTACAAAGGTAATGGACTGAATAAAACGACCGATTATTTTATAGAAGGGCTCCAATTTGGATTTAAAATTTTCGGCCCAGTTATCCCAATTGCTGCACTCTTTTATTTAGGAGATAGCGGCTTTATAAAAATTATCGGAGCCTATTTACCGAAAGGTTCACATGGAATCATTAACGACTTAGGAATCGCCTTATCCCAAACTGTACCTTTAAATCAATATGTATCGGCAGGAACATTAACTATTGTTGGTGTCATAACAGGCTTAGATGGATCTGGTTTTTCCGGTATATCACTTGCTGGTTCGATTGCAAACCTTTTCGGAACAGCACTTGGGCATGGAACCGCTACATTAACAGCACTCGGGCAAATTGCAGCAATCTGGACCGGCGGTGGCACTTTAATTCCTTGGGCGCTTATTCCTGCCGCTGCCATATGCAAAGTAGATCCGTTTGAACTTGCACGCCGAAACTTTTTACCAGTTGTGATTGGCTTAATCGTCACCACAATCGTTGCGATGTTTATTCTATAACGTAAGCGAGTATTCTCTTGCTTACGTTTTTTATTGTGAAATCAATCATTTATTACTGACTTTCAAAAGGGATTATGTATATGTTAGCGAAGTTATATTAGGAGAGTATTTATTTCAAAACGTTTACGAGAAACAGATTACTTCAATTAGAAAAGGGGACATAACTATGAATGAATTGATTTTCGTCTTATTAATTTGTCCATTACTTATCTTTATCATTTCTGTTATTGGAACACGCAAGACGAAAACGTATTACGTAATGCCGATTGTAACGTTTGCTAGTTTTTTAATAATAGGTGTTATCGCCTTTACTCCAAAATTTTTCTTTTGGGTTGGCATGTATAGCATCTTCTCATTTATTGTTTCTTATATGACGCTATTGTTTGTAAGAGGATATGAAGTTGTAGAAAACGCTAAATAGTTATTAGCGAGGAGATTGTAATATGTTTTTCTTTGATGTCGATGGAACTTTACATAAAATTTTAGCAATGATATAAAAAAGGCGACCGCGTTCCCCCGCGGTCGTCTTTTTTCGTGTTACGCTGTGATCCAAGCTTCGTTTGCTGGATTTTTACGCCACTCTTGTAATTTTTTCGTTTCAGCTTGTCCGATCATACCTTTTTCTGCTGCTACTTCAGTTAATGCACTGTAGTCGCTTAAAGAGTATGATGCTACGTTAGCTGCTTCTAGTTTTTCTTTTCCTGCTTCTAGCTCGTATGTGAAGATTGATACGATTCCTAATACTTCACATCCAGCTTCGCGAAGTGCTTCTACACATGTAATTGCACTACCGCCAGTTGAAATTAAGTCTTCTACTACTACTACTTTTTGACCTTTTTCAGCTTTTCCTTCAATTTGGTTCCCTTTACCGTGACCTTTTGCTTTACTACGTACGTAGCACATTGGTAAATCCATACGATCGCTTACCCATGCAGCGTGCGCAATACCAGCAGTTGCTGTTCCTGCAATAACTTCTACAGTTGGGAAGTGCTCTTTAATTAACTCTTCTAATCCAGCTGCAATCGCTTGACGTACTTTTGGATAAGATAAAGTTAAACGATTATCACAATAAATTGGTGATTTCATACCTGAAGACCAAGTGAATGGATCATTTGGTTGTAAAAATACTGCTCCAATTTCTAATAAATGCGATGCGATTTCTTTTTTCATACTGTTACACCTTCCCACTGTTGTTTTACTGTTTTATACGCTTCAAGCGGATTTTCTGCTTTTGTAATACTACGTCCAACTACGATGTAGCTTGAGCCAAGTTCCCTCGCACGTTTCGGTGTTGCTACGCGCACCTGATCATTTACATCATCGCTTGCAAGACGAATCCCCGGTGTTACTGTTACAAATTCATTTCCGCATACTTCACGTAATTTTGGAACTTCAAGTGTTGAACAAACAACGCCATCAAGTCCACTTTCTTTCGTCAGTTTTGCATAATGAGCAACCGCTTCTTCTAACGTTTTCTCAATGCCGATCTCTTTTTTCATCATAGCTTCCGAAGTGCTTGTTAGTTGTGTAACTGCAATACAAATCGGTCTCTCTTTTCCTTCTTGCTTACCTTCCTCTAATCCCTCAATCGCAGCTTTCATCATACTGCTTCCCCCAGCAGCATGAACATTTACCATATCAACATCTAGACTAGCTAGGCTACGCATAGCGCTTTTTACTGTATTCGGAATATCATGAAGTTTTAAATCTAGGAAGATCTTATGCCCTTTTTCTTTTAAGTACGTAATAATCGCAGGGCCTTCTTTGTAAAATAACTCCATACCAACTTTGACAAATAACTCTTCCCCTTCAAAGTGGTGTAAGAATTGTTCTACATCTTGTTTCCCTGGAAAATCTAGTGCAACGATTAACGACTGTGACATGTTTGCTTCCAGCTCCTTCCTTGACATTCCGAAATGTGATCAAATCCTAATTCATCTAGTAATGCTGGTAATTCTTCAATAATTGTCGGACATACGAATGGATCGATAAAGTTCGCTGTTCCAACTGCAACCGCGCTTGCGCCAGCATAGAAGAATTCAATTACATCTTCCGCAGTTTCAATACCACCCATTCCGATAATCGGAATGTTAACCGCTTGGCTTACTTCATGTACCATACGAATTGCTACTGGCTTAATCGCAGGACCTGATAATCCGCCTGTACGGTTTGCTAAAATTGGTTTAGCTGTTTTTAAATCTAGACGCATACCAAGCAATGTATTAATCATCGTTAAACCGTCCGCACCCGCATTTTCAATTGCTTTTGCAATCTCCACAATGTTTGCCACGTTCGGTGACAATTTCACATATACCGGTACTTCAGAAACCTCTTTTACTCGCTTCGTTAAATCAGCAGCAATTTCAGGATTCGTACCAAAAGCGATACCACCCGTTTTTACGTTTGGACAAGAAATATTTAATTCTAGCGCATGAACATTAGGTGCCTTTGAAATTTCTTTCGCAACTGCTACATAATCCTCGGCTTGTGAGCCAGCAACATTCGCAATAATCGGAAGATCAAATTGCTCAAGAAAAGGTAATTCAGAATTCATTACCTTTTCTAATCCAGGATTTTGAAGCCCGATTGCATTTAGCATTCCGCCTGGTGTTTCCGCAACACGAGGCGTTGGGTTTCCGTAACGAGGCTGTTCTGTTGTCGCTTTAATCATAATTGATCCAAGTACACTTAAATCATAGAACTGTGCATACTCACGACCAAATCCGAAGCAACCAGATGCTGGGATGATTGGATTTTTTAATGATAACCCTGGTAATTCAACTTGCAATCTGTTCATAGTACAACCTCCCCGATTGGAAATACTGGTCCGTCGCTACACACCTTCTTGTAAGAATGTCCACTTGGATCTGCTTGTAAATGGCATACACATGCGAAACATGCTCCAATGCCACAGCCCATACGCTCTTCTAATGAAATGTAGGCTTTTCTCTCTTTATAGCGTCCTTCTAATGCACGAAGCATCGCTAAAGGTCCACATGAGTATAGAATGTCAAAGTCGATTCCATAGCTATCAATTACATCTGTTACAAAGCCTTCTGTACCATGCGTACCATCAACTGTTGCAACATACGTATCACCAAGCTCTGCGAATTTCTCTTCATAGAAGACAACATCTTTCGTTTGGAAACCTAAGATGTGAATAACGCGTACTCCCTTTGCTACAAGACGCTGTGACAATTCATATAGTGGTGGTACACCAATTCCCCCTCCAACTAATAGAGCCGTTTGTCCAGCTTCCGCTTCTTCTACAGGAAAACCATGTCCAAGTGGTCCTAACACATCTACAAGTTCGCCTTGTTTTCTTTTCGCTAATGTTTTTGTTCCTTGTCCTTCCGCACGATATAGCATTGTAAATTCGTTCTTGTCTTGATCGACATTACAAATACTAATTGGGCGGCGCAGAAGGGGCGTAATGCCCTCTGCTACCTTAATGTGTACAAACTGCCCCGGATCGTTCATTTGCTGCACTAGATCCCCTTGAAGCACTAATTCGTAAATGTTTTTTGCGATTTCTTTTTGGTTAACGACGATCATATTTTGCTTTTGCATCATGCATGTACCACCTCGTGACGCTTCGTTTGCGTAATTTCTTTCATTGAATGAGCTGAGAATGTCATAGATTCTAGTACTCGTAAGATTGCTCTCGTTGTATCAAGTGATGTTAAGCAAGCCACACCATTTTCTACTGATTCACGGCGAATGCGGAAACCATCACGCGCTGGTTGTTTGCCTTTTGTTAATGTATTGATTACAAACTGTGCTTTTCCTTGACGGATAATATCAAGTAAGTTGTATTCTTCAGAATCAATTTTATTTACAACTTGCACTGGAATGTTTTGCTCTGCTAACGATTGTGCTGTTCCAGCTGTTGCTAATAAGTTATAGCCGATTTCGTGGAAACGTTTTGCAATTTCCATCGCTTCTTCTTTATCTTTATCCGCTACAGTGATGATTACTGATCCGTGCGTTGGGATGTTAATTCCTGAAGCAACTAACCCTTTGTATAATGCTTTTTCAAGCGTTAAGTCTTTACCCATTACTTCCCCTGTTGATTTCATTTCAGGTCCTAATGTTGTATCAACTGAACGTAGCTTCGCAAATGAGAATACCGGTGCTTTTACATACACTTCTTTCTCTTCTGGGTGATAACCAGTTCCATATCCTTGTTCTACAAGATCTTGACCTAAAATAACTTTCGTTGCAACATTCGCCATCGGTACGCCTGTAATTTTACTTAAGAATGGTACTGTACGGCTCGCACGTGGATTTACTTCAATTACATACACTTCATCTTTGAATACTACAAACTGAATGTTTAGTAATCCAACAATGTTTAAACCTTTTCCAAGTGCAATTGTATGTTCAATAATTTGTTCTTTCAGTTTTGCAGATAAGCTTTGCGGTGGATATACTCCGATTGAGTCACCAGAGTGAACTCCAGCGCGTTCAATATGTTCCATAATACCTGGAATGAATACATTCTCACCGTCTGAAATTGCATCTACTTCAATTTCTTTACCAACCATGTAACGATCGATTAATACTGGGTGATCTGCGTGAACTTTAACTGCATTTTTCATGTAGTGCAGCAGTTCTTCTTGACGATATACGATTTCCATCGCGCGTCCACCTAGTACGTAAGATGGTCTTACTAATACTGGGTAACCAATTTTGTCAGCGATTGCTACCGCTTGCTCTACAGTCGTTGCTGTTTTACCAACTGGTTGCGGGATACCAAGTTGTGTTAGAGCTGCTTCAAACTTATCACGATCTTCTGCACGGTCTAAATCTTCAAGTGATGTTCCTAAGATTTTCACACCGTGAGCCTCTAATTTAGCAGCTAAGTTAATTGCCGTTTGTCCACCGAATTGGACGATCACACCTTCTGGCTTTTCTAAATCGATAATGTGCATTACATCTTCGATTGTTAATGGTTCAAAGTATAATTTGTCAGAAATACTGAAGTCTGTTGAAACTGTTTCTGGATTGTTATTAACAATGATTGCCTCATATCCCGCTTCTTTAATTGCCCATACAGAGTGAACTGTTGCATAGTCAAACTCAACACCTTGACCGATACGGATTGGACCAGATCCTAGAACTACTACACTCTTACGATCTGTTCTAACCGATTCATTCTCGTCACCATATGTGCTGTAGTAGTATGGTGTTGCTGATTCAAACTCTGCCGCACAAGTATCTACCATTTTATAAACAGGAGTTATATTGCTTTCTTTACGCATATCGTAAATTTCACGCTCTGTTTTGTTCCAAGCATTGGCGATGTAATGGTCACTGAAGCCCATTTCTTTCGCTGATTGTAATACTTCCATATTTCCTACATTTGCTTTTACTTCGCGTTCCATATTTACGATATTTTCAACTTTTTGTAAGAAGAAGAAGTCCATTTCACACCAATTGTTGATTTCTTCTTTCGTTACACCTTGACGAATTGCTTCTGCTACAATAAACAGTCGCTCATCATCAGCTTTTATAATGCGTTTTTTCATTGTCTCTTTATCAAGCTCTTTTAAATGCTCTAACTCTAAGTGATAAACACCAAGTTCTAAAGAACGAATCGCTTTTAATAATGATTGCTCTAAGTTACGTCCGATTGACATAACTTCACCAGTTGCCTTCATTTGTGTACCCAGTGTTCTGTTTGCTGATTCAAACTTATCAAATGGCCAGCGTGGAATTTTTGAAACAACATAGTCTAATGCTGGTTCGAAACAAGCATATGTTTTTTGTGTTACTGGATTTATAATTTCATCTAATGTTAAACCGACTGCAATTTTTGCCGCTAGCTTCGCAATTGGATATCCAGTTGCTTTAGATGCTAGTGCAGATGAACGACTTACACGCGGGTTTACTTCGATTACATAATATTGGAAGCTATAAGGATCAAGTGCAAGCTGAACGTTACATCCACCTTCAATTCCTAATGCACGAATAATTCGTAATGAAGTGTTTCGTAACATTTGATATTCACGGTCACTTAATGTTTGGCTCGGTGCTACAACGATAGAATCACCTGTGTGAACCCCAACTGGATCGATATTTTCCATGTTACATACTACAATCGCGTTATCATTTGAATCACGCATTACTTCATATTCAATTTCCTTACAACCAGCAATGCTCTTTTCTAATAAACATTGTGTTACCGGACTATGTTTTAATCCACCTGATACGATTTCAATTAGTTCTTCTTCATTACTACAGATTCCGCCACCTGTCCCCCCCATTGTAAATGCTGGGCGAACAATAACTGGATATCCAATTTCTTTTACAAATTCATGTGCTTCTTCTAGCGTATGAATAATGGTACTAGATGGAATTGGTTCATTTAATTCCTGCATTAAGGTACGGAATAAATCACGATCCTCCGCTTGCTCGATTGCTGATAATTTTGTTCCTAAAATCTCAACTCCGCACTCTTCAAGTATGCCTGATTTCGCAAGTTCAACAGCCATATTCAGGCCTGTTTGACCACCTAATGTTGGTAAGATTGCATCTGGACGTTCTTTACGAATGATACGGCTTACGAATTCTAGTGTTAATGGTTCTATATATACTTTATCTGCCGTTGCAGTATCTGTCATAATTGTTGCTGGGTTAGAGTTAACAAGGATTACTTTGTAACCTTCTTCTCTAAGAGATTGACAAGCTTGTGTACCAGAGTAGTCAAACTCTGCTGCTTGCCCAATTACAATTGGTCCTGATCCGATTACTAAAATTGTGTTAATGTCTAGGCGTTTTGGCATAACTCTTCCCCTTCTTTCTTGAAGTTTTCAATCATTGCTAAGAAATCTTCGAACAAATCGTTTGCATCTTCTGGTCCTGCAGAAGCTTCTGGATGGTATTGTACTGTAAATGCTGGGAACTTCGTATGACGAAGACCTTCTACTGTTCCATCATTTAAAGCAACATGTGTAATTTCAAGTTCTGTATTTTTAACTGATTCTTCTTCTACTGCGTAACCATGATTTTGAGATGTAATTGCTACTTTTCCAGTTGCAAGATGTTTTACCGGATGGTTTAAACCACGGTGACCGAATTTTAACTTACTTGTATTCGCACCAGATGCTAGAGCGAATAGTTGATGTCCTAAGCAAATTCCGAATAAAGGAACTTTACCGATAATGTTTTTTAACATTTCAATTGCTTCTGGTACATCTTTTGGATCTCCAGGTCCGTTACTTAACATAATTCCATCTGGGCTAAGACGTAAAATTTCTTCTGCTGTTGTATTGTAAGGTACTACAATTACATCACAGTCACGTTTATTTAATTCTCGTAAAATACCATGTTTCATTCCGAAGTCTACAAGTACAACTCGGTGTCCACGGCCTGGGCTTGGGTATGGATCTTTCGTTGATACGCGTTTCACGTGATCTGTAAATACTGTCGCTTTTAATTGGCTCACGATGTATTCTACATCTGCATCCATGTTACATAGACGTCCACGTAATGTACCGTATTGACGAATTTTTCTCGTTAATTTTCTTGTATCAATTCCTGCTAACCCTGGGATATTTCTTTCTTTTAAGTAATCATTTAACGAAATTTCATTACGGAAGTTTGATGGATGATCACAAATTTCGTTTACGATTAAACCATTTACAGATGGGTGAATCGATTCAAAATCATCACGGTTGATGCCGTAGTTTCCGATTAATGGGTACGTGAATGTTACGATTTGACCGCAATATGATGGATCAGATAATGTTTCTTGATATCCAGTCATTCCTGTTGTAAATACAACCTCACCTGACTTTTCGATTTCTCCTCCGAAACCTTTTCCAATTAATACTGTTCCATCTTCTAAGATAAGTTGTCTTTTCATACTAATGCACTCTCCTTTTGCCATGCGATCTTACCACCAACGATTGTCATTACCGGCCATCCTTGGCATTTCCAACCTGCGAATGGTGTATTTTTTCCTTTTGATAAGAATGTTGTTGGGTCAATCTCTTCTTCTTGTTCTAAATCAATGATTGTAATATCAGCTGTTCTACCTTCTTTCAGGCGACCAGCTTCTAAGCCGAATGTATCAGCTGGTTTTTCTGTTAAGAATTGAATTAACTGCTCTAATGTAATAATTCCTTTTTTCACAAGGTTTGTGTATAGAAGTGGGAATGCTGTTTCAAAACCAGTAATTCCGAATGGTGCTCTTTCAATTCCTTGCGCTTTCTCTTCCGCTGTATGCGGTGCATGATCAGTTGCGATCATATCAATCGTTCCATCTAATAAACCTTCAATTAGTGCTGCGTGATCTTCTTTCCCACGAAGCGGTGGGTTCATTTTAAAGTTAGGATCAGCTGATGGGATATCATCTTCACATAACACTAAGTGATGAGGTGTTACTTCTGCTGTTACTTTAATTCCAGCGCGTTTCGCATCTCGAATTACGCGTACAGAACCTTTCGTACTTACGTGACATACGTGATAGTGACAATCTGCCCCTTCAGCAAGCAGTATATCCCTTGCAATATGTACAGATTCACATACTGATGGGATACCGTTTAATCCGTGTTTCTCAGAAAACTTCCCTTCATGTACACAACCTTTATTAATAAGAGTATTCTCTTCACAATGCGCAACTACTGCCATATTTAATTTCGCTGCACGCTTCATAGCAGCTAACATCATGCTAGCATCTTGTACGCCTACACCGTCATCAGTGAAAGCAAATGCTCCAAGTTCTTTTAATGTTTCGAAATCTGTCATTTCAGAACCAGCTTGCCGTACTGTAATTGCTCCGTATGGTAGTACGTTGACATGCGCTTTTTCTTTAATACGATTTTGCAAGTCTTCCATATGTTCTCTACAATCTGGTACTGGGCGTGTATTTGGCATTGCACAAATTGTAGTGAATCCACCTTTTGCCGCTGCTAGTGTACCTGTTTCAATTGTTTCTTTATGTTCACCACCTGGTTCACGAAGATGTACGTGTACATCTACTAATCCAGGTGCGATTAACTTTCCGTTCACATCGATTACTTCAGCATTATCTGCCGTAATATTTTCTGCTACCTTAGCGATTTTACCGTCTTGTACGAGAAGATCTGTTGCTACGATTTTTCCTTCTTCATTCATATAACGACCATTTTTAAACAAGTAATTCATGTTTCATTCCTCCTAATACATTTGGTAAGGCGCGTTTTAGTACAGCCATTCTTACGTAAACTCCATTTTCCATTTGTTTAAATATGCGTGAACGCTCACACTCAACAAGTTCACTTGCAATTTCAACATCACGGTTTACAGGAGCTGGATGCATAATAATGCTTCCTTCTTTCATACGCTTTTCTCTTTCCACTGTTAATCCGTGTTTCTCATGATACTCTTTCATAATGTCTGTTTCATAATGATCATGACGCTCATGTTGTACACGAAGTAACATCATTACATCCACTTCTGGAACAAGTTCATCTAATGGTTTGTATGTTCCAAACGTGCTGTCTTCATCTTTCCACTCTTCTGGACTTGCAAAGTAAATTGTTGCACCCAGTTTCGTTAATGCTTCTGCATTAGAACGTGCTACTCGGCTATGACGAACATCTCCTACTATCGCAATCTTTAATCCTTCAAATCTTCCAAACTCTTGTTTAATTGTAAGAAGATCGAGTAGGCACTGCGTTGGATGGTTTCCACATCCATCTCCAGCGTTTAAGATTGGGATATTTACCTGTTCTTTTAGTTCATCGAAGTAGCGATCTTGCTCATGGCGGACGATCACCGCTTTTGTTCCGATTGATTCTAGTGTTCTTACCGTATCGTATAAAGTTTCTCCTTTTTGTACGCTAGATGCATCCGCTGAAAAGTTTAAAACTTCAAGTCCTAATCTCTTCTCAGCAACTTCAAAGCTAAATCTCGTTCTCGTACTATTCTCAAAGAACAAGTTCGCAACAAAAGTTTGCTCTGTCGTTTTGCTCTCTTTTCCATTCGCGAAATCTTCTGCGTCTTTTAGGATTTCTGAAATTTCTACTTCCGATAATTCACTCATCGTTAACAAATGGCTCATCGTCATCCCTCATCTTTCTGATTTTTATGTTACCACTTTTGTATTTTTATAACAACTTTCGTATAAAAATACCCTAGTCATGTGAGACTAGGGTGCAAGGAAGAAGCCACCCTTTCCGGTCTCACAGGACTGAATTAAAAGGTTGTTATTATGAAGCAATCTGCTTAGATTGTTTTATTTGTTTCGTTTCCGGTAGTAGTAGATTTAACAGTACACCTACAATTGCTGCTAGTGCCATTCCTTCTACTTGGAACGATTCTCCTACATGAAGTACCGCTCCACCAATACCGATTACTAGTATTACTGATGCAATCATTAAGTTTCGTTTGTCACTTAGGTCTGTTTTATCATCTACCATCATGCGTAATCCGCTTGATGCGATTACACCGAATAGTAAGATTGATACTCCACCCATAACCGGTGTTGGTATGGAGTGAATCAGCGCGGAAATCTTACCGATAAAACCAAACATGATTGCGAATACTGCTGATCCGATGAATAAGTATACGCTGTAAGCTCTCGTAATTGCTAGCACACCGATATTTTCACCATACGTTGTATTCGGTGGTCCACCTATTAGTGATGCAATCAATGTTGCTATTCCATCACCGAAGATTGAGCGATGTAAACCTGGTTTTTCAATTAAATCTCTTTTAATAACGTTTCCAAGTACAATTTGATGTCCGATATGTTCTGAAATTGTTACTAGTGCAACTGGTACCATCAAGAGTACAATCTTCCACGAAAACTCCGGAGTATATGTTACAAATGGTACTGTGAAATCTGGTACAACAAACCATTTTGCCTCAGCTACCGGCTTTAAGTTTACTAGCCCTTGGAAGTAAGCGAAGATATATCCGCCGATAATGCCCAGTAACACTGGTATGATACTGAAAAACCCTCTTCCGAATATAGAGCAGATAATTGTAATTGCTAATGTTACTAATGCTACTGAAAAGTGTGTAAAGCTATATTTGCCATCCGCACCGTTCATCGCCATGTTAACTGCTGTATGTGCTAAAGCTAGACCGATTACCATTACGACTGGACCAACTACGATTGGCGGAAGTAATTTCATAATCCACTCTGATCCTGACTTCTTAATTCCGAGTGAGATTAAGATGTACACAAGTCCTGCAAACAAACCACCGAGCATTGCTGCTCCAGGTCCACCTGCTGTTTTCGCTGTTATAATCGGTGCGATAAAGGCGAATGATGATCCTAGATAGGCAGGTACTTGACCTTTCGTTATAAGAAGAAACGCTAGCGTTCCTAATCCACTTGATATTAATGCTACTGACGGATTCAATCCTGTTAAAAACGGAACAAGCACTGTTGATCCAAACATCGCGAACAAATGTTGTATACTTAAAAATAACCATTTTCCCGGTTTCGGTACTTCATTAACGTCTAACACTGGCTTTTGTTCCATTGTTACATCCTCCTTCAGTTTAAATCTTTGCAATAAAAAAACTCTTTGTGCCTGTGCACAAAGAGTCCTACACTTTCGTATGCCAAATTTGACATATGAAAGCCAAGACCCTTTGGCAGCCTCACAGGACTACATTTAAAAGGGCTTTACTTATCGTATATGCTTACTCGATCTTGTTGATCTGTCTCTTGCAAATCAACTTCGATACGCTCTTCACTTGATGTTGGAATGTTCTTTCCTACATAATCAGCGCGAATTGGTAGTTCACGATGACCTCTATCAACAAGAACCGCCAGTTGGATTTGTGATGGTCTACCTAAATCCATAAGAGCATCCATTGCCGCTCGAACTGTTCTTCCTGTATATAATACATCATCCACAAGGATAACTTTTTTCTTCGTAATATCTACAGGGATATCAGAACCTTTTACAAGTGGTTCTTCATTTTTCGATTGTAGTGTTAGATCATCACGATATAACGTAATATCTAGCTCTCCAACTTCCATTTCTTTTCCTTCAATTTGACCAATTCGTTCTGCCAAACGTTGTGCAATAAAAATTCCACGAGTTTTAATTCCGACAAGAACACAATTATCGACACCTTTATTTCGTTCCACGATTTCATGACTAATTCGTGTTAAAGCGCGGCGAATCATTTGGTCATCTAAAACGACAGCTTTCTCTTGCATGCTCTACACCTCCAAGCTTTTTTCTTGCGTGAGAGTAATGGTATAAAAAAAGTCCTCTCAGCGTGTGCGAGAGGACTTTTGAAAAAAGGGTACAGCATACCCTATGTATTTCAAACCGTTACCTTCTCAACCTCACGGGGCTGTGTTAAAGGATCATTATTTAACTGTTGTCAGTATCTCAGTTTTCTTATGATTTGTCAATACTATTTCCGTAAAATATTTAATGCGTCTTCAAACACTTCTGGAATCGGTGCCTCAAACTGAATATATTCACCAGTACGAGGATGGTCAAACCCTAAAATACCTGCGTGAAGTGCTTGTCCATTCATGTCTAATGTTTTCTTCGGACCATACTTCGGATCTCCTGCAAGTGGATAGCCAATGTATTTCATATGAACACGAATTTGGTGCGTACGTCCCGTTTCTAAGCGACATTCTACAAGTGTAAAATCTTTAAAGCGTTCTAACACCTGGAAGTGTGTAACAGCATTCTTACCATTTTCATCAACTGTCATGCTTTGACGTTCTTTCTTATCGCGACCAATTGGCGCATCGATCGTTCCTTTATCATGCGGAATCACACCGTGTACAATCGCTTTGTAACGTCTTGTTACTGTTTTTGCTACAAGTTGATTTACAAGTGACTCATGCGCCACATCATTTTTAGCAACCATTAATAGTCCAGATGTATCTTTATCAATACGATGCACGATACCAGGACGCATTACACCGTTAATACCTGACAGGTCTGTACAATGGTGCATAAGTCCGTTTACAAGCGTACCGCTTGTATGCCCTGGAGCTGGATGTACAACCATACCACGTGGCTTATTTACAACGAGTACATCTGCATCTTCATAATAAATTTCTAAGCCCATATCTTCTGCTTGGATATCTAACTCTTCTGGATCAGGAATCGTTACTGTAATTTCATCGTTTTCTTTAACTTTATAATTCACTTTTACCGATTTTCCATTAACTGTAACGACATCATCTTTAATCCATTGTTGTACTTGTGAACGTGACCATTCACTGTTTATTTCTGCAACGAATTTATCAATTCGCTCACTTTTTTGTTCTTCTGCAACTGTTACTTGTACTACTTCACTCATTCAATTACTCCTTCGTTTTCTTGCCTTCTAATAATGTTTGAATAATAATTAATACAACACCAATACATAATGCTGAATCAGCTATATTGAATACTGGATAGTTGTACGAGAAAATATACACGTGAATGAAATCCACTACTTCTTGTCTAAATACACGATCAATGAAATTACCAATTGCTCCGCCTAGTATTAGACCTAATGAAATCCCTAGAAGTTTGTCTGTTTTCGCATATTTTTGCATATAAATTACGATAAATACTACAAAAACGACTGTAATAATGTAGAAAAACCACATTTTATTTTCTAAAATCCCCCAGGCAGCTCCTCTATTTCGATGTGATGTTATGTATAATACATTATCGATAATCGGAATGCTCGTACCCAATTCCATGTTCTTTACAATTAGCCATTTCGATATTTGATCGATGGCAATGACAAATAACGCTATTACATAATATATCATTTTCATTTCCCCCACAAAGACAGTGTACCTCAAAATTTTAGCATAGCTGCAACCTTTTCACAATGAACCTTTATAGAAGAATAAAATAAATTAAAAAAAGGTAATATAATATCGTTGTGCGCATTCATACATTTACTTTTTCATAGAAAAATTCATGAATGGTACGGGCAGTCGGCATCGTCTTCATTTGTTTTACCGAAATTGCTCTCCCCGTTTCTTCACAAATACCATACATATCTATTTCCATTTTAAATAATGCACGTTCTACATCTTTTAAGTCCTCTTTTATATCATGTAATAGGAGTTTTTTCTTTATCTCTTCCTTAATTTCATATCCAAGCTCTTCGCTAAACTCTGTATCATATTTGTGCATGACCTCTTTAGCTAGCCTCTCTTGTAACTCTTTTCGCATCAATTGCAATTCTTCTTTGATTTCCATATACATTTCATTCACGTGTACATTCCTCCTAGCTGCAATGTACGATTAGTGTGTCCGAAATTTCTATGCTTACCTCACACACATTTTTCCTTCATAGGAAAGAGAGTGAAAGTTATTTTAATATATCATCAACAAAAAAACTGACTGTACTTACGCACAGTCAGTTTTTTTATTATTTTACATAGTTTTCTTTAACAACTGTTGCACAACGCTCACATAATGTTTCATGTTCAGCGTCTTTACCAATTGTTTCTGAAACTACCCAACAACGTTCACATGTTTCACCAGTTGCTTGAGCAACAACAACCGCTGTATGCTCATACTTCGGCGCATCTGCTGGCGCTTCTTCCATCATACCACCAAGTTTATACTCAGAAACGATGAATAATTGCTTTAAGTCTTCGCTAATAGACTCTAACATAGTTTTCATTTCTACAGTCGGATATAGCGTAATACTTGCATTTAATGACTTACCGATTACTTTCTCATTACGAGCTACTTCTAACGCTTTTAATACGTCATCACGCAGCGTCATAAATGCATCCCATTTTGTTTTTAATGCTTCCGCACCATCTAATTGTACAGCTTCTGGCATATTAGTTAATTGTACACTTTCTTCTGTTACACCCGGAATGTATGGCCATACTTCATCAGCTGTATGCGGTAAGATTGGTGTTACAAGTTTCGTCAATGCAACAAGAACATCATATAATACAGTTTGAATTGCACGACGATCTTCATGGTTTGCACCTTCAATGTATAAAATGTCTTTTGCAAAGTCTAAGTAGAATGAACTTAAATCAATTGTACAGAAGTTATGAATTGCATGATACACAGCAGCGAAGTCGTATGTTTCATATGCTTCTTTTACTTTTGTAATTAAGTCATTTAATTTCACTAACATGTAACGATCTACTTCACGAAGTTCAGCTACAGCTACTGTATTTTCACTTGGCTTAAAGTCATCTAAGTTTCCTAATAAGAAACGGAATGTGTTACGGATTTTACGATACACTTCTGCTACTTGTTTTAAAATATCATCTGAAATACGTACATCAGATTGATAGTCAACAGAAGATACCCATAAGCGTAAAATATCTCCACCTAATTGATCCATAATTTTCTTCGGTACGACGATGTTTCCAATCGACTTACTCATTTTACGTCCTTCACCATCTAATACGAAACCATGGCTTAGTACGCCTTTATATGGAGCTTTACCTGTTACAGCAACTGCTGTTGATAATGAAGAGTTAAACCAACCACGATACTGGTCAGATCCTTCTAAATATAAATCAGCTGGACGTTGTAAGTCTTCGCGCTCTTCTAATACTGCTTGGTGAGAAGAACCTGAATCGAACCATACATCCATGATGTCTGTTTCTTTACGGAATTCACCATTTGGGCTACCTGTATGTGTAAATCCTTCTGGTAATAGATCTTTCGCTTCACGCTCAAACCATACGTTAGAACCGTGCTCACGGAATAAATCTGCTACATGGTTAATTGTTTCATCTGTAATAATTGGATCACCATTCTCTGCATAGAATACAGGGATTGGCACACCCCATGCACGCTGACGAGAAATACACCAGTCACCACGGTCACGAACCATATTATGAAGACGAGTTTCTCCCCATGCTGGTACCCATTTTGTTTCCGCAACAGCTTCTAATAATTCTTTACGGAACGCTTCAATAGATGCAAACCACTGTGCTGTTGCACGGAAAATAATTGGTTTTTTCGTTCTCCAATCATGCGGGTATGAATGCGTAATGAACGTTAGTTTCAGTAACGCGCCTACTTCTTCTAATTTTTCTGTAATTGGCTTGTTAGCTTTATCATAGAATAAGCCTTCAAATCCAGGTGCTTCATTTGTTAATACACCTTTATCATCAACTGGGCAAAGTACTTCTAATCCATACTTTTTACCAACAACGAAGTCATCTTCCCCGTGTCCTGGTGCTGTATGAACACAACCTGTACCTGCATCTGTTGTTACGTGATCTCCTAGCATAACTAATGAATCACGATCGTAGAATGGATGTTTTGCAACTGTATACTCAAGTTCGCTACCTTTTACCGTTTTCACAACTTCAGCATTTTCCCACTCTAACGTTTTTGCAACTGTCTCAAATAGTTCAGAAGCAATAATATATTTTTCATCATTTACTTTTACAATAGCGTATTCAAGTTCTGGGTGAACAGAAATACCTAAGTTTGCAGGTAACGTCCAAGGTGTTGTTGTCCAGATAATAAATTTCTCATCACCTTCTAATACGTTCTTTCCGTCTTTTACAGGGAATGCTACGTAAATAGATGCTGATTTTTTATCTTGGTATTCAATTTCAGCTTCTGCTAAAGCTGATTCACTCGTTGGAGACCAGTAAACTGGTTTTTGTCCTTTATAAATATAACCTTTTTTCGCCATATCACCGAACACTTTAATTTGTTGCGCTTCATAAGCCGGCTCTAAAGTAATATATGGGTTATCCCAATCTGCACGTACACCTAAACGCTTAAATTGTTCACGTTGACGTTCTACTTGTTCATATGCATACTCTGCACATAACTTACGGAACTCAGCAACTGTCATTTCTTTACGCTTTACACCTTTATTTGTTAAAGCTTGCTCAATTGGTAAACCGTGTGTATCCCAACCCGGTACATATGGTGCGCAGTAACCTGTCATTGATTTATAACGAACAATAAAGTCTTTTAGCACTTTATTTAATGCATGTCCCATATGAATGTCACCATTCGCATATGGAGGTCCATCATGCAGTACAAATAAAGGACGACCTTTCGTATGTTCTTGTACCTTTTCATAAATATTCATTTCAGCCCACTGTTCTTGCATTGCAGGCTCACGTTTTGGTAAATTCCCACGCATTGGGAACTCTGTTTTTGGCATTAGTAATGTATTTTTGTACTCCATGCTCAATTCCTCCTTACATGTATAAAAGAAACACTTAAAAAACGGAATAGAAAAGAGACCTTCTCATCCCAAAAAGGGACGAGAAAGTCTCCCGCGGTACCACCCTAGTAGATCCTATACGTATGTATACAATCCTCTTTATATTCTTAACGCGAATATACGCCTACGCTTACTCTATTTGTTCAGCGCGGAACTCCAGGGTGATATTCCCATTATCTCCTTATCCTGAGCTTACACCATCCTCAGTTCGCTATATAAGGTATGAAAAAGGTACTTATCCCTATCTTCGTTTTTCTTAATAAATATGTTGTTTAAAATTATATGTAATAATGAGAAAAACGTCAAGCTTACACTGTTTCTTCTTTTTTCAACAGTTCATCTACTTCGTCTTCTAACTCAATTAGTTTATCCCAATCATCGTTGTTTAACATTTCAAGCTGTGTTTCTAATAACATACGGAAACGAGTGCGGAATACTTTCGCTTGTTTCTTTAGCTCTTCAATATCAAAGGCAACTTTTCTTGATTTTACTAACGCTTCGTTAATAATACGGTCTGCATTCTTTTCAGCTTCACGTACGATTAATTTTGCTTCTTTTTGCGCGTTACGTTTTACTTCTTCCGCTGCTTCTTGTGCAACGATGATAGATTTGTTTAACGTATCTTCAATATTAGAGAAATGATCTAACTTCCCTTCTAATTGCGCAACTTTTTCTTCTAAAGCTTTTTTCTCACGAATGACTAATTCATAATCTTTGATAATTTGATCAAGAAACTCATTTACTTGATCTTCATCATAGCCACGGAATCCGCGACCAAATTCTTTGTTATGAATATCTAATGGTGTTAACGGCACAACGCCACCTCCAAGTAGTTATCTAAATTTCCTATTTCAATTATATCTTTTCTTCGACAAAATAGGAGGATTTCCTTCTAAAAAACCAATCATTTTAGTATACCATACAAAATTCTCCATTTGTCGCGCTTTGTTCTACCTTCTACAGAAAACAATTTACTTCGTCCATATCCTCTCACTGAAAAAACATCTCCTGGATAACATTCATAAGAGGTTTGCTCCACTGTTTTCCAATTAACTTTTACTAAACCATTTTTTATGAAAGGTTGTACTTTTTGTCTGGATATATGTAACATTTCAGCCAACATAACATCTAAACGAAGTGAAGAAACCGTTCCAGATTTCTCTCCCCACGTTTCTTGCATCTGTAGAATTTTTTCTCCTTGCACTGGTGATAAGGAGACTTTCACTTTCCCTATAGATTGTAAGTTCATCTCAATATAAGATACAACTTCTTTCGCGACTACAATTTGGGCACGATCTTCTTGAAGCAAAATATCACCACATTTTTCTCTCGTTAAACCAAGAGACATAAATGTACCTAATATTTGCCTATGTTCTAGCGTATAAAACTTGGAAGGATAGTCAATTTCCAATACTTCTACTTGAAATTCCTCTTCATTCACTACTAGATAGTCCGGATAAATGAGTGCTCTCTTACGCTCTGCATGAGGCGTTGCACCATCAAACTGTACAGCAACATCCCCTTGTCCTATTACCATAGTGACAATTTGTTGTTGTCTTGGATCAAGGAAGTCTGTTAACTTCACTTGATGGTACTCCGCTGCTCGCTTCCACTCTAACACCTTATCCACAAAGACCTCTTCATCGGGTCTGAAATGTTCATAGATGCTCATGTATTTAACCTCTTACTATAAGAAATAGTTGAATATACTTATTAAACCATTCGTAGCAAGCTTTAACGTGAAAATCGCAACGAGTGGAGAGATATCAATCATACC
This sequence comes from Bacillus sp. AY3-1, assembly GCF_008368785.1. Classification (NCBI taxonomy): domain Bacteria; kingdom Bacillati; phylum Bacillota; class Bacilli; order Caryophanales; family Bacillaceae; genus Bacillus; species Bacillus sp. AY3-1. The sequence continues at coordinate 87,150 of NZ_QORZ01000012.1, read as the reverse complement.
AAGCGGCGGAATAAATCTGCGAAATGGTTCTAAATACGGTTCACAAATACGCGCAAGAATTTCTCCAAAAGTTGATTCTTTTGCACCAGGGAACCATGATAGAAGAATGTAAATAATAAGTGCCCACGAGTAGATCTCGATAGCAGTAATTAAAACGTTTAAAACTGTTACCATGGCGTATTACCACCTCTTTATATTTGTGTCTTCTTCTTCACCGAATAACTCTGAAATTGCGCCAACAATATCTACATTTTCAGGGGTACACATAAATGTTTTCGGTCCTATTTTTTGAATGTCCCCGCCTATAGCGTATACAGTACCACTTAAAAAGTCAACGATACGTACAGCTTGATCAGTAGACATTCGTTGTAAATTAATCACAACAGCTCGTCTACCTTTTAAATGGTCCGAAATCCCTTGTGCTTCCGAATATGTGCGTGGTTCTAATAAAACAACTTTTGAAGATTGCTTTGCCGTTTCAATGCTCACAACATTTTGTTTCGGTTGCGCTTTTGGAAACGCAACATCTTGTTGTTCTGGCGGATCTTGCTGCTTCTTCATGTCTGTTTGCTCCTTTTCATAACTATATTGAGCTGCTTCTTTTTCTTCCGGTGTATCAAAAAAGAAGTATTTTACTTTTGACCAACTCATAATAAGATTCTCCTTCCTTTTACGCTTTTCCTACTAAAATCGTCCCCAAACGAATATATGTAGCACCTTCTTCAATTGCAATCGTGTAATCATTAGACATTCCCATTGATAATTCTTTACATGGCGCATGTAATAATTCTAGCTCCTGCACCTCTGTTTGTAGCATACACAACTCCTTAAAACAGCGTCTGATTTCTTCCTCTTCTTCTGTAAACGGAGCCATTGTCATTAGTCCCACCACTTCAATCTTATCCAATTCTTGCAAACTTTGAATAAAAGAAACGGTTTCTTCTATTGCCAATCCTTGCTTTGATTCTTCAGATGATGTTTTCACTTGAATAAAACATTTCACTTTCTTATCAGCACGTTTTTGAATTTCTTTTGCAAGTGAAAGACGATCTAACGAATGTAAATAATCAATTTCATTAATGATTTCTTTTACTTTTCTCGTTTGTAATGATCCAATAAAATGCCAATTCACTTTTGAACCGAAATGTTCGTACTTCTGTAAGAAACTTTCATTTCTATTTTCACCTAAATCGATAATTCCAGCTTCAATTACTTCGTTTGTTTTTTCAATTCCTACCGTTTTTGTAACCGCAACGAGTTTAATATCTTGCAACGAACGTCCCGCTCGTACGCAAGATTGTTTAATTGCTTCATTTACAGTTGTTAAATTTTTTTGTACTGTCACTTGCTTTCTTCCTCCTTAAAACCTATGAAACTCAACATTCTTCCTGTCTTACCTTGATCACGACGATGAGAGAAAAATAGTTGTTCTTCACAGCTTGTACAAAGAGATGACATTACAATATTCTCTTCTTTTATGCCTGATTGTACACATAATATACGATTAATTTCTTTTAAATTAATTGCGTACTGCCCATCAGAAATTTTTTTATAAGGGACAGAGCCGTTTACTACTTGCTCTGCTGCTGTTAACACTCGATCATCAACAACGTAACAACAAGATCCAATTGCTGGTCCAATTGCAACATGAATTTCATCACTTGAAATCCCTTCTGCATTCCATTTTTGAATCATTTCCTTTGCAATCTCTTTTACAGTCCCTTTCCATCCAGCATGCGCAAGTCCTATCATACCATGTGATGGTGCATAAAAATAGAGTGGAACACAATCCGCGTAACATGATGTTAGAAGAACATCATTATTAGTCGTATAAATGCCATCTGTTTTTGAAATGCCGTCTTCATATGAATAGACGCCACTTCCTTTTTCCTGTTGTCCTACTTTTTCAACATGATGATCATGAACTTGTTCAGAGCAAATCCAGTTTTCTAATGGTTTTTGTAACTTATTTGCTAAAATGCGTCTGTTTTCATGAACGTTCTCCACGATATCATTCACATGTAATCCTAAATTCATCGCATGATAGGAGCCCGTACTTACCCCACCATCTTTTGTCGTAAATCCAGCAGTAATGTTTCCAAGTTCTTTCCACGCTTGTAAATACAGTATACCGTCCACATATTTAAATGGTTGTCTCATAAAGTGACTCCTTTTAATTAAAATAACATAAAAAAGCATGGTACTTCCTGTCTATTTTACCATACTTTTATTTTTTCATAATGCCAACAGAAAAAAAAGAGGAATTTGTAATATTCTTTATGAAATTGTCGGTGTTTGTATTGATTCTGTTACAGAATTAACAGGATTTACTCTAACAAGTATGACATCTTCCCCAATTTTCATAATTTCCTCCCAAGGAATTACAATTTCTACATCCTTCCCAAAGATCCCTAACATACGTGCCTGTTTGGAAATAATAATAGACCCGATCTTCCCTGTGTTCATATCAATTTCAATATCTCCAATATTCCCAAGCCTTTTTCCATCTGAAACATTTATTATCTCTTTCATCTGCAACTCCGAAATTCTTATCATTTTCATCCTCTCCCTTATATATGACGAATTGAAAAAACACTGTTTCTCAAATTAACAGGAAGCACCCTCTACTAATCCCATATTATTTTCATTATATGAACACAGCTTCCCTACTATGAGCGAAGACAAACTATATTACATATAAAAAGGTTTCACCATAAATGGTGAAACCTTATCCTTGAATCGTCTTATTCATTTGTTTAATAGCTGATTTCTCTAAACGTGACACTTGTGCTTGAGAAATCCCAATTTCTTCTGCAACTTCCATTTGTGTCTTTCCTTGAAAGAAACGTTTTCGAATAATCATTTTCTCACGATCATTTAAACGCTTCATCCCTTCTTTCAGTGCTAACTCTTCAACCCACTGCTCGTCCTTTTGTTTTTCATCACTTAACTGATCCATAACAAAGATAGGATCTCCCCCATCGTTATAAATCGGTTCAAATAATGAAACTGGATCTTGAATCGCATCTAATGCAAAAACAATTTCTTCATGAGTCACTTCAAGCACTTTTGCAATATCCATTGCTGTTGGTTCTTTTGAATTTTCTGCAATCAATTTCTCTCTTACTTGTAACGCTTTATACGCAATATCTCGTAATGATCGAGATACGCGAATCGGATTATTATCACGCAAATATCTGCGTATTTCCCCAATAATCATCGGCACAGCATACGTTGAAAATTTTACATTTTGGCCTAAATCAAAGTTATCAATGGATTTCATAAGTCCGATGCAACCAACTTGAAATAAATCGTCAACATATTCTCCTCTGTTATTAAATCTTTGGATGACGCTCAGTACAAGACGTAAGTTTCCATTCACTAATTTCTCTCTTGCGCTTATCTCTCCACTTTGCATTTCACGAAATAATTTACGCATTTCATCATTTTTTAGTACGGGAAGTTTAGCTGTATCAACACCGCAAATTTCTACTTTGTTTCTCGTCAAAGTGTTCCCTCCTATCGGGAGTTGCTGTACAGTGTAAAGTATTTCCTTTGAAGGGGATTTTATGCATGCGGTTTTCTCTTCATTTTTCATTTTCTTTGTCTCTTCTCATACAACGAAAGAGAATAAGACCAGCCTAGATAACGGCTGGTCTTATTCTTTACACCATTTTATTAAATTCTTTTCGTAATCTTTTTATGATTCTTTTTTCTAAACGCGAAATGTATGACTGTGAAATCCCAAGCATATCCGCCACATCTTTTTGCGTCTTTTCCTCTTCTCCAGCAAGCCCAAACCGAAGTTCCATAATTTGTTTTTCACGATCATTTAATTGATGCAATGCTTTCATTAGAAGATGACGATCTACAGTAGCTTCTAAATCTTTTGTAATAATATCATCATCTGTACCTAATACATCTGATAACAAAAGTTCATTCCCATCCCAATCAATGTTAAGCGGTTCGTCAAAAGAAACTTCTGAACGATTTTTATTATTCCGACGCAAATGCATTAAAATTTCATTTTCTATACAACGTGAGGCATATGTCGCTAATTTTATTTTCTTTTCCGGATTAAATGTATTCACTGCTTTAATAAGGCCGATTGTTCCTATACTAATCAAATCTTCAATATTTATCCCTGTATTTTCAAACTTTCTTGCTATATATACAACTAAGCGTAAGTTGCGTTCAATCAGTAACGATCTTGCTGCCTGATCTCCTTTTGGCAATTTATTCAAAAGAACTTCCTCTTCTTCTTTCGTTAACGGTGGTGGCAACGCTTCACTTCCACCGATATAATAAATTTCATCGGTCTTAATTCCTAATTTCAACAATACTTTATACCAAAGGTATACTAAATAAAATTTTAATTTCATCATATTATCCCGCCTCCCATTATTAAGCAATTACCATTTTTTGCGAAATTAACATTTTCGGATGCACAATACATTGATACTCTCCATTGGTTGACAACTGTTGTGTATTCAACCCAATCAATACTTTGCTGACTACAATAGAACTACCTTCATGATAAATTTGCACACTGTCTGGCTTAATTGCCCATAAAAATTGATTCTCTACTCCTACTGCTCTGAAAGGAATTAAGCGTAATTTTGTCGCCCAGCCAGAATCATTTTCTGGTATTTGAGGAATCTCTGTTTTGGAATAAATTTGTTCTGTTAACCAAGCTGGCAAGCAATGCTCTAATGATGAAATATGCATAATCATAACGGGTGTTTTTGTTAACGGGTCGTAAAGTTGGTTCCCACTATCAATTAAACCTGCGAGTTCTAGTTCCTCTTCAGCTAATTGAATTTTCAATTTCACAATTTGGTCATAGTGTATTTTTGTAACCTCTACGCTTTCAATACGCTTTTTAGAAAAATAATAAATTACTGGAAAACCAAAAACAACAAACAACCAGCTAATTGGATCACCGTAAGAAATTGATTGAGATTGAACCAATCCATTTACCATTTCATTCGTTTGCAAAAAGAAATGAGTCCCAATTAACCCTCCGCCAACCATAAAGGTTACAAAGTAAAAAGTAAAAACAGTTTGTGCATAGTTTCTAAACGTTGTAAACCCAAATGCTGTATACACAATAAGTAACGAGTACAGTAGTTTCATAATTGGATGTGTCATCATAGAAGCAAAAGGAGTAAAGGCAAAAATAACAATGGTTGAACCTATAAATGCCCCTAACACAAGCCTCCATCTTTTGATCTTCTTTTTTAACACGGTTGCTGTTAATAAAAGTAAAAGAAAATCAATGCAGGCGTTTAACAACCAAACAACGTCGGCGTAAACAACCAAACAATTCACCTCTTTTTTTAAGTTGAGACTAGTATAATGCATATCCAATAGGAAAGTGTGTCAATTTGCGGAGGTGTTTTTTTGTTATTTTGTGCTTTCTAGACAAAATCTGTCGGTAAAAAATAAAAGTATATGTTTCATAGAATACTATATCTTTTTACTTATATATTAAGTGAAACTTTAATCACCCCGCACGAATCAGGCTGCCCAGCAAATAGCGGGATAAATCGAAATATATAAAATAAAAAAAGACCTGCTTAGCAGATCTTTTCCCTGTATAAAACAAAAAAGGAGCATAAAAACTCCTTTTCTTTTATCGTCTACGACGGTTACGTAAGAATGCTGGAATATCGATGTCATCTGAATCTGTATGACGCTCATGCACAACCGGCTCTTCACGTTTCATTTCACGCTTAACTTCACGTTGTTTTGAAGGTTGAGCTACTTGCTGTTGCTGTTGTTGCGTGTGATTCGCAGTCGGACGGATAATTGGTTTTGGTGGCTGCGTCGAAGCACTATCATCAAAACCAGTTGCAATTACAGTTACAACGATATCATCTTTTAATCCTTCATTAATAACAGAACCGAAGATCATATTTACTTCTGGATCTGAAGCTGAAGCTACAATGTCTGCCGCTTCTTGTACTTCATATAAGCTTAAGTTAGCTCCACCCGTAATGTTCATGATAACACCTTGAGCTCCATCAATAGATGTTTCTAATAATGGACTAGAAATCGCTTTTTTCGCAGCTTCAGCAGCACGATTTTCTCCATTACCAGAACCAATACCCATTAAAGCAGAACCTCTATTAGACATAATTGTCTTTACGTCTGCGAAGTCTAAGTTAATTAAACCTGGTGTTGCAATTAAATCAGAAATACCTTGAACACCTTGACGTAATACGTTATCTGCTTCACGGAATGCTTCTAACATCGGCGTATTTTTATCAACAATCTCTAATAAGCGATCGTTTGGAATTACAATAAGCGTATCTACATTTTCTTTAAATGCCGCAATACCAGATGCTGCTTGCGTTGCACGTTTACGTCCTTCAAATGTAAATGGACGTGTCACAACACCAACTGTTAATGCACCTAATTCTTTTGCAACTTGAGCAACAACTGGAGCTGCACCAGTTCCAGTTCCGCCGCCCATACCAGCAGTTACGAAGACCATATCCGCACCACGAAGTGCTTCTTGGATCTGTTCTTTACTTTCTTCTGCAGCTTTTTTCCCTACTTCAGGGTTTGCACCTGCACCAAGTCCACGTGTTAATTTTCCACCAATTTGCATTTTTGTTTCAGCTTTTGATAGATTTAATGCTTGTGCATCAGTATTCACAGCGATAAAGTCTACACCTTGTACACCGTGTTCAATCATACGGTTTACAGCATTGTTTCCGCCACCGCCGACACCGATAACTTTTATATTCGCTAATTGATCTTGAGTAGTATCAAACTCTAACATGTCGAAATCCCCCTAGAACCTCATTTTTCGTGTCCAATTTTAATCCCATAAATAACGGAATACACGTTTTACTTTTGACATCATACGTTCATCATTTTGATTATTATTGTTTTGATTACGAGTTTTTTGTTTCGCAGGTTGCTGTTGTACCGGCGTTGGTGCTGGTGCTGGTACTGGTTCAAAATGTTCTTGCTTTTCCTGCACATTTTTCCCACGTAATTTAGCTTTTTGATAAGAATGTTTAATTAATCCTACTCCACTTGTATATTGGGGCTCACGCACACCAATATAATCAGGAGTCGCTATACGAACATTTTCATGTAAAATATCATATGCAAGATCAAGAACACCCGGCATAGAAGCAATTCCACCAGTTAGTACATAGCCAGAAGCTACTTGCTTTACTCCTAACTTACGCACTTCATCTTGAACAAACATTAAAATTTCCTCTACACGAGCCTCTATTATATCCGATAATTCCAACTGAGAATATTGTTCTGTTTGATCGCTTCCCATAATAGGAACCGTAAACATCTCTTCTTCAGATGCTGTATCATAAAAAGCATGTCCATATTTCAACTTTATTTGATCTGCATTGTCTGTTGAAGTTTTCAACCCAATCGCAATATCCTTCGTTATATGGTCTCCACCTAACGGTAATACGCTCGTCGCTTGTAACTCTCCATCTTTAAAAATAGATAAAGTTGTAGATCCTCCCCCCATATCAACAAGGGCTACTCCTCTATGTTTCTCATCTGAAGATATAGCAACTGTTGCAGCCGCTAAAGGTTGAAGACAAATATCAACTATTTCAAGACCTGCTTTTTCTACACAACGAAGTAGGTTATGTAGTAAAGTTCTCGAGCCTGTTATAAGTGTACCTTCCATTTCTAATCTTACACCGATCATCCCGCGTGGATCGTTAATCTCGTCAAGACCGTCTACGATGAACTGTCGAGGTACCACATCAATAAACTCACGCTCTGGAGCAATTGACACAACTTGTGCTGCATCTAGAACGCGTAAGACATCTTCATTCCCGATTTCACGATCTTCATTTGAAACAGCGACTACTCCGTGACAAGGAAGTAGCTGTACCTGGTTTGCATTGACACCTACTACAACTTGCTCAATGTGGATTCCCACCATGCGCTCAGCTTGTTCAATTGCTTTTTTAATTGATCGAACAGTCTCGTCTATATCAACTATCGATCCCTTCTTTAAACCATTTGATTTTACATTTCCAACACCAATAATGTTTAAGCTGTCATTAACCATTTCACCAATGATGACTTTAACATTGGATGTACCGATGTCAAGACTAACATATATTTCATTGCTGTTCATTCTTTGGCACCTCCTTCTTTATTTATACCATACAACTCAATATATGGAACAACAATCGCAACTTTACTATTTATAAGAAAAATATTCAACGTCTTTATACGTTTCCCTTTTTTAACCCTATATTTTTCTTATTTTTATTTAACATTCATTTAAGAATATCGCAGTAAACTGTGAATAACTGCTTATCTTGAAATAATTCTATTTCAAGTGTAAAGATTACCGCCAAGTATAAGTCTACACTAAGATGTACTCATAGAAAAGTGAAACTTGTACCAATCCTAGTATGAATCTAAGAATTTTTACATCTTTTTCATCAAATGAACCATTCTTGTAAATTCAGATGCATTCAATAGAACGTTCGTTTCGTTTTTTCTACAGGGACGTAGTAAAAACTATCGTTCTATTCTTTTTTTTCTTCTGCTCCTAATTCTTTCGTATATGCCCCTACTTCTAAATCAATTAATACCTTTTTACCCGGTTCAATTGTTTTTAAGATAAGCGGATAAGCTTCCATACGCTTTGCGAAATTTTGAATCGTAGTGCTCACTTCGTACCCTTCGTTCATATATAAAGTAAGGTGATCTTCATTCGCATTCGTCGGTGAATAACGAATTTCAGAAATAGACCTTAAAATAGTTGGTGTTAATTTTTCAAGCTCAGCAATTAACTCCTTCATTTTTTCCTCTTTAAAAGGTTCAAAAATTGGTGCTGCAACAGGAAGTTTTCCATTCGGAAGTACATCAAGTGTTTTCCCGTTCTCTAGTAACGGTTGTAATTTCCCATCTTTGTTTATATAACCAATCGTTAAATATTCTTCAATATGAACATCAATTTTATTTGGAAAACGTTTTTTTACATTTACTGCTTTAATTTCTTTTCGTTTCGTTAGGTTTTCTTCTGCTTTATGTGCTGTCACTCGGAAATAACTTGTATCATACGTCACACCTGATTCCTTCATCACTTGTTCATCTGTCATATAATGATTTCCAAACACACTTATCTTTTTGATATTGCTTAGCGGAGACCGAAAATAAATTAAAAAGAGCACTAATAAAAATAAAATTGATATGTATAAAATCAACCGATGATTAACATTTTTCTTGTTTTTCTTCTGTTGATTTTTTAACTTTGGTACACGATCCTGTAGTTTAATCACTTTACTATTTTTCATGTACGATCCCCCTACGTAACATAAAAAACGGCATGTTCCTCATGCCGTTCTTATCTTCTTATTATAACATAAATGATAATGAGCGGAACGAATAACCGTTATCTTCCAATGATTTCTACTTCTGTATGCATTTCTACGCCAAATTTATCCTTGATTGTTTGTTTTATTAATGCAATTAAAGATAAGACATCTTGCGCACTGGCTCCCCCAGTGTTAATAATAAAATTCCCATGCATTTCAGAAATTTGAGCTCCGCCTATTTGATAACCACGAAGCCCCGCCTTTTCTATTAAGTCTCCTGCAAAGTATGGGATTGGATTCCGAAATATGCTTCCTGCACAAGGATGATTCCACGGCTGTGTTTCACGACGGTAGTCTTTATTCTTTTGCATGACGCTTACGATTCCCTCACGCTCTCCTACCTGCAATTGAAACTCAGCTTCCAAAACAATACCAGGACGTTTCGTTTGCAATACAGAAGTACGATAGGAAAACTCCATTTCTTCATGTGTTAACCAATCAATTGTTCCGTTTTCAAACAAAATAAGAGCTTTTGATAATATGTTTGATATATCCGATTTATGTGCTCCAGCATTCATATACACTGCACCACCAACACTTCCTGGAATACCACTGGCAAATTCCAGACCGGATAACCCTTGACGACTAAGTAAAGTTGATAATTTAATAAGGGGATACCCACCACCAACTCTTACTCTATGTTTTTCGACTTCTAAGTGGTCTAATCCTTCTCCTAAACGAATAACGACACCTTCTATACCTAGATCAGATACAAGAAGGTTCGAACCTCGACCAATTACAGTCCACTTTGTTTTATATTTTTTTACTAACTGCAACGTTTTTTCAATACTGGCAACATGCTTTGGCACAATTAAAATATCAGCTGGTCCACCTATTTTCATAGTGGTATAACGCGCTAACGCTTCATTCACTAACACGCGACCAACATTTGCTTCTATAAGCTCATTTACTAATTGCTCCATAAACAATCTCCCCCATACTAAGTATCCTTATTACAGTAGTATGCAGGGCGTTCACCTAACGTTATTTTTTTACAAGCTTATTCATTACTTCATACAGCTTATTTGCTGCATCTGGAATACCTAATTGCCCCGCAGCCAGCTTCATATTTTGTAATGTTTGTGCATCTAATAAAATCTCATCAATATCACGAATAAGCGTTTCTGCTGTTAAGTCTTTTTCAAGCAACATTTTTGCTGCTCCTTTATCGACAACGGAACGTGCATTCTTTTCCTGATGGTTATTTGTTACGTAAGGACTAGGTATTAACACACTTGGCTTACCTAACGCGGTTAATTCTGCAAGTGTTGTTGCCCCCGCTCTTGAAACAACAAGATCTACCCCTGTAAGTACCTCTGGCATATTATGAATGAAAGGTTTAATAATAACATTATTCGGATTCCCTTTTTGCTTCACTGCTTCCATCACTTTGTCATAATGAACTTCACCTGTTACATACAATATTTCGTAACTTTTATTTCCAAACTGTTCAATTGCCTCTACGAAAGCATCGTTAATCGGTCTAGCCCCACGACTTCCACCAAAAATAAGTACCGATTTTTTAGGAAGAGATAAACCTACTGAACGTTTTCCTTTCATTCCATTCTGATCCATTACTTCTGATGCTCTTGGATTTCCTGTCATCACCACTTTTGACTGTGGAAAATGTTCTGCAGCCGCTTCAAAACAAACCGCAACTTTATCAACATAGCGGCTTAAAAATTTATTCGTTACACCAGGTACACTATTTTGTTCATGTACAATGGTTGGAATACCTAATTTTGCTGCAGCATATACAACTGGTCCACATACATATCCACCCGTTCCAATCACAATATCCGGATTAAAACGACGAATATATCGTTTACTATCTTGTACACCCTTTAGGAAACGCATCACCGTTTTCACGTTATCTAACGATATTTTACGCTTAAATCCACTTATAACAATAGATTGAAACGGTATGCCTGCTTTTGGAACGATTGTGCTCTCTAATCCACTCTCCGTACCAATATATAAAAACCTTGCTTCCGGATTTAATTTTTTTATTTCTCTTATTAGAGCAAGAGCCGGATAAATATGACCTCCAGTGCCCCCACCACTTACTAATACACGCACTACTAACTCCTCCGCTTCTCTTTTCTTATTTCAGTCGTATTTATTTCTATATACATCATGTTTCTTCGCGCACATACGAAAAACCCTGTCTTATAAAACAGGGTTTAGTAGCGAGAATGGCGACTTATATTTAATAATACACCTACTGCCATTAACATTAATGTCAAACTTGATCCACCATAACTTAAAAACGGCAAAGTAATACCTGTTACAGGCATCAATCCTGTTACAACACCAACATTAATCATTACTTGAATCGCAATCATCGCCACAATACCTACTGCTAAAAACGTACCATATAAATCTGGCGCTCCTAAAGCTATACGAATCCCACGCCATAATAATAGACTAAATAATAATAACACAAATGAACCACCAATAAAACCTAATTCCTCGGATAAGATTGCAAATATAAAGTCTGTTTGCGGTTCAGGTAAATAAAGAAACTTTTGTCTACTTTGTCCAAGTCCAAGCCCGAATAATCCACCAGGTCCAATTGCGAGTAACGATTGAATAATTTGAAATCCACTTCCAAGCGGATCTGACCACGGATCTAAATATGATGTAATACGTTTCATTCGATACGGTGCTGATGCAATTAGCCCTACAAATCCTGCTACACCAAGCAAACCAAACATTGCAAAGTGAAAGACCCTTGCTCCCGAGATAAATATCATAATAATACATGTCCCAACCATTACCGTTCCTGTGCCAAGATCTGGCTGTAACATAATCATCCCAAAAGCAAGAAATACAAAACTAAGAGCTGGCAGTAAACCACGTTTAAAAGAGGTAATTAATTTTTGTCGTTCCGCTAAAAATTTTGCTAAAAAAATAATCATCGCAAACTTCATAAATTCTGACGGTTGAATGGAAAATGCCCCGATTCCAATCCAACTTCGCGCTCCTCCTCGAACAAGTCCTACCCCAGGAACAAGAACAAGAATAAGAAGAATGAAGCAAACTAGCAAAATTACTTTTGAATACGTACGCCACACCCAATAATCAATTTTCATAATTAAAAACATTGCCACTACACCAATACTTGCAAATAGCAATTGCCTTTTTGCAAAAAAGAATGAGTCCCCCATTTTATAAGAGGCCCAAACCGCACTCGCACTATACACCATAACCATTCCGATTGTTAACAACGCAAGTGTAACGATGATGAGAATAAAATCAGGGGTTTTCTTCATTACCCATAAACACCACCTCTTTAGGCAGAAACTTTTGCCCTATGTAACAAAACATCAGTAGGTATTAGCCTACTGATGTTTTGATTTACTTTATATAAGTTTATGCACAGCTTGTATAAACATGTCTCCTCTTTCTTCAAATGTTTTAAATTGATCCCAGCTTGCACATGCTGGAGAAAGAAGAATTACATCGCCATCTGTAGAATGAGCATAAGCTTTCACTACCGCTTCATCTAAAGTATCGACACTTTCAATTGTATCTAATCCCGCTTTTTCTGCAGCTCTTACTAATTTTGGAGCTGTTTGTCCAAATGTCACAATTGCTTTTACATTTTTGAAATACGGAATTAAATCATCGAATTCATTTCCACGATCAAGCCCACCTGCTAATAACACAATCGGTTGTGTAAACGCAGATAAAGCTTTCTCAGTCGCTAACATATTCGTTGCTTTTGAATCATTATAAACCTTACGATTGTTAATAGTTGTTACATATTCTAAACGATGTTTTACACCTGTAAAACGTTTTAACACCGCCGTAATCGCTTCATTAGAAACACCTAATAATTTTGCGATACTCATCGCTGCTAAAATATTTTCTAAATTATGTTGACCAGGTAAAACGATATCGCCTACTTCAACAACTTTTTCACCTTTAAAACAAAGAGCATTCTCTTTTATACACGCACCATCTTCAATTTCTTTCGTTGTCGAGAATAGTACTTTTTGCCCTTTACTATAAGCAGATAAAGCCATCACATCTGCATCATCTGCATTTATTACACTATAATCATTTTCTGTTTGGTTTTTAAAAATATTTGCTTTTGCTAAACCATATTCCTTCTTCGTCCCGTGATAATCTAAGTGGGCCTCAAATAAATTTAAAAACGCAGCAATTTTAGGTTGGAACAATTCTACTCCCATCAGTTGAAACGATGAAAGTTCTGTAACTACAACTTCATTTTCTTTTGCATCCTGTGCTACTTCACACGCTACAGTTCCTATGTTCCCTGCAATTACAGGATGCTTTTGTCCTTCTTTTAGCATTTCAAATGCAAGTATTGTCGTCGTCGTTTTACCGTTAGACCCCGTAATCCCAACAAATGGCGCTTCTGAAATACGATATGCTAATTCAACTTCCGTAACAATTGGAATTTGCTTCTCTTTCGCAGCAACTAATATTGGATTAGAATACGGGATTCCTGGATTTTTTACTACAAGAGAAATATTTCTCTCTAACAATTCTAAAGGATGACCACCGCATACAACGTCCATTCCTTTTGCTTGTAATTCTGCAGCAAGTACATTATCCGCTAAAGGCTTTCCGTCATTTACAATTACATTTGCCCCTAATTTTTGTAACAGCGTAGCTGCTGCATAACCACTTTTTGCAATGCCTAATACAAGAATATTTTTATTTTGAAATTCAGTTACAGTTTTCAATTACATCCACACCCCGATATAAATTCCTAACACAGCTAATAAAAAGCCTACAGACCAAAATGTCACAACAACACGCCACTCTGACCAACCACATAATTCATAATGATGGTGTAATGGACTCATTTTAAAGACACGTTTTCCTGTTGTTTTAAAAGAAATGACCTGAATAATAACAGATAAAGTTTCCATTACGAATACTCCACCAATGATTACAAGTAGTAATTCTTGTTTTAATAAAATTGCTACAGCTGCAATGGCTCCACCTAAAGCTAAGGAACCTGTATCTCCCATAAACACTTTCGCTGGATTTGCATTGAATACTAAAAATCCAAGTACAGCTCCTACAACTGCCATACAGAATATCGCTACTCCAAATTGCTCTTGCGCTACTGCAATAATACTAAACGCTCCAAATGCAATAGCAGCTGTTCCTGATAATAAACCATCTAAACCGTCAGTTAAGTTAACTGCATTTGATCCACCAATAAGCATAAATAATACAAGTACAAAATACGCCCAACCTAGTTCAAACTTAACATCTGTTCCCGGAATCATGATGTATGTGTGGAACGCTTGCCCTTTTCCAATTAAAAAGAACGCAATAGCAATAACAAGCTGACCTACTAATTTTTGTTTTGATGTTAAACCAAGATTTCTCTTCTTAACTACCTTTATGTAGTCATCTAAAAATCCAATTAATCCGTAGCCAAATGTCACTAATAATAATAACGAAACCTCTGCACCTAAATGATTAAACTTAATCGCCATAATAAGTGAAGTTACCATCATAGATACATATATGACAATACCACCCATTGTAGGTGTCCCTGATTTTTTTTGATGTGACTTTGGTCCCTCATCACGAATACTCTGTCCGAACTTTAATTTCCTTAAAAATGGAATAAACAATGGCGAAAGGGCAACAGAAATTAAGAATGCTACCCCAGCCGTTACTAATAAACCTTGCTCAAGCACATGTAGTCCTCCTCTCACGTTGTTACTCTTCGTTGTTTAAACGCTCTGTAATTGCTTCTTTAGCGACTTCACGATCGTCAAAATGATGAACGTCTTTACCAATAATTTGATACGTTTCATGACCCTTACCAGCAATAATGATGATATCTTCAGCTTTCGCGTTAGCAATTGCATGGTATATCGCTTCTTTTCTATCAATAATTACTTCATAATTATTCCCATTTGCACCCTGCACCATATCATCTAAAATAGCCCCTGGCTCTTCACTTCTTGGATTATCTGAAGTGTAAATTGCATGAGTTGCATATTTTGTTGCAACATTTGCCATGATTGGTCTCTTTGTTCGATCTCTATCTCCACCACAACCGACGATGCAATATACATCGCCTTTTGCAAACTGTTTTGCTGTTTTTAATACATTCTCTAAGCTATCTGGTGTATGTGCATAATCAACAATAACTGTATAATTTTGTCCACCATCAACTACTTCAAAACGTCCTGGAACTCCAGCTAGTTGCTTTATTACATCAATAACCGTTTCTAAACTTACACCAGAAACAAGTCCTGCCGCTGTTGCCGCTAGTACGTTATATACATTAAATTTCCCAATCAATTTCATCGTAACATTTACACTTTCATACGGTGTTACAAGCGTAAATGTAGTTCCACCACTCGTCATAACGATATCTTTGGCCATAATATCACTTGTTGTATCAATTCCATACGTTACAACAGTTGCCGCAGTACTTCTCATATATTCCGCAGTTACAGCATCATCGTTATTCAGTACCGCGTACTTTTCACGATCATGGTTATAACTATTGCCAAGTTGTGCAAATAGCAACCCTTTTGCATGTTTATATTCTTCCATCGTTTTATGATAGTCTAAATGATCTTGTGTTAAATTTGTAAACACTGCTACATCGTAATCACATCCGTGTACACGACCAAGATCTAAAGCATGTGACGAAACTTCCATTACTGTACTATCTACACCGTGCTCAACCATTTTTAAAAATGTCTGTTGAAGTGTTAGTGCATCTGGTGTTGTATTTTTCACCTCAAATGTTTCATCACCGATTTTCATATTAATCGTTCCAATTAGCCCCGTTTTATGACCATGTGCGCGCATAATCTCATCCATAATATGCGATGTTGTTGTCTTTCCATTTGTACCTGTAATTCCGATTAAATGTAACTTGTGTGTTGGTTGACCATAAAAATAATCAGCTAAAACCGCTAACGAACGAAAAGTGTTTTTCACAAGTACAACTGGAACGTCAACATCAATTGGTCTTTCCGCAACAATAGCAGCCGCTCCTTGTGCCGCTGCTTGCTTAGCAAAATCATGGCTATCAACCGTATATCCTTTCATACATACAAATAAGCTTCCCTCTTTCACTTTACGTGAATCAGCTTCTATAGATGTGATTTCTGGATTTTCTTTTGGAACAACTGGAAAATCATGCAAACATGATAAAAGTGTATGCAACTTCATTTCACTAAACCCTCTCTACATTGTGTATTTATCTCTTTTTTAATAAGCAACACGTTACCTCCTAAATATGTAAAATAGGAGGTAAATGCTACTGTGTCTAATAAATAGACTTATTTATAATTGGGGCTCTTACAGCCTCAAATTAAGTAACTCTTCTATAAAGAACTCACTTCCACCAATTGTACCATAAAACGTACTAGGTTACCTTTAATTCCCGAAGTAAATTCTAATTTTTGAGCCTTCTTTCACTTTAGCTCCTGCTTCTGGGGATTGTTTAATTACTTTCTCTCCGTCTCCACTTATATCAAGCTTCAAATCGACGAGTTGTGTCTGTAAGTCTTTCTTTTTCATACCAATTAAATTCGGAACTTCCACAGTTGGTGTATCGCCCCATTTATATTCTCTCTCAACTTGTTCTTTTCTCGGTTTCACTCCTATAACAGGAAGTGCATCCCGAAGAATATTCCCAACAATTGGAGCTGCTACTACTCCACCAAATTGCGTTACACCTTTCGGATTATCAACAGCAACATAGACAACAATTTCCGGATCATCTGCTGGAGCAAAACCGATAAAAGATACTATATAATTATTCTCTAAATATTTACCATCTTTCACCTTTTGAGCCGTACCTGTTTTTCCACCTACACGATACCCATCAATGAAAGCACCTTTACCAGATCCCTTTGCTACAACATTCTCTAATGCATACCGAACTTTTTCTGAAGTTTCCTTGGAAATAACTTTTCTTTTTTCCACAGGTGTCTTTTTACTTACAACTTGATTATTTTTCGGATCAATAAATTCCTTAGCTATATACGGTTGATACAATGTCCCACCATTTACAGCCGCTGCTACTGCTGCTACTTGTTGAATTGGTGTTACAGAAACTCCTTGACCAAATGAAGTAGTTGCTTGCTCAACTGGACCGACTTTATCTAAATTAAATAAAATCCCACTACCTTCACCTTGCAAATCAATTCCGGTTTTCTGTCCAAAGCCGAAATTACGAATGTATTTAAACAATCGGTCTTTACCAAGACGATCACCAAGTTCAATAAATCCTGGGTTACATGAGTTTTGAACTACTTCTAAAAACGTTTGGCTACCATGGCCTCCCGCTTTCCAGCATTTCAATCTAGCTCCACCCACTTCAGCTGCTCCATCATCATAAAACGTATCTTTCTCTAAGTCTACTAAATTTTCATTCAAGGCTGCTGCTAACGTAATGATCTTAAATGTTGAACCAGGCTCATACGTACTCCATACTGGTAAATTTCTATTATACACTTCTGGAGAAACACTTTGAAAATCTGCTGGATCAAAACTCGGCCGACTCGACATACCTAAAATTTCACCATTTTTCGGATTCATTGCAATCGCAATCATACCATCTGGATTATATGTCGACTCTGCAATATTCATTTCTCTTTCCATAATTCTATTAATACGTGCATCAATTGTTAAACCTAAATTCAAACCAGCTTCTGGTTTTTTGAAATCATCGCCAACATTAGGCATCCTTTGGCCTTTTGCATCTGCAAAAAAACGCACATGACCTTCATCACCATTTAGCTCTTTATCATAATATTTTTCCAGTCCCATAAGACCTTGGTTATCACTACCTGCAAACCCTAATACGTGTGATAAAAAGTTGCCAAATGGATAGTACCGGATAGAGTCCTCTGCGATATAAACACCTTTCAAACTTAATCCTCGTACCTCTTTCGCTTTATCATGTGATATTTTTCTTCCACCTTTATCTAACCTTACAATCGATTCTTTTTTTGTAATCCGCTTATAAACCTCATCTTTTTCCACACCTAATACTGCAGCTAACTTCTCTGCAGTCTCTGCTGGTTTTTCAATTTGCCTCGGTACAACAAAGACAGTTGGGGCACTTTTATTCGTAGCAAGTTCCACACCATTCCGGTCTAAAATCTTCCCACGTTCAGGTTCAAAAGTAATATTACGACTCCATGAATCTTTCGCACGATCCGTTAACATATTCCCAAGAAAAAATTGCACATATCCAAGACGAATATCGATGATAGTGAAAATAAGTATACCTGATATGAGTATAAAAATAAGTCTTTTTCTAACTGTTACATTTGATACACGCATATTGGAACAAGCCTCCCTTACGCCTAGCTTGTTCCAATATATGCTTGTACTTATTTAATTAGAACTTCTTCTCTTTTACCATTACTGTTTTTCTGCTTCTTGTTGTGGTTCAAGTGGCGGTACAAGTGTTACACCTAACTCTGTACCAGGTTGTAACAATGTTCCTTCTGCCACACTTTGTTCAGTTACATATCCGGTACCAGTAGGTTTTAGGTTAAGCTTTAATGTTTTCGCTAAATTCATAACATCACGCAGTGCCCAGCCTTGTATATTTGGCATTGTAGGTTTATCTCCTACTAAGAAGACTCGGTCACCTTTTAATGTTTGCTCAGTTGCTTTTGGCACTTGCTGCTGCACTTTCCCTTCACCTAATACGATTGGACGAAGTTTTGCTTTATCAATTGCTTTTTTCGCTTCTTCCATCGTTTTCCCTGTTACATCCGGAACGACAGTTTGTTGTTCTTTCACATATTTTTTCGGGTCTTTTATTTCATTTGGCTTAATCTTTAAATACTCTAAACTATTTTTAGTTACATATTTAAAAATATCAGCTAAAGGCTGTGCGCCATTCTCATCATCTTTCAATTTCGGCTGTTTTACAGCTACATACACAACAAGTTGTGGATCGTCCATAGGTGCCATCCCTAAGAATGAGAATATATAATTCTCTCTTCCCGTCATATAGCCACCTTTTCCATCCGGAATTTGCGCTGTCCCTGTTTTACCACCAACTGAATACCCATCAACTTTATAAGCAGTTCCTGTTCCTTTCGGCGATGTAACAACACGTTCTAATAACTGTCTTACTTGCGCTGCTGTTTCTTTCGTAACAGGTTTTCCCACTTCCTCTGGCTTATGTTCTAATTTTACTTCGGCTGTTATTGGATCTACAATTTTATCAATTGTATAAGGCTTCATCATTTTTCCATCATTTGCAATAGCAGTTGCAGCTTGCACAAGCTGAATTGGCGTTACAGTAGAACCTTGTCCAAAAGCTGTTGTTACTTGCTGTATTTGTTGCTCAAATACAATTGCATTTGAACCTTCACCAGGTAAATCAATGTTCGTTTTTTCATCTAATCCAAAACTATGAATATACTTTCGGAAACGTTCGGGGCCAAGTTTTTGATCCCCTAAAATTGCAAACGCTACGTTGGAAGAACGCTCTACCCCTTCATCAAATGTGATAGATCCCCATCCAGCGCCACCGTTATGATCTTTTATTTTTCGGTTCCCGACTTGATATGTACCAGACTGATAATAATCTTGTCCTTTATACACACCTTCATTAATAGCTGCTGCTAACGTGAAAATTTTCATTGTTGATCCAGGTTCAAATGCATTTGCAATTGCATCATTGAAGAAATATTTAATTTGACGATCATTTGGATCATAACTAGGTTTACTAGACATCGCTAATATTTTCCCTGTTTTTGGATCCGCAACAATCCCTATTAAACTTTCTGGGTCGTAATGCTTACTTGCAGCTTTCATCGCATCTTCTAAATAACTTTGAATACGTTGATCTATCGTTAAATACGCGTTATCTCCGTTTTTAGGTGCCTCTACGTTCACTTTTCCACCGTCAAGAGACACTCCTTTACGATCGCCTGTATAAGCTACTTTGCCGTTAGAAGCACTTAAATATTTATCTAAACTTTTTTCTAAACCAAATTGCCCTACCGAAGTCCCCTCTTCATTCGGTTTAGCATGACCTATAACGTAAGATGCAAAATCACCGTTCGGATACACTCTTGCATTTTCAGTAATAAAAGATATGCCTGGCAATTTCAATGCTTCTATTTGTTCCTTCTGTTCTTTCGTCAAATCTTTACCTAGTGTTCCAAATTCGACTTGACTTTTATCTTTTTTATTTAACGTGGCTAAAATCTTCTCTTCATCTTTTCCGAGTACTCCCGCAATTTTCTTTGCAGTATCCTCTTTATTTTCAACATGATTCGCACCTTTTAATTCCGCTACAAGTTTATAAGAGTTTGCATCTTGCGCTAGTACATGACCGTTTTGATCATAAATCGTCCCGCGATTTGCTTCTAGAACTCCTTTTTTACTATGTTTTTGCTGAGCAAGTTTATCCAAATCTTGATTATGAACAGTTCCTGTTGCTTGTATGTAAAAAAATCGGGCTAACAATAGCAAAAAGAGCAGGAGGAATAAAATCATAAAATACCCTGCTCCCTTATTGGTATGAAATTTAGTCATATTTCTTTTCATTTTCCCTTCACACCTATTGCCTTATTTGAGGCCCTTCACATTATTCGCATTAATTTCTAGCCCGTGTTTTTTTGCAACTTCAGCGATTCGTTCATAGCGACTTAACTTCTCTACTTCAGCCTGTAACTCTTGATTTTCTTTTTGCTGCTGTACAATTTTTTGTTCTATCGTCGCTGCTTCTACATTAACTTGATAAAGGCCTGCTTTATTTCCAATAAACGCTACACAGGCATACAATAAAAAGCCAATAAATGCTACATACAACAGTTTTTCGATTCTTGTAATCTTCGCTTTAGCTTTTGGCTGAACCATCTGCTGTGGGGGCGTTTGAATCTGTATCTCTTCTTGCGCTTGTTGTTTGTACTTTACAGCTAAGTTACTCATACCTCTCTCCCCTTTTTATCGTTTTTCAGCGATTCTCAATTTCGCAGAACGCGCTCGATTATTTTCTTCTAACTCTATATCAGAAGGTAAAATCGGTTTTCTTGTAATAAGTTTTAATTTCGGCTTAAATTCATCAGGAATAATCGGTAATCCTGGTGGCAATTGTGGCGTTGTACTATTTCGCTTAAACGTCGTTTTACAAATACGGTCTTCTAAAGAATGGAATGTTATAACACTAACTCTTCCACCTGGCTTGACCATGTCAATTGCAGATTCCAACGCTTCTTCAAATACTTTCAATTCATCATTTACAGCAATACGGATTGCTTGGAACACTCGCTTCGCAGGATGTCCACCCGTTCTACGAGCAGGAGCTGGAATACCCTCTTTAATTAGTTCTACTAATTCTCCTGTCGTTTCAATAGCTTTATTCTCACGATACGCCTCAATTTTCCTTACTATTTGTTTTGAAAATTTCTCTTCACCATACTGGAAGAAAATTCTTACAAGTTGTTCATATGACCAGCTATTTACAACATCATATGCTGTTAATGGGGCATCTTGATCCATCCGCATATCTAACGGTGCATCATGATGATAACTAAAGCCACGCTCTGGTGTATCTAATTGTGGGGATGAAACACCTAAATCAAATAAAATACCGTCTACTTCTGTTATACCTAATTCCTGTAGTTTTTCAGATAAATAACGGAAATTACTCTTTACTGTTATGAACTGCTCACCGTATGAAGAGAATTTTTCTTTCGCATTTTGAATCGCTATCTCATCTTGATCAAACGCGATTAATCTTCCACCTTCAGTTAATTGGGATAATAAATAAGAACTATGTCCTCCTCCCCCCAGTGTACAATCTACATATGTACCATCTGGCTTTATATCTAAGCCGTCTACTGTTTCCTTCAAAAGCACTGTTACATGTTTAAACATTGTTGCACCTACTCTTTTTCCAATTAATTATGTTGAATGCATCTCCTCCCCCAAACGCATATTTCACGATTAGAGAACGAAATACTATGAAAGAACGACTCATTTAACTTGCCTACAAAGGCAGCATACTATACAAATCGCTATTTTCTTTTATTATATACTAAATTTTATCATCTTTTGCGGGAATTTAAATAAAAAACTGTCGAAAAAGATGATAATACGTTTACATTTTGTGCTATTTTGTCATATATTTAAGTATCCTGCATAATTACGATATTCACTTTTTTTAAATTAATAATTCAGAAAAATTTCACTTCACAGTAAATTCAACAGGACAAAAATAAAATCCTGCTCCTAAGAGCAAGATTCTATAGTTTTATAACATGATGTTTTCCGTCCCAAGAAAACGGTTTTTCCATTACACGATCAACGAAATCCAAACCGAACTGATTTAAATAGTAACATACAT
Organism: Bacillus sp. AY3-1; assembly: GCF_008368785.1. Lineage (NCBI taxonomy): Bacteria > Bacillati > Bacillota > Bacilli > Caryophanales > Bacillaceae > Bacillus > Bacillus sp. AY3-1. The sequence continues at coordinate 64,413 of NZ_QORZ01000012.1, read as the reverse complement.
TCCACACACGCTCTTGCGGCGCCCCTAATGGACGAAGTGCAAATTGTATGCGACGGAATTTATTTAGCTGTACTTCATGTTTTTTCTCAACATTTCTTTTCAACATTCTTTCCAACAGTTCAATTTGTTCATTAATTTTGAATTCATTTTTCCCTGCAAACGCACTTAATCCAGGATCTATTTTCTTCACAAACTGTTGTAATGACGTATGGATATCAATTATTTCTTTTTTCGCCTCTACAAATCGATCATCTATCGGTTCCTCTATTTGATTAGATAACCAGTTTTCACGCAACTTATCTACGTTATTTAAAAACGGATCACTGTCTTGCAATTGCAAATCGTATAAATCTGTCGCTATATCCCTCTCTACATAAGTGATTGTAATACGCGGAACGACAGGCGGCATTTGGAAACCAATCGTATGGAAAACTTGTTGCAATTCACTCCAGTAAGCTAATTCCCCTGGTCCTCCAATAAACGCAAGCGTAGGAAATAGATACTCTTGCATAAGAGGGCGCGTTACAACATTATTACTAAAGCGTTCCGGACTTCTTTCCATCTCTTCCATCAATTCCTCATATGAAAAGGAATACGCTCCATCCTTCCCTACAAACTTCCCTTGATCGTCTTCAAGTAATACTCGCTCATTATCAATTTCCATGAATATATGTACTGCATTATACTTTGTTTCAATAATTGGTTTATATCCTAATTCTTTAATTACTTCCTGTTGGTTATGAAGCCCCTCTTGCACTTCTTTATACTTACCTATAATTCGCTTGAAAAACGGCACTTCTAATTTTCTTAATTCAGGATGATGCGAATCAACAAGAATTAAACCAGAATTAACGAACATTTTCATAATAAGATGGGCAAAGAAATCTACATACGTATTCGATTTCCCCAAAGAATCATCAATAAATTGCAGTACATCCTTTGTAAAATTCGTTTCAGGGTATGTTTTGAAAATTTCTTCAATCCACTTTCTACAGTCTTCCAAAGAAAGCTCGGACTCTGAAGCACTCGCCACTTTCGGATTACGGTCATGAAAAATAGTCTTTTTTATTTTTTTATTCTTCGTTACAAAAGTATGATTAATTTCATCCATATCATGGTCTTCACCAGCAATCCAGAAAACAGGAACGACTTTAACACCTAAACTTTCTTCCTTTTCCCTCGCAAGCTGTAAAACTGAAATAATTTTATGAATTGTATAAAGTGGTCCAGTTAATAACCCAGCTTGTTGTCCAGCTATAACAACATATGTATTTTCATCTCCAAGCGCTTTTACATTTTGAATCGTAGCTTCTCCCGCTTGTAATTTTGTATTATATTCTAATAAATGCGCTACTAAGTCTTGGCGGAAAAACTCCCTCTCACACAAATCATGTACACGCTGTTTAAAAGCATCTTCTGTTAACATATAGTCAAAACACGACTGTATCTCTTTTTTACCGTTCATATAGTCCGCTACAACACCTTGTTGCGGAACAGAGATTTCTTTTATCTCCATATAATTCTTCCTTTCGTATCCTGTTCTCTCACCAATCCACATTGTAGTCAATGTTGCACGTAAAAGCAAAGAATTACACTTATTCTTTTACTTCTAATCCTTTTATTGCATCGAACAAAAATTGCAGTGTCGGAACAGATCGTTGCTGTTTCTTAGCTTCTTCTAATACATATCCAACAATCGCACCGATTTCCGTTTGTCTATTTGCCCTTACATCTGCCAGCATAGATGATGTATTACGAGACGTTCTTTCACATACGCGATGTACCATTTTCCATACCATTTCTTTTTCTTCTTTAACAAGAAAAACGACTTCCTGAAAAACTTGCTCCATCAATCGATAAAAAAACGGGTTCGTAATCAACTCTCCGTTCTGGACTTGTAATAATGCTGTCAATGGATTGATACATACATTAACTACTAATTTTTTGTGCATGACATCCTTCCAATCATCTTCTATTTGAATCGGAAAATGAGGAAATGGAAAGCAATTAAATATTTTTTCAAAATGTATAGACTGGCCGTGCACGATTCCAAACTTCGTTACACCTATCCCCGTATGATAAACGATATGGCTTTCTTCTTTTTTTGCACCATGCTCTACAATCCCAACCGCAATATTTTTATTCCTTATTTGCTGCATAGCATGAAGGTGCGACATTCCGTTTTGCAAAAAGATTAATGAGGATTCCCCTCGCACAAAAGGTAGTATGTCAGTTATATGATATTGCTTAACAGCAATAAATATATAGTCTAGCTTCTGGTCTAGCATACTTTCTATTGGTAAAACAGGTGGGAATACGGTTTCACGTTTTTCCTCCCTCATACAAGTTACACCCGTTCTATTCAATTCCTCAGCCTGTTTAGCTGTCCTTGTAAACAACGTAACATCTTGATTACTTTTTTGTAAATAAAATGCATATAACAGACCGATAGCTCCTGGTCCCACAACTCCGATTTTCATTTTCACACAAGGAACTCATATAAATACGTTACACAAGTCCCTTTCCCTCCCCCTTTTTATCCCGCAAACGCCTGATTGGTGCGGAATCATAATTAACTAAAGGTGAACAAATCCCACCGATTACAGTTTCACTTTACCTTTCTCAATTCCATGAACATAGTTTACAATTTCATTGCTCTTTAACAAACAAATGCAACCTCTACTTTCAATATGTATATACTACCTATTAATATGCTTCTACTCTTAGTTTAGCAAATCCTCAAAAAAATAATAAAAGAAATATACTATCTTCTTCATAAAAATAAAAAAATGAGTTATAATATTATTATAAATATTTTTACTTTTCTGCATTCAATGAGACAATAAAAGGATGTGATGTTATGGGATTCCCAAAAGTTGAGCGCTTGCTCATCAATTATAAAACATTAGACGAATTTAAAAAATTTAAAGGTTGCGGAGCTCAAGAACTATCCATGTTAGAAGAATTACAGGCAAACATTATTGAAAACGATAGTGAATCTCCATTTTACGGTATTTATTATGGCGGATCACTAATTGCACGTATGAGTCTATATATGAAAAGGAACGGCGGAGAACCATTCGAAATTACAGGTACTTACCTAGAACTCTATAAACTTGAAGTGTTACCGACTTTCCAAAAACAAGGATTCGGAGAAATGCTTGTAAATTATGCGAAGGGGCTACAGTTCCCAATTAAAACGATCGCACGTATCCATTCAGCTGGTTTTTGGGATAAATTAAATTTCCAGCCTGTATCAGTACCTGATGGTGATTTTTATGTTTGGAACCCAGAAACAAATTTGAATACGGTTACAAACGAAGAGTCTGCATAAGAAATAAAAAAACAGCTACATAGCAGCTGTTTTTTTATTTCTTTAACTTTTCTAATTTCCCATTCGAACGAGCGCTATTTCTTTCCGCTACCATTACACTTCTTTTTTGATCGATATAATCAAGCAATGTTCTATACTCTTCCTCATATACTGATAATCGCTCCAAAAGACTCTCTCTCTCTGTTTGTAACGATTCAATTTGCTGTTGCAACACCATTAAAGAGTTTTCATCTTTATAATTTTGCAAGAAATCAATAACATCATTCAATGTAATTGACGTAGGCTCTACTACCTTTGTCTCTTTTACTTCATAATTTTCTACTTTACGTAGTTGCTTCGCTTCTTCAATACGTTCTTTGTATTGCTTTCTAACGTAAGAATTCCATCTAAAGCCACATGCTGCTGGTGTACGAGATAAATGTCTTCCCACTTCTTTAAAGGCAGATAATTGCGTTCCACCTTCTCGAATATGCCGGAGTACTACTTCTGCCAGAAGCAAATCTTCATCATCAGTCCAAGCATCTTGTCTTGTTGTCGCCATCTCTCTAGTCCTCCCTATGCATTTTTTATTAAGCATATGCAGTTACTAGAAAAGATAGAATACAACAAATAAAGAATAAGACAAAAAAAATAAACGCAGAAGATATCTTCTACGTTTATTTTCCCGCAATTACTTGCTGATTACTTCTTTACCTTTGTAAGTACCGCATGCTTTACATACACGGTGAGCTAATTTCGCTTCACCACAGCTTGGGCACTCTACCATACCAGGTACTGATAATTTGAAATGCGTACGACGCTTTCTTTTTACTGTTTTAGAAGTTCTTCTAAAAGGTACAGCCATTCTTCCCACCTCCTTAAAAGAAATAGTTATTTTCATATGAAGGCCTAAACCAGTCTTCCGATTATTTGTCAAAAAACTTTGCAAGTCCTGCTAATCGTGGATCAACAGTCTTTTCTTTGTTTTCTTCCGAAATCACTTGCCAGTCTTGACCTTGCATCGGTGCTCCACCAGAAACATCATCACTGAAAATTTGCATTGGAATCTCCAAAAGTATATTTTCCTTGATTACGGGCAGTAAGTCAAGTACTTCTCCTTCTAAACAATGAATTTCAGCTTCAGTTTCAAATTCTTCTTGTGAAGTTTGGAACACCTCAGTTGTTTTAATGTCAAATGGTAATGTCACATCTACTAAAGAGCGAGAACATGGTAAAACCATGCTTCCAGTTATATGTAGATGGAACGTAAACTTACCGGAGCCAAAATCAACTCTTCCTGTTACATGAGCAGGATTAATTTCACGAATATCTTTCTCGACCTCTTGCAGCTCACTTACATCTACCATCTCATCCAATGTCAATCCTTTATTTCTCAATTTATTCAATTGATGGATGGACCATTTCATATCATATCACCTCAAGGCAACAAACAAAATTATAGCTAGCCATTTTATATTTGTCAATGTTTTTTCTTTACACTATAATGAAGTCATCATAGTAAATAATATATAGAGTATCACGTTTTTGAAAAAGATGCTACATCGAAAGGAGAGATTACCATAAAAGCCAGTGGCATTGTTGTTGAATATAACCCTTTTCATAACGGTCATGATTATCATGTGCAACAAACAAAAAAGTTAACACACGCCGATATTACAATCGCTGTTATGAGTGGCCCTTTTTTACAGCGTGGTGAGCCAGCACTCATATCCAAATGGTATCGTACCAAAATGGCCTTATCATGCGGTGTAGACCTTGTTGTAGAGCTTCCATACGCCTTCTCAACACAAAAGGCTGAAACCTTTGCAAATGGCGCTATTTCTATTTTAAACGCCCTGCGTGTTTCTGAAATTTGTTTCGGTAGTGAAGATGGGCAGATTGAAAATTTTCATAACACCATCTCTGTGCAAAAAAATGAAGAAGATACTTTTAATCATCTTGTAAAGCAATTTATGAATGCAGGTAACAGTTACGCAAAAGCTACATCTGAAGCCTTCCTACACATTTTACCATCCGAAAAAAACATAGACATGTCACAACCGAATAACATATTAGGATTCCAATACATGAAATCAATTTTCTTACAAAATAGTTCTATGCAAGCACAAACGATAAAAAGATTCGCATCTCATTATCATGATGAAACATTTAGCGACCAACATATTGCAAGCGCAACTAGTATTCGTAAACAACTTTTTAGCGAAAATAGTTCTTTTACAGAAATTGAGCCTTTTATCCCAAAAGCGACTGCTTCTCTTTTAGCAAGTTACAAACAAAACTACGGGATATTACATAATTGGGAACAATACTTTTCATTTTTTAAATACAAACTCATGACGATGTCTCCAGAAGACTTACGACATATATATGAAATAGAAGAAGGTTTAGAGCATCGTATTTTATCAAAAATACAAAACAGTTCCTCCTTCCATTCATTCATGGAAGCATTAAAAACGAAGCGTTATACATGGACTAGATTACAAAGAGCTTGTACACACATTTTAACAAATACAACAAAAGAAGAAATACATAGCGCAAATATAGAGCAGCATGCACCGTACATTCGTCTACTAGGCATGTCACAAAAAGGACAAACTTACCTTTCAAAAAACAAAAAAAAAATAGAGCTTCCCATCCTTACCCATACAAAAACATTTGACCATCCTACTTTACATATAGAGCGAAAAGCCAATTCTGTATATTTCTCCATCATGCAAGAACCATTACGAACACAACTACTAAAACAAGATGCAACACACCATCCAATTCGTTATGATGAAACAACTGCAAAATTTCTATAAATAAACCTCTCTTTTTCAGAGAGGTTTATTTTTTCTCGCCCATTTTTTCCAAATACAGCAATGCATCATCCAGCGTATCAACTGGTACAACTTTCATTTTTGTTTTAATATCTTTCGCAGCCTCAAGCGCATCTTTATAATTCGATTTCTCCGCACCTTTTTCATTTGGCGCAAAGAACACTTCAGCACCAGCATCACTTGCAGCAACCACTTTTTGCTGAATACCACCAATCGGGCCAATTTCTCCCTTTTCATTTATCGTCCCTGTTCCAGCTATTTCATGCCCTCTTGTTAAATCATCTTCCACAAGTTGATTATATATTTCTAATGTAAACATTAGGCCTGCCGATGGTCCGCCTATTTCATGAGAATCAATTTTCACTTTCGGATCTACCACTAATTCTCTTTCAGTAACGATAGAAACCCCTATACCAACACGCCCATTTCCATTCGGAATGGCCTTTACATTTAAATTTTCTTTTAACTGTTTTCCATTTCTCTTGTACTCAATATTTACTGCTTCCCCTTCTTTTTTCCCTGTCATATATTCAATAAATTGCTCCGTCTTTTCAAATGTTTTTCCGTCGACAGCTATGATGACATCTCCAAGCTTAAGCTTTCCTTCTGACGGCATCCCTTTCGCTACTCCTGCAACCAATACACCTTTATTTTCAAAAGAAACAGTACGGTTTGCACGTTTATACGCATTATAGATTGCTGCATTTTGCGAATCTTTCATCGCATAATTTTGGCGGAATTGATATTCTTCATCACTCTCACCTTTTTGCAATATTTCTTCCGCTTTCGAAATATGTGTATATTTATTAAACTGTGCCGCTATTAAATTCACCACATTTGCTGGTCCCATTGAAACCGTAACAAGCATAAAATCACCGGATTCTTTCGTTCCACCCTCAACTTGAACGTAAGGCTCTAATTTGGCCGCCATTCCTGGTTTTGTTACATAATACGGTAAACGTACGTAAACAAGTAACATCGCCAATATAACCCCTATTAAAATTGCATATATAAACCGAAAACGCTTAAACATTATGTTTCTCCTTCCACTGCTCAATTAATAAATAAATATTTGCAACATGTTTTTCCGCCTCTACTTCTCCAACTCGAATAATGTCTTCAATGTTTGTAAAAGCACGTGAACTAAATTGTTCTACAGCTGGTCGCATCATTAAATCCGATGCAATTTGTCGATTCATCACCAGCTCATGTTGCATAATTTCAATACTCTGCATAATTACATCATAAATAGACGTAACCTCTCCATTCACTTTAATCGGCGATACATCAACAGCAATAACAATATCGGCACCTAACTCTTTCACAACCGATACTGGAATGCGATCAATCACTCCGCCATCCACCAATAATCGTCCATCTATTTTTTCTGGTACAAACACTCCAGGTACAGATATGCTAGCTCTCACAGCCTCTGCAACAGGACCACTTGTAAAAACTACTTTTTCCCCCTTCAAGATGTCAGTAGCCACAACAGCCGTCGGGATATCTAACTCTTCTAAATTTTTATTATATGTAAACATTTTAATCATATCTTTGACACGTTTTCCAGCAATAAATCCCATTTTCGGAACTGTAAAATCTAAATAATATTTCCTCTTAAAAACATTTGCCAGTTTATACAACCTTTCAACGTTTGAGCTAGCTGCATAAAACGTACCTACTAAAGCCCCCATACTACTTCCTGCAATCATATGAATCGGTATACCATTTTCTCTTAAAACTTTTATAACACCAATATGCGCAAACCCTTTTGCGCCCCCAGATCCAAGAGCTAAACCAATTTTCGGTTCTTTCATTTTTCTCACCCTTTAATTTTTTTCATTCCTTTTTCATACTTATGGTCTAAATGCACTACGTATCCACGTATACTGAAATGAACGTTTTTTGGGACAAAGGGGGATTTACTTACATGTATGAAAAATGGAAAACGGCTTTTCTTACCATATCAACACTGTTTTTAACCTTTTCTCTTGTACTTCACCCCCAAGCTGCTTTGCAAGCTTCCATTCGAGGGTTAAATATATGGTGGGAAGTTGTATTCCCTTCACTTTTACCGTTTTTCATCATTGCGGAACTTCTAATTAGTATTGGTGTTGTAAAATTTATAGGTGTTATATTAGAACCACTCATGCGACCACTTTTTCGCGTTCCAGGGATAGGCGGATTTGTTTGGGCAATGGGAATGGCTTCTGGATTCCCTGCTGGCGCCAAATTAAGCGCTAGACTACGTAAAAGTAATCAGCTAACACAAATCGAAGCAGAACGCCTCGTATCTTTTACAAACTCATCTAATCCACTTTTTATTTTTGGAGCTGTTTCTATCGGTTTTTTCAATAATCCAAAATTAGGAATCGTATTAGCTGCTGCACATTATTTAAGTAACTTTGCCGTCGGGTTATTGATGCGTTTTTACGGCAATAACAATATTTCCACGAAGGATCAACATCCTACTAAAAAACGTCCTTTTCAAAACCCTTTTTCAGTCCTACACGAGACGCGCATGCAAGAAAAAAGACCATTAGGAAAATTACTTGGGGACGCTATCGTTTCTTCTATTCAAACATTACTTATGATTGGTGGATTTATTATTTTATTCTCTGTTTTAAATAAAATGATTACTGTATTTCATATTACAGCAGCACTTTCTTTTATTATGCAACATATTTTATCATTCTTCCAACTAACTACAGAATTTAGTATTCCAATCTTATCAGGCATTTTTGAAATGACACTCGGTAGCCAAATGATTAGTCAAATAAATGAAACACCCCTCCTGCAGCAAGCTATGGTAACAAGCTTTATTTTAGCGTTTAGCGGCCTTTCTATTCAGGCACAAGTTGCTAGCATATTAGCTGAAACAGACATCCGATTTAAGCCCTATTTTTTCGCACGAATTATCCAAAGTATTCTGGCTCCTATTTTTACTTTTATATTTTGGAAACCATTTTATGAAAAAGTAAGCTCTTTTTCACCTATGCAAAAAGATATCCCCGTATTTTTATCGAATCATTCTTCTATACTGCAAGAAATTTGGACATCTTTTGTACACTATGGACCGATCTTTACTTTATTTTGTTTATATGTATATGTTATCTTATTATTTTTTCGTAGCAACAAAGAAAAACCCCGTTCACTTTAACGGGGTTTGAAACTTTTCTTTTAAAGCACGTTCTACAACAGGAGGTACAAGATCTACTACGCTTCCTCCATATCTCGCAACTTCTTTTACAATGCTCGAGCTTAAAAATGAATATTGGTTATTTGTCATAATAAAAAAGGTTTCAATATTTTCATCTAATTTTCGATTCATAGAAGTAATTTGCATCTCATATTCAAAATCAGAAACCGCTCGTAACCCACGCAAAATCGCGTTTGCATTACGCATTTTCGCATACTCCACTAGTAGTCCACTATGTGAATCTACTTTTACATTCGGGATATCCTTTGTTGCTTCTCGAATTAAATCTAAGCGCTCTTCAACTGAAAAGAACGGTTTTTTTGACGAGTTGTTTAAAACTACTACGTATACCTCATCAAATACTTTTGCTCCCCTTTTAATAATATCCAGATGCCCAAGGGTAATTGGATCAAAACTTCCCGAAGAAATAGCTATACTAGTCATTCCGTCCCCTCACCTTCATACTTATAAATCGATATTGCTGTAATCCCATAATTTTCAGCTCTTACTTTTACAAGACTCCCTATAGAATCAGGTAAAACTACATCATTACCATGCTCTGACATAATTAATCCATCTCTATGTAGCAATCCATGTTGATCCATCACACTAATTAAAGATACAATTTTTTGATCTTTATATGGAGGATCAATTAATATAAGATCGAATGATATTTCACGTTTTATAAGAGCCTTTACCGCACGTTCTGCATCATTTCGATATACTTCAGCTTGTTCCTGTATTCGACAACTTTCTAAATTTTGATGGATTACTTTTATCGCTTTATTATCTCGATCAACAAAAATTGCTTTATCAATCCCTCTACTTATAGCCTCGATTCCAAGACCACCACTACCGCCAAATAAATCAAGAGCGATACCACCATCAAAATAAGGACCTATCATATTAAAGATTGATTCTTTTACTTTATCTGTCGTTGGACGTGTTGTATTACCTGGCACCGCTTTTAGTGGATGCCCTTTACATTTTCCTGAAACTACTCTCATCTGTTGTCACTACCTTTATTTCAATCTATCGAGCAATTATAGAAAACCTTTCTCCATTCGGTAACCGCTACCAAACTATACTATTCCATGAAATTTTCCATTCATTTCTCAACGAACAATAGGAGAACTTTGGCTTAAAATAACCGCTCTGCATTTTTATGTATTCATCTCACTATGCGCTAACACGAACCCATTATGTATATTCGTTTCACTTTATCTTTTTTATCCTATCATAAAATAAAAAAAAGAAAAATAAAAAGCCAAACATAAAATTTAATTTCATGATGTATATCTTCATTTAGATTGGACATAAATAATTATAACAACATCACCTTCGATGTTGTTGCCAACCGCGGAGAAGACTTACGTTTCCCCATAAGTTCTTCCTCCGGTTTCTCCTCTCCCTTTGCCTTCTTACTAGTACATGCTAGTATAAGAAGGGCCCTGCTTTGCAGGGTTTTTTTTCTTTGTCTACTTTTCATTTAAAAAGTGAGATGGTACAGTAAATAAAAGAAAGAGGAGGAAAAAAATATGATTCAACGCTTTATAGAACTCGGAGAAGGCTACTCTGATTTATATGAATTACTTGAAATTGCCAAAGCAAATCAAGAACGTATAACACATATGTTACAATTTGAAACGATTAAAAATGAAAAAAAAGTGTGCTCACTTGTTGTAATATTAAAACCAACTACTACTGGTGATTTCCAACCATTATACATATGTCGTGAAGGCATTCCTGTACTTGAAAATAAAAAAAGTAAACGCGTCATTTTATTTGAAGAAACGGCAGAACAACTAGGAAGAAAAGTGACTACCTTTACGGTAAAACCATCCACAACTTTCCCAGAAAAAGAACTGTTTTTCAATCATTTAATTGGTATTTTACGAATGAATAATTTCATTCCTCCAATGAAATAAAGTGTTATTTCAAGTAAAAAAATCCCCTACTAAAATTAGCAGGGGATTTTTTCTATTAACTATAATCGTATTCTTTTGCCCGATCAGGACGTGAATTTTCAAATTCCGTTTTTAAATACGGGCGGTACGACTGTTCTATCTTCTTCACAAAAGGAAGTTTGTTCAACTTTTGCATCATATGCTCAATTTGTTCCATATCACAATATACTACTGCGTATTTTAAGCGTTTTGATATGTAATGTATGTTACCATATTTCCTTAAAATCTTGGCATGTTTCAATGAATGTAAATAAACAATCATACTTTGTCGTTGCCCGAACATAATCTTCTCCATCTTCTCCTTTTAAAAACATATATTTTATATTTTATGAAAACCAATCAGAAATTTATGACATTACAGGACAAACTCTGTATACGTTTTCTTCTATCTTCTAAAAAACGGGGTAATTTACCCCGTTTTACAGCCACAACCTCCGCCGGTACCACAACCACCACCACAGCCACCAGCATCAAAAAATGGATTTCCTGTTGGAACTTTGATGGAAGAAGACACCTCAGAACCGATTGCTACACTAACTTCATCTAACAACTTTTGCAAAGCTGTTTCTACTCGTTTAAAAGCTGCAACCTTATCATGTAAGTCTACAGAACGCTTTAACTCCCTCATTTTCGTCGAAACGAAAGTATAATCAGGATGGTATTTACCGAAACGTTGCACTTCTTCATATCGTTCTTTCATCGCTGTAAATTGCTGAATTAACGTCTGAACTTCCATATCTTCATGCAATTCTTTATAACACTTACGATAGTCTTCTGCTATATCTGAACAGATAATCGCTTTTGCAAGCTGCTCTGCCTTATCTAATATCAATACGCTTTCCAGCGTCGCTACAATCATGAGAGACACCTCCGAGTATTCATCATACCACATTTAGAATAGAACTACTAATTGAAGTGTCTCACTAAACAGAAAGATATCACTCTAACTATTTTCCGTATAATCCCAGCACATACTTATACATTAATATGTTCCGCAATATTATATTTCAGAACATCCCATTTCCCACTATTTTCTTTCACATAACTAATACATGCATTTTTTAATGGTGTCTTAAACGAAATATCTTCCGGTGCAATTGCATGTAAAATTGCTTTTATCGCATGTGAATGAGCTACAATGATAATACGTTTGCCAGAATGAGTTTCTGCAACATCTTTTATAGCAGCAAAGCAACGAGTTACAATCTCGTCATCTTGCTCCATACCTTCTACTTTACCTTCTGCAATTAGCTCCCTAACAGTCGCAACCGGCTTCCCAGAAGCTTCACCAAAATTACGTTCAACAAATCGCTCATCTAATAAAATCGATTGCAATCCTGCAGCCCCTGCAATTTCCTTAGCTGTTTCGTGCGCTCTAATTAATGGGCTACTTATAATTACATCCCATGCTTCCGCTTGCAAAGCAACTGCACTTTGACTTGCTTGCTTCTTTCCCACTTCATTAAGTGGAATATCTTCACGTCCCTGAATAATCTCTTGAAAATTCCAATCAGTTTGTCCATGTCGTACTAAACAAATTTCCGTCATGCTCATGCTGCAACTCCTTTTTAAATAATCCGCTTCTATTGTATCAAAAGTTCTGCATGACGGACATAGTTTTCCCTTCCAATTATGTTGTATTTTGCTGCTTCATATACTGAAACATATCGATCATAATGGAGGCAACTGCCAATTGGTTTTGAAATTTCTCAACTTTATCTGGTATCGTTTTTTTGAAATGCTGCATAGCCGCTAACTCAAATGCCTCTTTTTCTTCAGGGTTTCGCGTTAGTTTTCTATACCAGTACGGTTGCTCCCTAATATAGCGAGATAAATCCTCATCAGCCTTTATAAACTCCATAATTTCTGCTCTCATCCGCTTTCCCCCTAATCCTTCTGAAAGAAAAATGGATTATTTTCGGAAGTACTTTCTTCTTGCCGCGCGGGCTTCCCTTGAAATTGTTGAAAAACTTGTTGCACACTACCAATAGCACTCGTCACATTAGCTAAATGGTGTTGCATCTGTTCCACATCTAGCTTTTTAAAGAAAGAAAGCATTTGTCCCATCACATCAGCAGTTTTTTCCTCTTCAGTTCGATTATCTTTTTCTTTTTCTTGTTTATTTTCTTTTACCGAAGAAAAAGCTGGCGCTCCATCAGGCCTAAAAGTTGCCCATATCGGATCTTCTTCACCAAGTAAGTACCATTCTTCATAAAACTGTTGCCAAGTTTTGTGACCACTTCTAACCTCATGAACCATTTTAGGGTGATGGTTTACAAACTCTTTAAACTGTTGAACCGATGGATGTAACGGCCCTTTTGTTGTTGGCATAATCCTCACCTCTTCATGTATATCTACTATATAGTAAGAAAAAAAAGGCACATGGTTCGCCTATTTTTAGACGATTCATGCACCTTTTTATCCTGCTATTTGCATACGGTAAGATTCCGACCTACACTTCAGTGAATACGAAGTACTTAAACGTGAGGTGTCCCCTACACAACTTAAAATTTCACTTTATTTTCGAATAAAGTTTTGTGTATAAAACTTATCGTATACCCCAACACCTAATCCTGTAAATTGTTCATTTAATACATTCTTTCTATGCCCTTCACTATTTAGCCAACCTTGCACCGCCGCAATTCCATCACTATGCTGCGCCGCTATGTTCTCACCAGCAAGTTGAAACCCTACTTTCCCGCGCTGTAAACGATCTCCTAACGTACCTAGTGTAGGTGAATCGTGTGAAAAGTAATTATTATCCTTCATATCTTTACTATGCCCTATAGCCACCTCTGCTGTTTGTTGATCCCAAGCTAGCAGCGGTAACTTATAGCGACTTCGAATAATATTTGTTAAATCAAAAATTTGTTGCATATTCCCATTCTCTATTTGTTTCATTTTATCTGGAGTCAATGGTTGTTCAGCTAGTAATTCACCCGAATAAACAAGCTGATACGGTCTTTGGCGTAATAACGTTTCATCATCCATATAACGAACACCAACAAGCTCATGTGTAAAATGATCAAAATATAATTGTGCCCAGCCATCTTCTACAGGTATTAATGGTTGTTCCATCACTTCCGTGTCAGATAACTCAAATTGATAACTATTTTTCCCTCTTTTTAACGAAATCTCATGCGAGAGTGGACTCTTTTTATACACTTCTTCATACTTTTCATTTATATAATAAGGCGGCACCTTAACTTGCTCACCAGCGACATACGCCGTTACAACTTTTCGTTCTGCAACTCCAAATTGCACATACTTAGTTAAATCTTGATTATATACCCACCATTCATATCCGTAAGCAGATGGCTCTATTCGAGATGGTTCGCCCCATTTTGCTAATAAATTTTCAGAGTCCCCACCAATCATATTTAAAACAGTATCGGAAGAGTCTTCATTTACTTGTTTTTTCTTTTTCACAATTTTATTTTCTTGCTTTGATTGAGATGGGGTTAATATATATTGTGAAACGAGTAATTTTCCGTATAAATCAACAGCTAAAATTAAAAATGTAATCATTACGATACGCAATAATTTCTTCAATCGATATACCTCCTGCACAAAACATAAAATTGAGATATACACAAATCCTTTTCTTTCCTTTTTTGTGTGTACCGTACTCTTTTCACTATATCATATTTTCGCAAAAAAAGTCTGGATTCTACCTTTTCTCTCAATATGAATTGCGCTTTCTTATTATTCGTACTATTATAAAAATAATGATGTAACATGAAAAGAGGAGGTATTATATGCAATTTACAAATACGAAATTTAATGGGGCAGTCGTTGATTTAACACTATTAACAGAGATTATGGAAAAGAACCATTTTGTACTTGCTGGACAGTGGGATTATGAACGAGTTACATACGATTATAAATTTGAAATATTAAATGATATTTATTATTTGCGCGTACAAGGTTTGGCTGTTGAAGGTGATGTTGGTAGCAGACACGCTGATATAAAGCTACTTCCCCCCTTATTAGGAAAACATTATTATCCTCACGGCGTTGAATATGGTGATGGTGAAACTTTCCCAACGAATGTACTTCAAAAAAGCGAACAACTCCTACAAAATATCGAAAAAGAGTTAAAAGAGTTCCAAATCATTGAGTAAATAGAAAAAGCGCATCATAGTGATGCGCTTTTTCTATTTATCTTACTTAAGAATGAATCGTCTTTTTGACTGGATACCCATAAATAGTTCCATCCTTTACTTTAATCTCATCTTCCCAAGGAACCTTATATTTACCTTCAGCTAAATCTTTTACAAACGTATACGGGTTTTCTTTCACCCCTCCAGGAGTCGCTACATATCCCCTTGAACCTAAATTATATATATTATTTTCGAGACCCCATCCTAATCTAGCCTGATCTGCTAGCTCTGGATATACTTCGGCAGTAACAATCTCCCAAGGATTTCGGTGTCCCTGCACTAAAGTAGTCCCATCAAAATTACATACTTGTCCTTCACCAAAGTAATAAAATACCCCATCATAACCCGCTAAGTTCACTGACAATGTATACATTAAGTTTTGCCATGCATTCGAACGATTAGTTAACATCCATTGTTCACTAACTTGTGTGCTATATCCAGAAATACGAATCAAGACATTTGCACCTTTATAAGCTGCTTCACGAGCTACTTCAGGAAACATACCATCATGACAAATACAAACAGCTAATTTACTTCCTCCAGGTCCATCACAAACAGGTAAGCCTAAATCTCCAGCTTTCCAAGGTTCGACTGGCACCCAAGGATTTAGCTTACGATACTTCAAAATCATTTCACCTTGTGGATCAATAATTATTGCTGTATTATACGGTTCTCCACCATCAGGGTTTCTTTCCATTATAGAAAAAACACCATATACCTCAGACTCTTTACATGCCTCAGCAAACAAGTCTGTTTCTGGCCCAGGAACTGTACATAAAAACTCTTCTGTAGTCCATTTTTTTGTATTAAGCCCTTGTGTACTATATTCTGGAAATACTATCAATTCCAATCCAGGATACCCTGATTTAGTTGAATAAATTGTTTTTATGATCTGTTTAATTTGTTTATCAATGTCTGCACGTGACTCTACTACCGGTACTGGATATTGTATTAATGCTGTTAAAAAACCACTAATTGGCTTTACCATACTTCCACTACTACCCATTTAAATTCCCCCTTAAAATAGTTCTTGTTTATTAAAGATAACAATATAAATTTGTAACTCTCTAAAAAACTTGCACTACACATGGAATCATTACGTATTAAAGCTAGTAGTAAATCTTATATCCACTTTTAGTACATGCCTACACTAACTTAACATAAATAAATTGAAAATTCAATCTTTTTATAGTTTACTAAAACTAAAACTAAAAAAGTGTATGGAAACCCATACACTTTTTTACTTAGTCTGTAAATACGGCGGCAATTGTTGCAACTGCTCTTTATCCTTTTCACGCTCTCGACGCGCCCATCGAAAGAATACATAGCCTATAATTGTGCCATACACTATTTCCTGGACAATTTTCATAATGATGCCACCTGTTTGTTGGTCTTGTACGACTGGCATCCAGTGTAAAAATTCTGGTCCCGTTATATTTAAATCTGATAAAGTTCCCGCGGGTACACAAAGTTCCATCGCCTTCATCCAAGCAGCCGGATCCGTATAGGTTGCAAATAACGGTGCAGTTGCAAAAATGATTAACGCACAAGCTGGCGTTAATAATATACCGTTAGCAAACATATAACCAAGTTTCTTTATATCACTTAATGTTTGATATTCTGGTAATGGATTTAGCATCGGCCACCACATCATGATTGCCGTAAAGAACAATATAGCGAGACAAATAGGATGAGCAATTTGACTTTGTTTTACTGTATCAAAAACAACTGGTAAATGATAAAAAGAAAACAGGCCATTAAATACAAACAATGCAATAAGTGGTTTAACAAATATCTTTAATATAATTTGAACGAACTTAAAAGAAGTAATATAACGATATAACCAATCTGGTATACCAAGCAACAATAACGGTGGAACTGCAATATACATAACTGCCATTTCAAACATATGTGCACTAAATATAATATGACCAATTAAATCAATAGGCCCTCCCTTTACAAGATACAAAAGAACAATCCCGGTCGTAAAATAAAAAATTTGCTTCTTACTTACCTTCCTCGCATTTTCAAATCGCATTCTATATGGCCCAATAATTAAAAAGTACCCAATAAGAATCGAAAGCATAAATAATAAAAAGATTGGACTCCATAGAGCTTGAAAACCAAATATCCACAAGTTACTCATTGTTACACCTACCTTCTTAAGGTTATCCTTTCACATAATAAGAAGAGGGAGCTGTGCCAACACAAGCTCCCTTATTTTTCACTTTTCAAATCCACACAATTGTCATAAAAGCTAAAATTGTAATTAACCCGATCAACAGACCAGAATAAAGAAAGAAACTTGCCGCTTCATGTCCTTTATGACTCATATGCATAAAATAATACAATTGAAAAATTACTTGTACCACTGCTAATAGTAAAATAAATGGTACTGAGAAAGTCGGACTAAAAGTTTTCGGATATGCGACTGCTGCAAATGCAACTAATGTTAAAAAAATCATTAATGCAAATGTAATAACTTGATGCTTCATTTCCTCCGCACTTTTTCTCTTCCGATAAACAAGATCAACTTTAGGATTATTCGTTTGCTTTATCGCCATTGTTTATCCCACCATTCCCATCAAATATACTACAGTGAAAATAAACACCCAAACTACGTCAATAAAGTGCCAATAAATCGATGCAACATAAAACTTCGGTGCATTGTATAAATTTAGACCTCTCTTCGCATTTCTAAAGATTAATGTTAAAATCCAACATAATCCAAACAATACGTGGAGACCATGTGTACCAACAAGAGCATAAAACGCGGAACCAAATGCACTACTTCTCATAGTATGCTTAAATTCATGCGTATAATGATAAAACTCATATATCTCAAATGCTAAAAACCCTAAACCTAGCAACACTGTTACTAGTAGCCAAAGTTGCATTTTTTTAAAGTTAAAGTTTTTCATATGATACATCGCATAAACGCTCGTTAAACTACTCGTTAATAAAAGCATCGTCATAATGAAAACGAGTGGCATTTGGAACATCTCTTGAGATGTTGGTCCACCATTTGTAGAATTCTTTAACGCCAAATATGTGCCAAATAAGGAAGCGAACAATACTGTTTCGCCTCCAAGAAATAACCAAAAACCGACAAACTTATTTTTCCCCTCAAGGGTTGCTTTTTCAGGCTCTGCTGGAAATGTTTCATTCGTTAATTTTTCATCTACATGCATTATGCCTTGCCCCCCTTATCTTCTAAATCTTCCTTATGAATATGATATCCATGATCATCAATTACTGAACGTAGGAACATTGTGCCAAATGTAATGATTAAACCGATAATTGCTACTAATAACCAAAACTTATCTTTTCCACCCTGCATATACATTGCACCGAATGCCGCTATAAACAATCCTAAAGAAATGATAAATGGTGAAAATGATGGATTTGGCATATGAATATCACCAACTGGTTCCGCCGCTGTCATCTCTTTATTCCCTTCACGTTTTTCAATCCAAAACGGATCTAACCCGCGAACAAATGGTAATTGTTTAAAGTTATATTCTGGTGTTGGTGCTGGCATCGTCCATTCTAATGTACGTGCATCCCATGGATCACGACCAGCCTTGTCTTTTGAAACTGTCGTTTTAATTACATTGAATAGAAGAACAATCGTTCCAAGAGCCATAAATACCGCTCCAATAGAACTAATCATATTCCCCATTTCCAACCCTTGGCCTTCAAGATATGTGTAGTAACGACGTGGCATACCAATTAAACCAAGGAAATGCTGTATGAAGAACGTTAAATGGAAACCGATAAAGAATAGCCAAAATGTTATCTTTCCTAACGTTTCATTCAATACTTTATTAAACATCAGTGGCCAATAATAATGAGCTCCTGCAAGTAGACCAAATACAACACCGCCGACAATTACATAATGAAAGTGAGCTACTACGAAATAGTTATCATGAAATTGATAATCCGCTGGTGCAGATGCTAGCATAACCCCTGTAACTCCACCCATTACGAATGATGGAATGAAAGCTACTGCCCACATCATCGGTGTCGTAAAACGAATACTTCCTCCCCACATCGTAAAGAGCCAGTTGAATATTTTAATACCGGTCGGTACTGCAATCGCCATTGTTGCAACTGAGAAAATAGCATTTGCAACTGGACCAAGTCCAACAGTAAACATATGATGCGCCCATACCATAAATCCTAAGAATCCAATTAATACTGTCGCGAACACCATCGACGAATAACCAAATAATCGTTTTTTCGAAAATGTCGCGAAGATTTCTGAGAATATTCCGAAAGCTGGGAGTATAAGAATGTATACTTCTGGATGACCGAAAATCCAGAATAAATGCTCCCATATAATCGTATTCCCGCCCAATGCTGGATTAAAGAAACTTGTTCCAAATAAACGATCTAACATTAAAAGTCCTAATCCTACAGTTAACGGCGGAAAAGCGAATAATATTAGAGAAGATGTTACAAATGTCGTCCATGTAAACATCGGCATACGCATATACGTCATTCCTGGCGCACGCATATTAATAATGGTTACAAGGAAGTTAATACCTCCAATTAATGTACCAATACCGGAGATTTGCAAGCCGAGTACATAAAAATCAACACCATGGCCTTTAGAGGCTAAAGCTAAAGATGCATAAGATGTCCAGCCTGCATCAGGTGCTCCACCTAAAAACCAACTTAAATTTAAAAATACTCCACCAAAGAAAAATAACCAAAATCCGAGTGAATTCAAAAACGGGAACGCTACATCACGTGCACCAATTTGAAGTGGTACAGCGGCGTTCATAAATGCAAACACGAGTGGCATAGCTGCGAGGAAAATCATTGTTGTACCGTGCATCGTTAATACTTGATTATAAGCATCCCCAACAAGAAAAGCGTTGTTAGGAATCGCTAATTGAAGGCGAATAAATAGAGCTTCTATTCCGCCTATTATAAAAAACAATCCACCTGCAATTAAATAGAGAATGGCAATCTTTTTATGGTCTACTGTCGTTAAATAATCCCATATGACAGCACCCATCCCCTGTTTTTTTGCTACAGAACTCACGTTTTCAACCTCCCCTTCGCGAATAATCTCTCTTTACTTTTCAACTTTTAACGTTTGTAAGTATGCATTTAATGCATCAACTTGATCATCCGTTAAGTTGCCATATTTACCAGTCATTTTATTTCCTGGTTTCATATTTTCAGGATCTTTCAGCCATTTTTTTAAGTTTTCTTCATTGTTTTCGGCAATACCGGCAACCATATCGCGATCCGCAAAGTTTGCTAAGTTTGGTGCGATACGAGCGGAAGGTGGTCTACTATCATTAGATCCAACTGCGTGACAACCAATACAGCTTTTATTAAATATTTCTTGGCCCTCTTGCGCCTTTGTTGAAGCTACTTCTTTCTTCCCATCAATCTTCTTCATATCAGCAAGCCACTTTTTGTACTCGCTTTCATCTAAAGCTTTCACTTTGAATTGCATTAAAGAATGTGATGGGCCGCAAAATTCTGTACAAAAACCATTATAAGTGCCCGATTTATCTGCCTTTAACCACATTTTGTTCACATTGTCTGTATTTGTATCCATTTTCCCAGCTAAAGATGGAACCCAAAACGAATGTTTAATATCGGCACCCTTCAAATTCAAATACACTTTCTTACCTGTGGGGATGACTAAATCTTGAGAAGTTACTATTTTTTCTGATTTATAAGAAAATTCCCACCAATAAAGATTCGCTGTTACATCAACAACGATAGTATCTTTATCAATATTCTTTTTCTCCATTGCACTTACATCAGCAAGTTTGAATGTATATGTAACCGTCGGAACAGCTAAGATTAACAAAAGAATAATCGGAATAACTGTCCAAATAATTTCTAGTTTGTGATTCCCTTCAACTTGCTCTGGAATATAATCTTCCTGACCTTTCTTTTGTCGGAAACGCACAATTACATATAAGAAAATAATAGTAACTACTAGTACTACTCCTACCATAATCGCAGTTGCTAGTAAGAGCAAATCATATTGCATTTTTGCTACTTCTCCTTGCGGAATTAAAGTAGATTGAAAGGCTTTACCGCATCCCCCTAACAGTAAAGCCAGCAGTGAAACGAACGAAAGCAGTCGCCACTGTTTCTTCATACAAACAACCCCCACTTTCCTTGTGAATTAGATTGTACTTTATAGTTAAGTAAAGTAAATCTCAACGTAAAGAAATCCAATTATGTCGTTGTCTTAGAAGAATGTAACTACAATCATTGATACAAATAAGATTGTTAAATAATTTAGGGAATAAACAAACATTTGTACGGACCATTTGATGTCATCTTGCTTACGGAAGCCATAAAATCCTAAAACGATCCATCCGATGTTTAACAATGTTGCAATTACCATAAATGTTATCCCTAGTCCACTCATATAAAATGGTAGTGGTAATAAACATACTGTCCAAATCATAATTTGGCGTTTCGTAATTTCAAATCCATGAACTACAGGAAGCATTGGAATTCCTGCATTTCGATATTCATCAACACGTTTCATCGCTAATGCGAGGAAATGTGGGATTTGCCAAATAAACATAATTAAAAATAACATCCAAGCAATTGGATGGCCTAAAGATGGATCGATTGCTGCCCATCCAATTAAAGGTGGAACTGCTCCAGATATACTACCTACAACAGTATTTAGTGTATACTTTCTCTTTGTCCATAACGTATATAAGACAACATATGTGAAAGCACCAATAAATCCCATTAATACTGCCATTGGTGTTGTTAATAATAAAAATACAAATCCAAGAAGTAATATAACTAGTCCAAATGTAAGTGCAAATCCCGGTTTATACTTCCCAGTAACTGTTGGACGGGTTTTTGTTCTTTCCATTAACGGGTCGATGTCTCGATCAATGTAGTTATTTAAACAACATACCCCTGCCATAATTAATCCAGAACCAACGATTGTAAAGAATAACTTATCCAGATTATCCATCACACTTAATCCATTAAAATGTAATGCCAACCAAAATCCTGTAAATACAGTAAGTGTATTTGAGTTTACAATCCCCATTTTAACGAGCGCTGATAAATCTTGTAGCCGAGTTGTTTCCGGTACGCTTGTAACAGCTGACTCATCATGCAGCTCACTTGTTGCATGGCTCATCACTTTAACCCCCTCTTAAAACTTTCATCTTTCTTTTTGCGCCTATTTCGAATGAAATATTTCGCTTCTATATAGCAATATTATTACAGTAGAAATATTGTTAATCCATTCTACTACTAATCTACGCCCATACTCCAATATATTAAATCATATTTCCCGAACATTTTGTGAAGAAAACATGAACTTTTTGTGTCGAATATAAAAACTTAATTCTTACTTGTCCTTATCATAACATGATGTTACCTTCTATAATAAACTTTTTTGTCATATTTAACACGTATTCTCCCCATATCTTTTCAAAATAGCCTGTTTTTCACCTAAAAATTCCCTTATATATCCTATTTCCACACCCATTTTCTCTCCCCTGTCTGCCCCCGCCATTTCTTTGCTATTTTATTATTTTTTATATATCATAGGAACTAGCGCTTTTTATTCTATACATAATGGAATGAAAATATTTCGCAATAACTTCATAGCAGAAAGATGGTGAAATAGATTGCAACGCTTTATTAAATGGTTAGCAGTCATTACGAGTCTTGATTTATTAATAGTTTTACTAGGAGGCGCCTTAGTTACAAAAACAGGTTCTGGCCAAGGGTGCGGTAAATCATGGCCACTTTGTAACGGTGAATTTGTTCCATCTAATTTATCAATGGAAACTATTATTGAACTAAGTCACCGCCTTACATCAGGATCAGCAGGAATTCTTGTCACTCTCCTTTGTATTTTGTCCTGGAAATATTATAAACATGTGCGCGAAACAAAAACGTTAGCAATTTTATCCTTCGTATTTTTAGTTGCGCAAGCATTAATGGGAGCGGCAGCAGTTGTTTGGGGACAAATGCCAGCTGTACTTGCTATCCATTTCGGTATTTCCTTAATTTCATTTGCTTCTGTCATTTTATTAACGTGTCTTATCTTTGAAATTGATCAGAAATTTGATGCACGTTCACTTATTATGGACAAAAAAATGAAATTTCATATTTATGGTGTAACAATTTACAGTTATATTGTCGTCTACACAGGTGCTTTAGTACGTCACGAACGAGCTAGCTTAGCCTGTCCAGACTTTCCTTTATGTAGCAAAAATAGACCTATGCCAACTCAACTACATGAATGGGTTCAAATGGGACATAGAGTTGCAGCGATGTTCATTTTCGCTTGGATACTATACGCGATGATTCTCGCTATTCGCCATTACAAGCAGCAGCCTGTCGTATACTGGGGATGGATCATTTCATTTATCCTTGTTACACTTCAAGCTATCGTAGGAATTTTAGTCGTATTTACAAATGCTAATTTAGTAATGGCATTATTACATTCACTATTCATTTCTTGCTTGTTTGCTGTACTATGCTATTTAGTTATGTTAGGTACACGAAGTAAAGTGAATGCAAAAGAAGCTGAATCAACTTCTAAACAAACAAAATAAATTCAAATTAAAATACCTTGCTGAATTGGCAAGGTATTTTTTGCAATAAAGTGAAACTTTAATCAGTGGGGGCTTCATCCCCCACTGATTATTAGCCCGCACCAATCAGGCTTTTATGGGCAGTTGATCCCCCATCTAACTTCTTTGTTTTCGCTGAATTTTGAGGCGGGTGTCTTACTGTCCGGCGAATAGCGGGATAAAGAAAAAGAGCTGCATTTACACAGCTCTTTTTCTTTTTTAGTGATCTAATTCAATGAGTAAGTCACCCGTTTGAATTGCATCTCCATCGTTAACATATACTTTTTTCACTTTACCATTGAACGGCGCTTGAACTGTCGTTTCCATTTTCATCGCTTCTGTAATTGCCATAGAATCGCCTTTTTTCACTTCATCGCCTTCTTTTACAACTACTTTAATAACCGTTCCCGGCATTGTTGCACTAATGTGGTTTGGATTTTCACGGTTTCCTTTCACACGTTGTGCCACTGTTGCTTTCACACTTTCGTCTTTCACAACAATCTCACGTGGTTGACCGTTAAACTCCAAGTAAAGAATACGATTTCCATCTGGCTGAGGCTCTCCGATTGATACTAGTTTAACCATCAATGTTTTACCTTGTTCGATTTCCACATTAATTTCTTCACCAAGTCTCATACCATAGAAGAATGTCGGTGTATCAAGCACAGACACACTTCCATAAAGCTCAGCAACTTTTTCGTAATCCATAAATACTTTTGGATATAATGCATATGCAACAACATCAAAAATCGTCACTTCACGTCCAAGCTTATGGAATAGCTCTTCTTTTAACGCGTCGAAATCTACTGGCTCTAATAATTCACCCGGTCTTACTGTTAATGGCTCTTTCCCTTTTAAAATAATTTCTTGTAACTTTTTCGGGAAACCACCATACGGTTGTCCTAAATCTCCTGAGAACATTTCAACAACAGATCCTGGGAAGTCCATAGAATGCCCACGCTCTAAAACATCTTGTTCTGTTAAGTGATTTTGAACCATAAATAATGCCATATCACCGACAACTTTAGATGATGGTGTTACTTTAACAATATCGCCAAACATGTCATTCACACGGCGGTACATTACTTTCACTTCATCGAAGCGATCTCCTAAACCAACCGCTTTCGCTTGTTGTTGTAGATTACTATACTGTCCGCCTGGCATTTCGTGCATATATACCTCTGTATGAGGTGCATTCATACCACTTTCAAACGGTGCGTAGTATTTACGTACATCTTCCCAATAATGAGATAGTTTTTCTAATGAATCTATATTAACGTCTGGCTGTCTTTCGTTTCCACCTAATGCATAGTATAGCGTGTTCGCACTTGGTTGTGACGTTTGACCAGCCATAGAACTTACTGCTACATCGACAATGTCAACACCTGCTTCAATTGCCTTTGTATACGTTAATATACCATTTCCACTCGTATCGTGTGTATGCAAGTGAATCGGAATCGATACCGTCTCTTTTAATGCAGAAACTAAATCATATGCCGCATTAGGTTTTAATAAGCCTGCCATATCTTTAATTCCTAATATATGTGCTCCTGATGCTTCTAACTCTTTTGCTAAGTTTTTATAATAATTCAAATCATATTTACTACGTAACGGATCATGAATATCTCCTGTGTAGCACATTGTTGCTTCTGCAATTTTACCAGTATCTCGTACAGCATCAATCGCAACTCTCATACCTTCTACCCAGTTTAAGCTATCAAAAATACGGAAGACATCAATTCCAGCTTGAGCAGAACATTCCACAAATTTTTGAATTAAATTATCCGGATAGTTTTTGTAACCAACTGCGTTTGAAGAACGAAGTAACATTTGGAATAAAACGTTTGGCATTTTTTCACGAAGATCTAGTAATCGTTCCCATGGATCTTCCTTTAAGAAACGATATGCAACATCAAACGTTGCACCACCCCACATTTCCGCTGAGAATAGGTTCGGTAACATTCTCGCTGTTGGCTCTGCAATTTGATGTAAATCTTTTGTACGAATACGAGTTGCAAGTAATGACTGATGCGCATCACGGAATGTTGTATCCGTTAAAAGTACACGGTTTTGATCTTGTACCCATTTTACTAATCCATCTGCTCCACGCTCGTCCAAAATTTGTTTCGTTCCATTTTGGATTGGCTCTGAATGTAATACATTCGGTATACGAGCATCCGGGAAAATTGGTTTCTCTTTTTTCCCTACTCCTGGGAAGCCATTTACTGTTACTGAACCAATGTAATTTAACATTTTCGTTCCGCGGTCTTTACGTTTCGGGAACAAGAATAGTTCAGGTGACACATCAATAAACGAAGTATCATATTCTCCTGATAAGAAGTTTTTATGTTTTACTACATTCTCTAGGAATGGAATATTTGTTTTAATACCACGAATACGGAATTCTTTTAAGTTACGTTCCATTTTTGCAGCAGCTTGTTCAAAAGTAAGCGCCCATGTTGTAACTTTTACAAGTAAAGAATCGTAGTACGGTGTAATAACTGCACCTTGGAAGCTATTTCCTGTATCAAGACGCACACCG
This sequence comes from Bacillus sp. AY3-1, assembly GCF_008368785.1. Lineage (NCBI taxonomy): Bacteria > Bacillati > Bacillota > Bacilli > Caryophanales > Bacillaceae > Bacillus > Bacillus sp. AY3-1. Next base: position 37,786 of record NZ_QORZ01000012.1, on the reverse strand, counting down.
AAACCACCGCCTGATCGGTACGCCATTATTTTTCCTGTATCCGGCATAAAATTATTTAGTGGATCCTCAGTTGTTACACGAGATTGGATTGCAAATCCATGCACAACTACTTCCTCTTGCTTCGGAACACCTACTATTTTACTATGTAATGCATGTCCATCAGCTATTAAAATTTGCGATTGAACGATATCGACTCCTGTAATCATCTCTGTAATCGTATGTTCAACTTGAACACGCGGATTTACTTCAATAAAGTAAAACTCATCACCTTTTACAAGAAATTCTACTGTTCCTGCGTTTAAATAATTTACATTTTTCGTTAATTTCACAGCAGCATCACAAATACGCTGACGCAAATCATCTGAAAGCGACACACTAGGTGCGATTTCTACCACTTTTTGGTGACGACGTTGTACAGAACAGTCACGCTCGTATAAATGAACAACATTGCCCTCTTCATCTGCTAAAATTTGAACTTCTATATGTTTAGGTTTTTCAACGAATTTTTCAACGTATACTTCATCATTACCAAAGGCTGCTTTCGCTTCTGACTTCGCTCGATTATACGATTCTCTTAATTCTTCACTACTACGTACAATACGCATACCACGACCGCCACCGCCAAGGGAAGCTTTAATAATAATCGGGTAATCATACTTTTCAGCAAATTCTCCAACTTCTTCTACTGAATTTACCGGCCCATCACTACCAGGAATAACTGGAATTTGTGCTAGCTGCGCTTGTGTTCTTGCTTTCACTTTATCTCCAAACATATCTAAATGCTTACTCTTTGGACCAATAAAGATAATCCCTTCTTCTTCACAACGTTTTGCGAATTGAATATTTTCTGACAAGAAACCATATCCAGGGTGGATTGCATCTACATGATTACTTTTCGCAATCTCAATAATGCCCTCAATATCTAGATAAGCATCAATTGGCTTTTTCCCTTCCCCAACTAAATAGGACTCATCGGCTTTATAACGATGATAAGAACCACTATCCTCTTTAGAATAGATTGCAACTGTTTTTAATCCAAGTTCCGAACAAGCTCGAAACACACGAATTGCAATCTCTCCACGGTTAGCTACCAATACTTTTTGAATACGTTGCAGCTTTGTCATGATTTTCCCCCTCTACTTTCCTACCACTCTAGAGATACAATATATACACACCCTAAAGAGCGTGAAGTTCTTCACTTTCTACATTATATTATACTTAGAAAGCTTCACTTTATTTTTATCCATCATACCTTATTTTTTAACAAATGATAAGTTTTCTGATCAATTTGTTTCACAAAAATAGTATAGCATACCTCTTCCTTTTCTAACAACTTAATTGTATATCACATTTAATTTAATGTGATATATTTTTCGGTATATATATCAATTAATGTATCCTATTTGATGTTTCTTGCACATAAAAAAAACACATCGCGCTCTAAAGCACAATGTGTTTTTTATTTTACTACAACAAGACGCGGTCCATCTTGCTCTCTTTCTTTCATTATCTCATTTTGTTGTTTCTCTTGTCGTTTTACATGACTAGCAACATTTAATAATATACCCATCGCAATTAGATTAGCCAATAAAGAACTACCACCATAACTAATAAACGGTAAAGGTACTCCTGTAAGTGGTATTAATCCAGACATACCACCAACATTAACAAAAGTTTGTATCCCAATTAAACTTGCAATTCCGATTGCAATTAAACTTCCAAATGGATCTTTACACTTCTGTGCAACTCTAAACGAACGAATGATAATAAGTAGTAAACAGATTAAAATGATGGCTACACCTATAAAACCTAGTTCTTCAGATATAATTGCCATAATAAAATCCGTTTGCGGCTCTGGTAAGTAGCCATACTTTTGTATACTATTTCCTAGTCCTCTACCATTTAACCCACCTGAGGCAATTCCAATAAATGAATTTATTAATTGAAATCCATCTTTTTGCGGATCACTAAATGGATCAAGAAAAACTGAAAATCGAGCTTTTTGGTAAAGACTTAATTTATAGTTTCCGATAAAATACAACGCCGGAATCCACACGACAGATGTTAATAAAAATCTTTTAATCCACAAGTTAACATTAACTCCTGAACAGAAGAACATAATTAACACTGTTCCACCTATTAATATGTCAGTCCCTAAGTCATTTTGTAATAAAATTAACACCATCGATCCACCGACAACAAATATAGGAGGTATTATCCCTTGAAAAAAAGGGGTTTGCCTCTCTTGTTTCTTAGCAAAAAAACTTGCTAGCGTAATAATAACTGCTATTTTTACAAACTCAGCTGGTTGTATACCTAGTATCCATCCTTTTGCACCATTGATTACCTTACCGAAAAGAAAAGCTGCTGTTAGTAAGCCCAGACTCCCTAACCCCATCGCTGTAAGAACTATTTTTTTCCTCCAAAATTTGTAAGGAATTACAGCGACAATCACTAGCATTACTGTTCCAATAGCAAGAGCAACTAATTGTTTTTTAAAAAAGTGATCTGCTGGCCAGTTATATTTCGACGAAATCGCGACAATGGAACTAGAACTATATACCATTATAACTCCCAACACACATAATATAACAAGAGGAAGTAATAATGAATAATCCATTGATTTCCATACTCTTTTCATTTCATTTCCTCTTTCTGTTTCAATTTAATTATTGTTGTATTCCATATGTACATTGATTCTTCCTGCTTTATTATACAAATAAAAAGCCCAAACTATTTCAGTTTGAGCCCCCCTATTTGAACCCGTTATTGTTGTTTGTTCGTAAATGCTTCATGAAGTGCAGATAACTCACGTTCAAGCTCTCCTAACATTGCTTTCCCTTGTTCTTCTGCAATAAGACCAAGGCGAACTGCAAAATCGACCTCGCGGGATAGTCCAAACATTTGTGTGTCTAACACTTCTTCATATAATGGACATTGCGGCATTGTAAGATTGTCCATTTGCACCTTAATAAGTCTTAAAATCTTCTCCGCATCCGCTTGTAGAAGGGCTAGTGCCTTTTCCTGATGATTTGATACTGTCTCAGACGCCAAATTGATTCCCTCCGTTTCCGTCCTACTCTCTCCTATCTATTAATATTAGCGATAGTTTTAGTAAATTGCAATAGAAACATTTTTTGTGACAACCGTGTCTAATGCTATTATACTGAAAAGTGGGAGTATAACACAAATGGGGGAACAACAATGAGCGAAATTTTATTTATTAATGGAAAAGTTCGTTTTCCAATCACTATCGATCCAACTGTTTGGATCTTTGATGATCGAAAAGTAGATTTGACAACTTACTTTGATGAAACAAGAGAAAACACTTCAGAACTAGAAGCTTATTTAAAAAACACTTCAGAGCATTGGGATCGCGAAATCCGTGATGGTGCTGCGTTTCCACCGATACAACAAAGTGTAAAGAAATATAAAAAAGAACAACTAATTACCGGAACGTTCGGTATACCATTTCATCCATTTCTTGCTAACGCCGAAATTTCAGAGGACGCTACGCAAGTCGAAATTGAAACAGTAGATCAAACAATAATACTTCCATTAGAAACTGTAGAAAATGCTATTCTTGGTTTTTCAAAAGAAGGAAAGCCATTAAAAGAGGATGGACCTGTTCATCTATATTACAATGATGGATCTAATAGACAAAATCCAATCCGTAACATCCGTAAATTTACAATTATTTAAAGTGTATACTTGGAAGAAAAAGGAGTGAGCCTCAGCTCACTCCTTTTATAATAAATCTGCTGCAAGTTGAGCTAAATTAGACCGCTCCCCTTTAACAAACTTTACATGACCACTAATACGTTGCTCTTTAAACTTCTCTACAACATATGTTAAACCATTATTATATTCATCCAAATACGGGTGATCAATTTGCTGAGGATCTCCCATTAATACAATTTTACTTTTTTCTCCTACCCTTGTTAATATCGTTTTCACTTCATGCTTCGTTAAATTTTGTGCTTCATCAATTATAATGAACTGATCTGGAATACTTCTCCCACGTATGTAGGTAAGGGCCTCTACTTCAATCGAACCCATTCCAGCTAAAATAGCATCTAACTCTCCTGGCTTTTTCGTATTAAATAAATACTCTAGATTATCAAAAATCGGTTGCATCCATGGTCTTAACTTTTCTTCTTTTTCTCCTGGTAAATAACCGATATCTTTTCCGACCGGAACAATTGGCCTTGCAACGAGTAGTTTTTTATATAGTCCTAAATCTTCCGTTTGCATGAGTCCTGAAGCCAACGCGAGTAATGTTTTTCCTGTACCAGCTTTCCCCGTTAACGTTACTAGCGGAATATCTTCACGAAGCAACAATTCTAATCCCATAATTTGCTGCACATTTCGTGGTCGTATCCCCCATACTTGTTCATTGTGAAAAATAAGTTTCTTTACCTTCTTACCTAAATGATCCACAATGCCAAGTGCTGAACTAGATCCCCCTAATGCATCTTTCATTACTACAAACTGATTTGGATAAAAAGGGTGATTTGCAATTTCGGATAAAGGCAATTCACCTTTTTCATAAAAATAATCTAATTGCTCTTTTGATATATACCCTTCTAAAAATCCTGAATATATATTATCTACTTCAATTACACGATCACTTAAATAATCTTCCGCCTTCAAACCAATTGCATCAGCTTTTACCCTTACGAGCACGTCTTTACTTACTAAAATAACAGACTTCCCGTCCTCTTTTTCTTGTTCTTCTAAAGATAGATTTTTTGCTACAGCTAAAATTCGATTATCATTCGTTTTTTCTACAAAAATATCTTGTAGTTGAACAAATGAACGATGATTTAATTCAATACGAAATGTACCGCCGTTTTCTAACGGAATACTTTCATGCAGCTTTCCTATTTCACGAAATTTGTCTATTAACTTAGATACATAACGAGCGTTTCGTCCTACTTCATCCATATAACGTTTTTTCGAATCAACCTCTTCTAATACAACTGCTGGAATCACTACTTCATTTGTTTCAAATGAAAAAATAGATAAAGGATCCTGCAAAAGTACATTCGTATCTAACACATAAATTTTATCCAACCTGTTACCCCCTGACTCCACTTTTAAATTTGTAGAACAAGGGTTTCATCCATAAAATATGGACGAACCATTGTTATAATTATATGTACCGTATAAACGAGGTAGAATCGAAATTCATAGCCATGAAACCTTTTATTTATTTTTTATTCATTTCTATTCAATATATTACTTTTAATTATAATTATTAACATAAAATCACAATAACTGATTACAAAAGTTAATAACTTATTTTCTTATTTATCACATTTATAATTCTTTTATTCCTACTAACACTTGGTTATCCAGCTTTTTCGCTGCGCGAATATCATATGTTTTTTCATAGGTTGGCTCAGTTGCAAGCTTCGCTCCATAAAACATAACATCACGTACTTCTTGTACATTTACTTCTATTACAGTTAATTTTAGAGGAATGCCTTCCATTCTATCAGTCAAAATTTCACCTGCACCACTTATGGAAAATACGGATTCATTCGCCATTATAGTCAATACTAGCCCAGTACTATGCCGTATATTTTCCACAATACGTGAACGTTGATCTACTGCAAATCGAATACTAGTTTTACTCACTGCATACACCCAAGAAATAGCACTTACGTTAGGAACTTGTTTTTCGAAGTCTGTTGTTGCTACCATAACAATACATTCTTTACGTAACGTTTGTACTAAATCATCTGTTAATGTAGGATCTACTACATTCGCCATATTTCCACCTCCAAATATAATTAGTATATCCTTATCATAACTTATTTTTCGAATTGCGAAAATATTATTTTTTCCCGCTATTATTCAAAAATATTACACTTCCATGATATACTTATACTGATAGAATTCGTATTGAGGTGACGAAATGAGAGTCAAATGTATGATTTGTGATAAAAAAGATATGTTAGATGATGAAAATCCTATGGCAAAAAAACTACGTAACCGCCCTATTCATACATATATGTGCATGGAATGTTCGGAACGAATTGCAGAACGTACGATGGAACGTCATGCAAGTGGTAATTTCCGATTATATCGTGATAAAAAAGTCGAAGACGATTGGTAAAATGTAAATAAGTCCTTAATCATATAGATAAGGACTTATTTATATTTTTCAGGTTCACGATTCATTTGATCCAAAAAGCAATCAATAGCTTCTAACGGAAACCTCGCAGATTTTCTTTCTCCATTCATTTCATATGTAATCAAATACATTTCTTCATTCTTTTTAACTTCCACATTCTTTAATTTATGTTCCTCATATATCATATTTTGAAATAACAAATACGTTTCTTTTGCAGCACGATCATCTGGACGTGCTTCGGCAACTGTTTTAATTGTTAACCAATTATATAATGCATCTTGTACTGAACGCATAAAACTCCCCCCTCATCCTGCTTTTTGTTGTCTCGCTTGACGTAAACGCAACCTATAAATCCCAAGTACAATTGCCGCTACAACAAGGCCCTCTCCAACAGGTAAAAAAACTGCAAAGAAAGTTAAAACTGTACACCCAATCGCTAACGATATATATATCACTATATTTTTTATTATTGATAGTTTTCTTGCAAAACCTAAATTATACACAAGTGCACTTAATATAATAATGATGCCATATAGCAACCACATCCCTAGTTCTGGATTTTCATCAACTTTACATAATTTCGCAAAAAACGACATTCTTTCTAACATCATTCATCCCCCTTTCTCACAAGAAACAAATTTTATTTATGTACTTAATACAAGAGTAACCCGCAAAAAAAATACTGTCCACAAAAAAGATTAAATATTCCAAAAATAAATACAATAAAAAAACAGCTACCCCTCAAAGGTAGCTGTTCTATTATTTTACGCTTCTACAGATTTCTTTTTCTTAGCAGCTCTTTCGCGCTCGCTCTTATCAAGAATCTTTTTACGTAGACGAATTGATTCTGGAGTTACTTCACAGAACTCGTCATCGTTTAAGTACTCTAATGACTCTTCTAAAGTCATTAAGCGTGGTTTTTTCATTGTTGAAGTTTGATCTTTCGTCGCAGAACGAATATTAGTTTGTTGTTTCATTTTTACAACGTTAACTGTTAAGTCATTCTCACGAGTGTGTTCTCCAACAATCATACCAGCATATACTTCTGTACCTGGTTCAACGAAGATTACACCACGGTCTTCAACTTGCATAATACCGTATTGTGATGCTTTTCCTGTTTCAAGTGAAACTAGAACACCTTGGCGACGTCCACCAACTTGTCCAGCGTGTACTGGTTGGTAGCAATCGAATGTATGGTTTAAAATACCGTAACCACGAGTTAATGTTAAGAATTCTGTTGTGTAACCAATTAAACCACGTGCTGGAACCATGAAAGTAAGGCGAACTTGACCGTTTCCGTTATTCACCATATCTAACATTTCACCTTTACGTGCACCCATAGATTCCATAATAGAACCAGTGTATTCTTCAGGTACATCGATTTGCACGCGCTCTACAGGCTCACATCTTACGCCATCAACTTCTTTAATAATTACTTCAGGCTTAGATACTTGTAGTTCATAACCTTCACGACGCATGTTTTCAATTAGGATAGATAAATGTAATTCCCCGCGTCCAGATACGATCCACGCATCAGGAGAATCTGTATTATCTACACGTAAACTTACATCTGTTTCTAATTGTGAACGAAGACGCTCTTCAATTTTACGAGATGTAATGAATTTACCTTCACGACCTGCAAATGGGCTGTTATTTACAAGGAATGTCATTTGTAGTGTTGGCTCATCAATACGTAATAATGGTAAAGCCTCTTCATGCTCAACCGGACATACCGTTTCACCTACGTTAATGTCTTCCATACCTGAAACAGCTACTAAATCTCCAGCTTTTGCTTCTTCAATTTCTTGACGTTTTAATCCAATGTAACCAAATAATTTCGTTACACGGAATTGTTTTACAGTTCCATCAACTTTCATTAATGCAACTTGTTGTCCTACTTTCATTGTACCACGGAATACGCGTCCAACTCCGATACGACCAACATAGTCATTGTAATCAAGAAGTGCTACTTGGAATTGAAGTGGCTCTTCGCTGTTATCAACTGGTGCTGGAATATGTTCAATAATTGTGTCAAATAATGATTTCATATTCTCTTCTTGATTTGCTGGATTTGAATCTAAGCTTGCTGTTCCGTTCATTGCTGATGCAAATACAACTGGGAACTCTAATTGATCTTCGTTTGCACCAAGTTCGATGAATAAGTCAACTACTTCATCAACTACTTCATCAGGGCGAGCGAAGTCACGGTCAATTTTGTTTACAACAACGATTGGAGTTAAGTTTTGCTCAAGAGCTTTCTTTAAAACAAATCGTGTTTGTGGCATACAACCTTCATATGCATCAACAACAAGTAGAACACCATCAACCATTTTCATGATACGCTCTACTTCTCCACCGAAGTCAGCGTGACCAGGTGTATCTAAAATGTTAATTCTTTTATCTTCATAGTGAATCGCAGTATTCTTCGCTAAAATTGTAATACCACGTTCTCTTTCTAGATCGTTTGAGTCCATTGCGCGTTCTTCAATATGTTCATTCGCACGGAACGTCCCCGCTTGACGTAATAACTGGTCAACAAGTGTTGTTTTACCATGGTCAACGTGGGCAATAATTGCTATATTTCGTAAATCTTGTCGTTTTTTCAACATGTCCAACTCCTAATGTCTTTTTAATCCTTCTCTATTATAAGAGCGAAGGGGATACAATGGCAATCAAAATAAAATCAAGAATGAAAATATAGTTGTATTCTTACTTTTGTGAAAGTAAAATGAGATTGGAGGGTGAAGAAATGGAACACATTCAATATCGCTTTTTATTAACTGCAATTATCGGTGTTATTTTCTTAATCGGTATCGGCATTATGGTTGCTGAAAATAGTCCCATCGGTATTATTATTTGCATTATCGGCACATTTGTTACAGTTGGATACGGTTTTGTAACAAAAAGAAAAATGCGTAAATCGAAATAACGTCAAAAAGTAAGAAGCGCTTATACAGCCTCTTACTTTTTTTGTTACTCCGCTATAAATCGTAACAACTCTTCATACACTCCTGGTTTTGCAACTAATACGCTGCTCTTCTCTACGATAGAAAGCGGGGATCCAGAAAAAGTTGTCACCTTGCCTCCAACTTCCTCTACAATTATCTGTCCCCCACCAAAATCCCATGGTGATAATCTCGGCGTTACATATGCATCTATTCTTCCTGTTGCAACGTATACCATCTCTAACGCTGCACAGCCATATGATCTCGTGCCTCTTGCTTTCTTAACCAGTGCCATCATACTTTCCTTATTAAGCATTGGATTGTCGGTAAGCCATATCGCATTTAAAGCTACAATACCTTGCTCTACAGTTCCTTTTTCCAATAAAGGTATTGGTACTTCATTACAAAATGCTCCAGCTCCCTTTACCGCATGGTATAATTCATCATGAACTGGATCATAAATGAGTCCAACCTTTCCGATACCGTTCTCATAAATTCCAATTGAAATTGCGAAATTTCTTTTTTGATGAACAAAGTTCATCGTGCCATCAATTGGATCAATTAACCAAACAACCCCTTCAGAAGAAGTTACCTCATCTCCATAACCTTCTTCTCCTAAAATATTATGGTTCGGGAATGTTTCTTTAATTTTCCCAATTAAAAACTGTTCTATTTCTCGGTCCATATTTGTTACTAAATCAGCTGCATTGGATTTCGTTTCTATAATAAGTGCTTTTTCCATTGATGCCATTAAAAACTCTCCTGCATCTCGAATCCACTGTTTGGCGTGTGCATCGATGTCTTTCCATACTTCTTGCATGTTTAAACACTCCGATCTATACTGTTCACAGAAAAAACGAACCCTTTATAAGGTTCGCACCAACTAATTTTTTATACATATACTATTATTACGCTTCTAAACGAATCATTTCAAGTCTTAACACTTCTAACTTTTGTACACACTCTTCTTTTTTCAGTTTATCATTTTCCATCATCGCATCATATAAAGTTGCTAATTCATAATCTAACTCCAAACGTAGCACCGGTATTCTCTTTTCAGCATCTGTTCTCTTTAACGCATTAATCACCTGTCTCATATTATTTGCCTCCTCCCAATATTCGTCTGCCCTCGGACTAGAATTGATTCAATTTTCTGATTTTTTGTTTTATACTATACTATGTTGGATAAATCATCTATGCAACAAAATTATATTTTTTTATTTAAATTTTTTTGTGCTGTTTTTTTTATGAATAGTACAAGCTATGCTAAAATAAAAGCAAAATAGGAGTTGGAGGAACAATCATGACACTACAAACATTCAAGTCAACTGATTTTGAGGTCTTTACAGTTGATGGTCTCGAAGAACGAATGAGTGCAATTAAAACGAACATTCATCCTAAGCTGGAAGCTTTAGGGGAACAGTTTGCAACGTATTTATCCAAACAAACTGATGAGAACTTTTTTTATCATGTAGCAAAACATGCACGTCGCAAAGTCAATCCACCAAACGATACTTGGGTTGCTTTTTCAACAAATAAACGCGGATATAAAATGCTACCACATTTCCAAATTGGATTATGGGGTACTCATGCCTTCATATACTTTGGTTTAATCTATGAGTGTCCACAAAAAGTGGAGACGGCTCACGCCTTCTTAGAACATTTAAATGATTTAAAAACAAATATTCCAAATGACTTCGTTTGGTCCATTGACCATACTAAACCAAGTGTAAAATTACATAAAACACTTGAAACAGAAGACTTACAAAAGATGATTGAACGTCTAGCTACTGTTAAAAAAGCAGAATTATTAGTTGGTATTCATATATCACCAGAGGAGTTTTCAGCAATGACCAACGAACAATTCCTTGCTAAGATTGAATCTACGATGCAATCACTCCTTCCTTTATATGCACTTTGTAATCGATAGTAGAAAACGGACAATTTATATTGTCCGTTTTTAGTTGTTATCACATTATATCACTTCAGTTTTTATTTTTCAAAATATTTTTACATTTTCACGAGCTTTTGTTCTTCCGTTTCTTTCGCCCTTTGAATCGCACGGTATATAGAATATCCACTTACTTCTTGAAACTCTTTATCAATTTTCTTCTCTTCTGCTTTAGATGGAACAATCTCTTTAAAACGACGATATAATTCCATTAATTCTTCTCTTATAATTCCTTTTTCGTATGCTTTCTCAATTGCTTCATAAAACTTTACAATTACAACCATTTCCTCATTTGACCAATTATAATCTAACGGATATTGATATTCCATTTCGCACCTCATTTATCATTTCTTCTTATTTCAATATGCTATCTTAAAGGGATTTTTTTCTTCTTCACTATAGCCACTTTGCATTATACACTATTTATTCATTGTGATGGAATTCTCTTCCTCTATAAGTTAATTGGAAATAACTATTTAACATACTCACTGTAAAAATATTTTTTTCTATACATCTATAATTATTGGTGATATAATGCTTTTGTTTTATAGAAAATAAAGTGAACCTACCATCTCAAAAATGCTTTTGTGATTGGCAGAAAAACAAGTCTCATTCTAAAAAGCACTTAACTTTTTTAGAACAAGATTATATAAAACAAACTCTAATAAATATTATGAAAAAGAAGGGGTGTATAGATTGTCCCAATACGAAACACCATTGTTTACCGCTTTAGTTGAGCACAGTAAGCGAAATCCAATTCAATTCCATATTCCTGGTCACAAAAAAGGACAGGGCATGGATCCTACATTTCGCGAATTTATTGGGCATAATGCATTAGCAATTGATTTAATTAATATTGCGCCGCTCGATGATTTACATCATCCAAAAGGTATGATTAAAGAAGCACAAGATTTAGCAGCCGCTGCATTTGGTGCAGATCATACTTTCTTTTCTATTCAAGGTACAAGTGGTGCAATAATGACAATGGTGATGAGCGTGTGCGGTCCTGGTGACAAAATCCTAGTGCCACGAAACGTGCATAAATCAGTAATGTCAGCTATTATTTTCTCAGGTGCAAAACCGATTTTCATGCATCCTGAAATCGATCCAAAACTTGGTATTTCACACGGAATCACAATTCAATCTGTCAAAAAGGCACTTGAAGAGCATTCAGATGCGAAAGGCTTACTTGTTATTAATCCAACATACTTTGGCTTTGCTGCGGACTTAGAACAGATTGTCCAATTAGCCCATTCTTATGATATCCCTGTACTAGTTGATGAGGCTCATGGTGTTCATATTCATTTTCACGATGAATTGCCGATGTCAGCGATGCAAGCCGGTGCAGATATGGCAGCAACAAGTGTTCACAAATTAGGAGGATCTTTAACGCAAAGTTCTATTCTTAACGTGAAGGAAGGCCTTGTGAACGTTAAACATGTTCAATCTATTATTAGCATGCTTACGACTACATCAACTTCTTACATCTTGTTAGCATCCCTAGATGTTGCTAGAAAACGTCTTGCTACAGAAGGAACAGCACTCATAGAACAAACAATTCAATTAGCGGAACAAGTTCGTGATGCTATTAATGCTGTTGAGGATCTTTACTGTCCTGGGAAAGAAATGCTAGGTACAGATGCTACTTTTAACTACGATCCTACAAAGATAATTGTATCTGTAAAAGATTTAGGTATTACAGGCCATCAGGCTGAAGTATGGCTTAGAGAGCAATATAACATTGAAGTAGAACTCTCGGATTTATACAACATACTATGTCTTGTCACTTTTGGGGATACAGAAAGTGAGACAAATACACTTATTGCAGCATTACAAGATTTAGCAGCAACATTTAGAAATAAAGCCGATAAAGGTGTTCAAATACAAGTAGAAATTCCAGAAATACCAGTGCTAGCACTTTCTCCTCGAGATGCTTTTTATTCGGAAACAGAAGTCATTCCGTTTGAAAATGCAGCAGGTCGTATTATAGCTGATTTCGTTATGGTTTATCCGCCAGGGATTCCAATCTTTACTCCGGGGGAAATTATTACACAAGATAACTTAGAGTATATTCGTAAAAACTTAGAAGCGGGTTTACCTGTACAAGGTCCTGAAGATATGACATTACAAACATTACGTGTGATTAAAGAGTACAAGCCTATCAGTTGATAGGCTTTTCTTTCACCCTTTTTCTCTTTTCCCATACGATATTAAGTAATGTAACGTATAGGTGGGGATACTATTATGATTGTAATAGGCCGTTCTATTGTACATCCTTATATCACAAATGAATATGAGCCATTTGCAGCTGAGAAACAACAAATTTTATCGATAATGGCAGGAAATCAAGAAATTTATTCCTTCCGAACATCTGATGAACTCAGCTTTGATCTAAATTTACGAGTGAATATTATTACTTCTGCATTAGAACTTTTTCAAAGTGGATTTCAGTTTCGCACATTTCAACAATCCTTTTGCAACCCCCAGTATTGGAAAAGAACACCACTTGGAGGATTCGAGCTACTACCAAACATACCCCCTTCCATTGCCATACAAGATATTTTCAAAAACGGAAAACTATATGGAACTGAATGCGCCACCGCTATGATCATTATTTTTTACAAAGCTTTACTATCGTTATATGAGGAAGAAACTTTCAACCGTCTCTTTGCAAACCTTTTACTTTATACGTGGGACTACGATCAAGATTTAAAGCTCATAACAAAAACGGGTGGCGATCTTGTTCCAGGTGATCTCGTTTATTTTAAAAATCCACAAGTGAATCCAGCTACGATCGAGTGGCAAGGAGAAAATACAATCTATCTAGGAAATTTCTTTTTTTACGGACATGGCGTAGGTGTAAAAACAAAAGAGGAAATTATATACTCATTAAATGAACGACGAGTCCCTTACGCTTTTATTTCAGCTTTCTTGACCGATACTATTACCCGTATTGATAGCCGTCTCATGAGCCACTACGCCTCTCCTAGCACTCCACAGACATCGATAGGATTTATTCCGATTAGAGATGATGCAATCGTTGCAACAGTTGGCCATACAACTACAATTTATTAAAAAAGCGCCTACATATATATGTAGGCGCTTCTTCTTATTTAAGCTTTTGTATGTTCTTTATGGTCACATTCGCAATGAGATCCACATTTTCCGTATAGTACTGTTGATTTTTCATCTTCAAAATGTCCGATTGTTCCTTCACATACTTGGCATACGATTGTTCCCATTTTTCATTTCCCCCTGAGTTTTAATAATAATCTACTTATTTATAATTAAGCTTTCGCCTTGTCTCTATTAGCACAGTCACAATTTGTACCACATTTTCCGTAAAGCACTGTCGTTTTTTCATCTTCAAAATGTCCGATTGTTCCTTCACATACTTGGCATACGATTGTTCCCATTTTTCATTTCCCCCTAAGTTTATGGTCCTAAAAACTTTTAGCTGTCCATTTCCTATCAATTATTGGGCTTTTGTATGCTCTGTGTGATCACATCCGCAAGATCCACATTTCCCGTAAAGTACCGTTACTTTCTCATCCTCGAAGTGTGCAATTGTACCTTCACAATCTTGACATACGATCGTTCCCATTTTTCATTTCCTCCTAAGTTTATAATCCCAAAAACTTTTGTAACCGCTTAACTTTCTGTCTTTATTTTAATATGTTATACTTTTTACGTCAATAGGTTTTTAGTATAACACATTAAATATTTTTAATTTAAATTAGTATGCGATATTCAAATAAAAAAACAGCCATATTTATACGTACGACTGTTTTACATTAATTATTCTTCATATTCCGCATGCAAAGAAGTAGATGGGACTAAAAATTTAAAAAACTGAGCTAACTCTGCTGCTTCCTCTTCTGACCCTAATTTAAAAACTTCCTGTATATGTTGCACATTCTCTACATCATCTCTTCCAAGTAAAGTAGACCTTCCTGTTTGCATACAAACAATGAGCGGCTTTCCAAAAAACATATTTGTATAAATAACACCAAAATCATAACGAGTATCATGTGTCATAAACCCCAAAAATCGTACCTTCACACTTTCATGCTCATCATACAATTTTTCAAACATCGGTTTCCACCTTTCTACATCACCTTTCATTAGTATATTAAACAAAAAAAGGAATACTCCTTTTAATTGTCAAAAAATTCAGTAGGATGTAGAATGATAGTATTCTACTAAGTTAGGAGGAACTTATATGCAACATGCCTTTATTACGCTTGTACCTAAATCCAATCAACAAACTGTTTCAACAGATGATATAAAACAACTTTTTCAGTACTATAAAACAGTTACTTCCAAAACTGGTGTTCAAATTAATTACGCTTATACAAATACCGCTTTTCCTTATGAAATTTTAGATACATCAGCAACAACATTAAAACTACAAGCTACTCACGATCGATATGACTCCATATATGTTGGTGTTGGTATAGAAAAGGAACAATCTTTTATTCAGATTTCTTTACCACCTAATGCAACATTCGGTGATAAAGGAAAAGCAAATGAATTTTGCCGTTTTCTAGCGAAGAAATTAGAAGGAGAATTACAATTATTTAATGGAAGAACGATGTATTTCTATAAACGTTAATTTAAAAAATAGAATATACAATAAAAAAAAGTATGCAATTTGAACACGTAAGGAATAATGCCTGCTTTCTGATGTGCAATACAAAATATGCGATCACATATGCTAAATAAAGAAATACAAAGAATAGCATTACTTTGTAATGCAACTTATCACCATTTGACAATGATAATACTACGGAAAAACCACTCCATAATAAAAAATGATAAAATATAACATGTAATATTCTCATGGAACCTTCTCCTTTGACATGCTCTATTTTATTAATATATGGGATTAAGTTTGAATCAATTACATATTATACGAAAGCATATATACTACTTTTGAATTAACATATGTTCTAACGATTCATTTAAAGTATTATATATTCATTCGACAAGTACACATAAAGACCTTGCAAGCTATTTTATTAAAATAAAAATAACCCCTCTCTTTAAATAAGAGAGGGGTTATTTTCATTACTTAAATTATTTTACAATGTGAATTGGCATTCCAAGAGCAACTTCAGCTGCTTCCATTGTGATCTCACCTAATGTTGGGTGAGCGTGGATTGTTTGAGCAATATCTTCTGCTGTCATTCCAGCTTCGATAGCTAAACCAATCTCAGAGATAATATCAGAAGCGCCTGCACCTGCAACTTGAGCACCTACAAGAAGACCATCTTCTTTACGTGTTACAAGTTGTAGGAAACCGTCAGTGCTGTTTAATGATAATGCACGACCGTTAGCAGCGAATGGGAACTTAGATACAGCTACTGTCATTCCTGCTTCTTCAGCTTGTTTCTTAGTGTAACCAACAGATGCTAATTCAGGATCAGTGAAGCATACTGCAGGAATTCCGATATAATCGATTGCTGATGCATGGCCACTAATTGCTTCAACAGCTACTTTACCTTCGTAAGAAGCTTTGTGAGCTAATGGTGGTCCAGGAACGATATCACCGATTGCATAGATGTTTGATACGTTTGTACGACATTGCTCATCGATTTCGATGATGCCGCGGTCAGTCATTTTAACTCCAACTTGCTCAAGACCAATTTCTTGAGTGTTTGGACGACGACCTACAGTTACTAATACGTAATCTGCTTCTACAGTTTGGATTTCACCTTTAACTTCAAAGCTAACTTTTACGCCAGTTTCTGTTTCTTCAACGCCTTTAGCCATAGCTTTTGTATGGATATTTACGTTACCTTTCTTTTGAAGAGCACGTTTAACAACAGAGCTCATAGCTTTTTCGAAACCAGCTAAGATTTCGTCGCCAGCTTCTACTACAGTAACTTCTGTACCGAAGTTAGCATATGCAGTTCCTAATTCCATACCGATGTAACCGCCGCCGATTACAACAAGTTTTTTAGGAATTTCAGGTAAGCTTAAAGCACCTGTAGAGTTGATAACACGTTTAGAGTATTTGAATCCTGGAATTTCGATTGGTGTAGAACCAGTTGCAAGAACAGCATTTTTAAACGTATACGTTTGTGCTGCATCTTCAGTCATTACGCGTAATGTGTTAGCATCTACGAAGTAAGCTTCACCGCGAATGATTTCAACTTTGTTACCTTTAAGAAGGCCTTCAACACCGCCAGTTAATTTCTTAACTACGCCGTTTTTCCATTCTTGAACTTTTGTAAAGTCAACTTTTACGTTCTCTGCAGTGATACCCATGTCATCAGAATGCATTGCATTCTCATAACGATGACCTGCATTGATTAACGCTTTTGAAGGAATACATCCAACGTTTAAGCATACGCCACCAAGGTTAGCTTTTTCGATAATTGCTACCTTTTGACCTAATTGTGCTGCACGAATTGCCGCAACGTATCCACCAGGACCTGCACCAACAACGACTGTATCTAATTCAATTGGGAAATCTCCTACTACCATTGTTATTACGCCTCCATTACTAATAATTGTGGGTCATTCAATAGACGTTTAATTTGGTTTAATGCTTTTTGAGCAGTTGCGCCGTCAATTAAACGATGGTCAAAGCTTAGAGATAATGCTAATACTGGAGCTGCAACGATTTCACCGTTTTTCACAACTGGCTTCTCAGCGATACGGCCGATACCAAGGATTGCTACTTCTGGGTGATTGATAACTGGAGTGAACCATTGTCCACCTGCAGAACCAATGTTTGTGATTGTGCAAGAAGCACCTTTCATTTCAGCCGGAGCTAAACGACCATCACGTGCTTTACCAGCAAGATCATTGATCTCGTTAGAAATAGTGAAGATAGACTTGCGATCTGTATCTTTAACAACTGGTACTAATAGACCTTTGTCTGTATCAGCTGCGATACCGATGTTGAAGTAATGTTTATGAACTACTTCTTGAGAAGCATCATCTAAAGAAGTGTTTAACATTGGGTATTCACGTAATGCAGATGTTAAAGCTTTAACAACGTATGGAAGGTAAGTTAATTTAATACCTTTGTCAGCTGCAACAGCTTTGAACTTCTTACGGTGAGCAACAAGTTCTGTTACATCTACTTCATCCATTAATGTTACGTGAGGAGCTGTATGCTTAGAGTTAACCATTGCTTTAGCAATCGCTTTACGGATACCACTCATTTTCTCACGAGTTTCTGGATATTCACCAGCTGGGATTGGTTGTGCTTTTGGTGCTTCTTCTTTCGCTGCTGCTGGAGTAGCTTCTACTGCTGCTGGAGCCTCAGTTGCTGCTACTGCTTGTCCACCATTTGCAAATGCATCGATGTCAGCTTTTACGATACGGCCGTTCTTACCAGAACCAGCTACTTTATGAATGTCTACGCCGTTTTCACGAGCATATTTACGAACAGATGGCATAGCGATTACGCGCTCATTTACTACTTCTGCAGTTGCTGCTGGAGTAGCTTCCGCTGCTGGAGCTTCTACTGCTGCTTCTTCAGCTTTTGGAGCTGCATCATGATCGTCACCTTTAAATTTAAGGTTTTCGTATCCAGGAGCATCAAATTTAATTAATGTATCTCCTACAATTGCAACTGTTCCTTCTTCTACAAGTACTTCAAGTACTTTACCTTTAACAGGAGAAGGGATTTCTACTACTGCTTTATCATTTTGTACTTCAAGAAGTACATCGTCTTCGTTTACTTCATCGCCTGGTTTAATAAACCATTTTACGATTTCACCTTCGTGGATACCTTCACCGATATCTGGTAGTTTAAATTCAAATGCCACGGAATTCAGCCCCCTGATTCATTTCATTATTATGGAATATGTACAAAAGAAACCAGCATGTGCTGATTTCTTTTGCACATGAAAAGCTAAAAATTAGAAGTTCATTACTTTGTTAACAGCTTCAACAATATCTTTATGGTTTGGTAACCATACGCTCTCAGCTTGAGAGAATGGGAATACTGTATCAGCAGCTGCAACACGTACAACTGGAGCTTCTAAGTTTAAGATTGCACGGTCGTTAATTTCCGCTACAACGTTAGCTGCAATACCAGCTTGTTTTTGTGCTTCTTGAACTACAACTACGCGGCCTGTTTTTTCAACAGAAGCGATGATTGTTTCGATATCTAATGGTTGAACTGTACGTAAGTCAACTACCTCTAAAGAGATACCT
This sequence comes from Bacillus sp. AY3-1, assembly GCF_008368785.1. NCBI lineage: Bacteria > Bacillati > Bacillota > Bacilli > Caryophanales > Bacillaceae > Bacillus > Bacillus sp. AY3-1. Next base: position 18,570 of record NZ_QORZ01000012.1, on the reverse strand, counting down.
TCTTTTTCAAGTTCTTCAGCAGCTTTTAATGCAGCATGAACCATAGCACCGTAAGCGATAACAGATACATCTGTACCTTCACGTTTAATATCAGCTTTACCTAAATCAATTGTGTAATCGCCTTCTGGTACATCTTGACGGAATGAACGGTACAATTTCATATGCTCTAAGTAGATAACTGGATCGTTGTCACGAATCGCAGAGATTAAAAGACCTTTTGCATCGTATGGAGTAGATGGAATAACAACTTTTAGACCAGGTTGTTGAGCCACTAATCCTTCTAAGCTATCAGCATGTAGTTCAGGAGTATGAACACCGCCACCGAATGGAGAACGAATTGTTACTGGAGCAGTCCAACGTCCACCAGAACGGTAACGCATACGAGCTAATTGACCAGAAACTGAATCCATTACTTCATAAATGAAACCGAAGAATTGGATTTCTGGAACTGGACGGAAGCCTTCTAATGCAAGTCCAACTGCAAGTCCACCAATACCAGACTCTGCAAGTGGAGTATCCATTACACGATCTTCACCGAATTCAGCTTGTAAACCTTCAGTAGCACGGAATACACCGCCGTTTACACCAACGTCTTCACCAAACACAAGTACGTTAGGGTCATTTTTCATTTCAACGCGTAAAGCATCAGTGATTGCTTGAATCATTGTCATTTGAGCCATGGCTTACTTCGACTCCTTTTCTTTGTAAATTTCATATTGTTCAGCTAAGTTGTAAGGCATTTTTTCGTACATGATTTCCATTAAATCAGTAACTTTTTGTTTTGGAGCTTGGTCAGCCTTAGCAATTGCTTGTTTGATATCTTCTTTTGCTTCTTCGATTACTTTCTCTTCAACTTCTTGAGACCATAGGCCTTTGTTTTCTAAGAATGCACGGAAGCGTACGATTGGATCTTTTTGTTCCCATTCGTTCTCGATATCTTTTGTACGGTAACGAGTTGGGTCATCACCAGCCATTGTATGTGGACCGTAACGGAATGTTAAAGTCTCGATTAAAGTAGGGCCTTCTCCGTTTACTGCACGCTCACGAGCGAAAGCAGTTGCTGCGTATACAGCTAATGGATCCATACCATCTACTTGAATTCCGTAAATACCTGCTGCTACTGCTTTTTGTGCTACAGTTTTAGCTGCAGATTGCTTTTCTACTGGAGTAGAGATTGCATAACGGTTGTTTTGTACAACGAAGATTGCTGGAGCTTTGAATGCACCCGCAAAGTTCATACCTTCGTAGAAGTCACCTTGTGAAGCACCACCGTCACCAGTGTAAGTAATTGCAACAGATTTTTTACCACGTAGTTTCATACCTAACGCAACACCAGCAGTTTGGATGATTTGCGCACCGATAATGATTTGTGGAGCAAGTGCATTTACATTCTCAGGCATTTGGTTACCCATGAAATGTCCACGAGAGAATAAGAATGCTTGGTATAATGGTAAACCGTGCCATACTAATTGTGGCACATCACGATATCCTGGTAAGATGAAATCTTCTGCTTCAAGTGCGAAATGACTTGCTAATTGAGAAGCCTCTTGTCCAGCTGTTGGTGCGTAGAAACCTAAACGTCCTTGACGGTTTAAAGAAATAGAACGTTGATCTAGTACGCGAGTGTACACCATACGGCGCATTAACTCTTTTAATTGATCATCAGATAATTCAGGCATAGCTGCTTCATTCACAACTTCGCCTTTTTCATTTAAAATTTGTAATGTTTCAAATTGAGCTGCGATAGCTTTCATTTGCTCATCAACATTAAATAGGGTCTTTTTTGTTTTAGTACCCATTCCGTTCACCTCTTCCTCTCTTGAACCATATTCTGAAACGCTTTCACTATCTATTAGCTAGACTGAAAACGCAACAATGTAAACCAACAAATTTATCTGTCGGTTGAGAATAATTTTGTGTACCTAACAATCTGTACTAATGTTTTTTCAGAAACATATTAATACAATCTTGATCACGTTTTTTAGTTTACAACTATTCTAATTACGATGTCAATTACTTTGGATACGTTTTTTTATAAATAATATGCAGGTTTCTTCTACACAAACGTGTTTTTATTTTTCACATCTGTATTAGTAAGCATTAACCTACTGTTATATTATTCCCTTTTCAACTTATTTTTTCTCTTAGAATAATATGTAAACGATTTAATTCTCTTTAGTTTTTCTCTCTTCTTAGCAAAAATATACAAACTCTTCTTCCTTTTATAGGTAATTACCCATACATTTCTATCCTTCCCTCCATACATTATAGTAACCGCAGTGTTAGCGGGAAATGATAAAGGAGGTCATCTCATGTACGGATACTCATATTGCTATCCAACTTGTTCAAATCCTTCCTACGGTTATGGCGGTTCTTGTGGCGGGTCTGGACGCGGCTTCGCCTTAATCGTTGTGTTGTTTATTCTTTTAATTATCGTTGGTGCTGCTTGCATTCGCTAATGTAAAATGAAACAACTATGGAAGAAACAGACGGCTTTGCCGTCTTTTCTTTTTATTACATACATAAATATTCTATAGTAAAACACTTTCCAAAGTGCTTCCCTACTTGTCGATGACTTTTTCCACCTCCTTTGGTAGACTAAAGAAGAAAGGAGAGATTACATATGCTTACAATGAAAGATGTAATTCGCGAAGGAGATTCTATTTTGCGAAACGTTGCAGAAGAGGTATCAATGCCGGCGAGCGAAGAAGATACAACTGCCCTAAAAGAAATGATTGAATTTGTAATAAATAGCCAAGATCCTGAAATGGCTGAAAAATATAGTTTGCGCCCTGGAATCGGATTAGCGGCTCCACAAATCGGTATTTCGAAGAAAATGATTGCGGTTCATGTAACTGATACTGACGGTACGTTATATAGTCATGCATTATTCAACCCCAAAATCATTAGTCATTCTGTTGAACGTACATATTTACAAAGCGGGGAAGGCTGTCTATCAGTAGACCGCGAAGTACCTGGTTATGTCCCTCGTTACACAAGAATTACAGTGAAAGCAACATCTATCAACGGCGAAGAAGTAAAATTACGTTTAAAAGGTTTACCAGCAATTGTATTTCAGCATGAGATTGACCATTTAAATGGTGTTATGTTCTATGACCACATTAATAAAGAAAATCCATTTGCTGCTCCTGACGATTCAAAACCTCTAGAGCGATAATAAAAAAAGGCGGGAGTTAATCTTCCGCCTTTTTTATATGAAATGGGTTCCATATTCACTTATAGCAATCCAGCCCATTTTAAGCCATGATATATGCCGTCTTCACTAACATCCTTTGTCACGTGATTTGCAAGTTTTTTCAAGTCTTCGTGACCATTCCCCATCACAATACCTGTCCCAACTGCTTCGATCATTTCTAAATCATTTAAGCCATCTCCAAATGCATACACTTGTTCACGGTTAAATCCTAATTTTTCAATGAATTTCTCAATTCCTTTTGCCTTCGAACCACCATTCGGAATAATATCCATTGAATATGCATGCCAGCGAATAAAATGAAAGTCTGGGTAATGATTAATAAACTTTTCTTCTTCATTCACTTCACAGAAAAGAAGTGTTTGATAAATATTACGTTTCTCATAGAAATCAGGTTCATATGCCGGATGTTCAAAGTTTAAGCTTCCAAAACCTTCTTTCACATAATCATGATATTCTACTGATGCTCTCATTTCTTGATGATCCAGATATACAAGTGGATATCCTTCTTGTTTTGCAAACTGAGTAAACTTATGTAAGGCAGCTGGATGTAACGGGTTATTAAATATTACCTCATCTTCAAATACAACGTACTGTCCATTAAAGCTAACATAATTATGTATATTGAGTTCCTCACGAATATCTTCAAACATAAATGGCGCACGTCCTGTCGCAATTGCTACATGCACACCTTGTTCTTGTAAATGTCTTACTGCATCTCGTGTAGATTGCGGAATCTTCTTATCGTGATCTAATAATGTTCCATCAATATCAAAAAAGACAATTTTATCATTCATTTGTCAAAATCCTTTCCGTTACTCTATATTCCTATTTTGATTATCACTTTTCAAATTCTAAAAAAAAGTATAACATATTAAACATCTGTGAAGAAAGCGTTCACTTTCTGACCTTATTTATGAAACCTGCATATATATATTAGTAAAAAATGTGGATACTTGTTCGTATGAATTTTCTTTTCTATTCTTTCTCATACTATACCTATAACTAACGGCTACTAATCGTTACTATAGAATAACTTTCCCTGTATGAGAAAGGACAAGATTCAACATTCACTTTTGTCTTCTTTCTTATATCAGAGACGGAGTTTTCACTAGTAATATGCATGTTTAAAATAAGGAAAGGAAGGAGTAATCATGCTGAAGAAGCTGAAGAAAAAGCTCAAGCGTTATTTAAAAGATCTAGTCCGTAAAAAGACAATCGCTTAAATTGTGCCCATTTCGGGCTTTTTCTTCATTCTCATTCGAAAAAACATGAAAATCGTGACTGTTTGCTTTATAATAAGTAACAGATAATGCAAAACATAGACAAGGAGAGGTTTTCCAAATGATTTTTAAAGTATTTTATCAAGTAAAATTGACTGAGGTTCCAGTACGTGAAAATACAAAAGTTTTATATTTAGAGGCTACGTCTGAAAAGGATGTTCGTAAGAAATTAAATAAGTTCGCATATAATATCGAGTTCGTTCAGTCTGTTACTGGTGCTCATCTTGAATATGAAAAAGAAAACGCTGATTTAACATTAGCGGAAATCGTATAGTCATATGAAATTTCTAAAGAATGATCAAGCAGCCGTTTTTGCTTTAGGTGGACTTGGTGAAATCGGTAAAAATACATATGCTGTTCAATTTCAAGATGAAATTATTATTATTGATGCTGGAATTAAATTTCCAGAAGACGAACTCCTCGGAATCGATTATGTAATACCAGATTACACTTATTTTGTGCGAAACGAAGATAAAATTAAAGGATTATTCATTACACATGGTCACGAAGATCATATCGGTGGAATTCCTTACTTATTACGTCAAGTAAACATCCCGATTTATGGCGGAAAATTAGCAATTGCACTAATCAAAAACAAATTAGAAGAGCACGGATTACTTCGTAAAGCAAAACTTTATGAAATTCAAGAAGATGATGTTATTAAATTTAAAAAGACATCTGTTTCCTTCTTCCGTACAACTCACAGTATCCCAGATTCATACGGAGTTGTTGTGAAAACACCTCAAGGACAAGTTGTTCATACTGGCGATTTCAAATTTGATTTCACACCAGTCGGCGAACCAGCGGACTTAACAAAAATGGCTGAAATCGGAAAAGACGGCGTACTTTGTCTCTTATCTGACAGTACAAACAGTGAAGTTCCAAACTTTACAATGTCTGAGCGCCGTGTTGGTGATAGTATTCAAGATATTTTCCGCAAAGTAGAAGGTCGTATTATCTTTGCAACCTTTGCATCAAATATCCATCGTCTACAACAAGTTGTTGAAGCGGCTGTTGAAAACAATCGTAAAGTGGCTGTGTTCGGTCGCAGTATGGAAGCGGCGATTGAAATCGGACAAAACCTTGGTTATATTCGCTGTCCGAAGGATACATTCATAGATACAGCTCAACTAAACCGCCTACCGGCTAATAAAGTTGTTATTTTATGTACAGGTAGTCAAGGTGAGCCAATGGCAGCACTTTCACGTATTGCTAATGGTACTCATCGTCAAATTCAAATCATTCCTGGCGACACAGTTGTTTTCTCTTCTTCACCAATCCCTGGTAATACAATTAGTGTAAGCCGTACAATTAACATGTTGTATCGTGCTGGTGCTGATGTAATCCACGGAAAACTGTCAAACATTCATACGAGTGGACACGGTGGACAAGAAGAACAAAAACTAATGCTTCGTCTAATTAAACCGAAGTATTTCATGCCAATTCATGGTGAATACCGCATGCAACGTATGCATATGAAGTTAGCAAACGATTGTGGTATTCCAGAAGAAAACTGTTTCATCATGGATAATGGTGATGTTCTTGCTCTTCGTTCTGATGAAGCAAGCGTAGCTGGTAAAATACCATCTGGATCTGTCTATATTGACGGAAATGGTATTGGAGATATCGGTAATATCGTGTTACGCGATCGTCGTATTCTTTCTGAAGAAGGACTTGTTATTGTAGTTGTAAGCATTGATATGAAAGAGTTTAAAGTTGCAGCAGGACCTGATATTATCTCACGTGGTTTCGTGTATATGCGCGAAAGTAGTGATTTAATTAATGATGCTCAAACATTAATTACAACTCATTTAGAAAAAGTAATGGAGCGTAAAACAACACAATGGTCTGAAATTAAAAATGAAATTACAGACACATTAGCACCATTCCTATATGAGAAAACGAAACGTCGCCCAATGATTTTACCAATCATTATGGAAATATAAGAAAAAGGACAATACCTTCATGGTATTGTCCTTTTCTCTTATCTTAAAAAGTGTTTAAAACGATCTACTTCATCGTCATGACCAATTACAATTAATATATCTCCCGCTTGAATATTTTCCGTAGCTCGAGGAGATACAATAACTTCTTTACCACGTTTAATCGCTACAATATTCAATCCAAACTTCGCACGAATATCTAATTCGATTAAAGAATGACCATCAATTTTTTTATTTGCAATAATCTCTACAATACTATGCTCATCTGAAAGCTCAAGATAGTCTAATACATTACTTGATGCAATATTATTAGCAATCCTTTTTCCCATATCACGCTCGGGGTGCACAATGTGATCTGCCCCTATTTTACTTAACACTTTTTCATGGTAATCATTTTGAGCTTTTACAGTAATATTTTTTACACCTAACTCTTTTAAAATTAATGTTGTTAAAATACTTGAATTTAAATTGTCTCCAATAGCAACGACTACATGATCAAAATTACGAATACCAAGACTTTTTAATACCATCTCATCTGTTGAATCTGCAATTACAGCATGTGAAGCTATATTTGCAAACTCATTAATTTTATCTTCATCTGAATCAATTGCCATTACTTCCATACCTAATTGAGCGAGTTCTCGGCAAATGCTTCCACCAAAACGTCCAAGGCCAATGACAGCAAATTCTTTCTCTTTTTCACCCACAGGAATTCCTCCAATAACATCGAATACTATGTATTTTTATTGTAACATACTTTAGATTTGCTACAAAAACCTGTATATCATTCTTATTTTTGTTTTTGCATATAAAAATACTGTTGTAAATAAAATGCGATACTGAAAATTAACATACCAAATACAAATATATTTCCAAATGAACTAAATGTTTCAAAAACGAATAATAACGTTTCTTGTCCGAAGAAAGCAAATAATAGTTGTGTAAATGCGAATAGCAATGCCAATATATAATGATGTTGATGGAATAAATAATGTGTTGCACCTAAAAAAGCGATAAACGAAATAATGAAAATCCACCAATTTTCTAAAAACAGTTGCCAATTAGTAAATTGATATCCATTGACTAATATCGCAATAATTCCTATAACAGCCATCGTTGGCACACTCCAAAATAATGCTCGCCCTCTAAAGAAGCGCGTTCCTTTAACATCACCTTTTTCATGTGCAATGTATGTGAGTACTACCGTACTTATGTACAAAACTGAAAGAATTGTTAAAACGATAATAAGCCAAAAATGTAATTGATAATACTCATGCTCTATGTTTGTCACGATAGCCGCTAACATACACGGGATTAACATTCCAGTCCAACCATCTACTTTTCTTTCATTCCAAAACACTGTGTTACCAATCCGTATCCCTAACAACATAAAAATAATGATACCTAGTACAAATAATGTCGTTTTATTCCCTACTAAACTCGTCGAGAAAGCAATTAATCCAATAAATAAAAAGAGCACAAACCCATTCATAATTTCTAATACAGGTGATAAATATCTTTTCACCCATTTATAAGTTTCGTCATATTCATGATTATCTACTAAACGGTAGGCATAAAAACTTATCCCAAAATACACCGCCGCAATAATAACATACGCATATAAGACGAAACACAACATTGCACTGCTAATTTGCACGTAATTCCCCACCCTTTTTTCTATGTTTCACCTTGATTTTACACACTTTCTACACGAAATGTAAACATATATAAGCTAGTTAACTAATCATCTTCTCAATAAGCAATAATGAATAATGAGCAGCGGCTCAAAACCGCTGCTCATTACTTTATCCATTTGTATGCCAATGTGTATCCAAAACAAATATGAAAGATGTTTTCGTCTTGGAACTAACAAGTACCCACTGTAAGTTTTTGCAAAGTTGGCGAGCGAGTTTACTTTCTAGTTCCTTTCCACTTTACATATTGATCTAAAAATGCGATAGCTTTCTCAATAACCTCTTCATCTGGTTTTAATTTTGCATGGTGTAAACCATATTCTGAATTTACCCCAAGCCAAAACATAAATCCAGGAATCTCTTGAAGCATATAACCAAAATCTTCCCCTGTCATTGCCTCAGTACATGTAATTACATTCATATCAGTTTGTTCACTTACAAACTGCATAAACTCTCTCGTTAATACTTCATGGTTATATACTTGATGATACATCGCTCCATAGTCAATAACAGCTTCACATTGGAAGGAAGCTTCTATACCTGCAACAATTGCCTCAATCCTACTTTTAACACGCCTCATTGATTCCACTGATAACGTTCGGATCGTTCCTTCTAACCGAGACTTTTCTGCTATGATATTTTGAACTGTACCACCTGTTATTTTTCCGATTGTAATCACTGCACTATCAAGAGGATTCACATTACGACTAATAACGGATTGAAGTTGTGTAACAAGGTGACTTGCTGCTACAATCATATCATTTGCAGTATGCGGGTAGGCTGCATGTCCACCTTTCCCTTTTAAATCAACATATAACTCTGATGTATTCGCAAATAATAGTCCCTCTTTTGTGGCAATTGTTCCTACAGCGTATTCAGGTGCAATATGAAGACCAAGAATTATATTCGGCTTCCATTCTTTTAACTCTTCACTCTCTAACATAGGAAGAGCCCCTCCTGGCCCTTCTTCAGCTGGTTGGAATAGAAACACAAGGTCATCATCTATTCTTTCTGTTACAGCTGCTGTTAGAAGGCCTAAACCGATTGTTGTATGCAAATCGTGTCCACATGCATGCATCATTCCTTCATGAATAGAAGCAAACTCATATCCAGTTTCTTCGGTAATTGGTAAACCGTCTATATCTGCGCGATAACCGATAATTTTTTCTGGATTTTTTCCATTTACTTTAACAATGACACCCGTTTTCCATACTTTCACTTCCACATATTCATTCGAAAGCGTTCCTATGTAATCTAAAATATACTGTTGTGTTTTCCACTCTTTAAATCCAATTTCCGGTATTTTGTGTAAGTCTCTACGAATTTGAACGAATTTGCTTACTGCCATTTTTGCACCTCTATCTATAAAAAGCGCAAGAGCCTGTTATGCTCTTACGCTTTTTTTGTGTTTATTTCTCTGGGTTTAATTGACGAAGCTCTTGTTTAATTTCAGTTTTTGCTTTTGTCTTCTCATCAATCTCTTTAATTACACGTGCTGGAGTACCGGCAACAACTGTATATGGAGGTACATCTTCTGTTACAACAGCTCCTGCTGCTACAACTGCACCCTTACCTACTGTAACTCCCTCTAACACAACTACGTTTGCACCAATTACAACATCATCTTCAACGATAACTGGTTTTGCTGAAGGCGGCTCAATAACACCTGCAAGTACTGCACCTGCACCTACGTGACAGTTCTTACCAACAGTTGCACGTCCACCAAGTACCGCGTTCATGTCAATCATAGTACCTTCACCAATTACAGCACCGATATTAATTGTTGCATTCATCATAATAACAGCGTTGTCGCCGATTTCAACGTGATCACGAATAATCGCGCCTGGCTCAATACGAGCTTTAATACCTTTTAAATCAAGCATTGGAATTGCAGAATTACGACGGTCATTTTCAACAACGTAATCAACAATGTGCTTGCTATTTTCATCAAGAATTGTCTTAATTTCAGACCATTCTCCAAATAATACACCAGACTTTTTATTTACAAATGCTTGTACCGTTTCAGGGAATGTTACTTCTTTTAAATCCCCTTTTATGTATACCTTTACAGGAGTTTTCTTTTCACTTTTTTGAATAAACGAAATAATTTCGTTAGCGTCCATCATTTTCATTCTTGTTGCCTCCTAAATCCATTTATAATGTTACTCTACCAAACGATAGAGCGAGTAGCAAGATAATAATCCTATTTTTCCATTTGAATTTCTTCTATAATTTCTAAAAATGCCCTTACTTGCTTCAATTGTCTGGCCGATTCACTCGTCAATAACCATGTTTCTCTCGTTAATTGAACAGGTGTTTTATACATATTTTCCTGTACTTCTTTTAAAACAGTAGAAGGTAAAAGAGCATAACCTATACCATTTAAAACGAGTTGTTTGCAAGTCTCAATTTGATCAACCACAATTGTTCTCTTAGGTGGATTAGAAAATAAACCATACCACCAATTTTGTATTTGTCCATAATAAGTCGAATCACTTTTAAATTGAATAAATGGTCTATTTGTTTCTTTTAACATCGTAATATCTTTTATTTCTTTATCCACTAAATAAAGTTCATCTTCAAATAATTGTTGCTTCTGACCTTTATATTCTTGTGTTCCCCTCAATATAGCAACATGAACGTCCCCTTCATAAAATTGCTTTTGCACTTCACTACTCCAGCCAGTAAACAGCGATATTTTCACAGAAGGGTATTTATGTACAAACTTCTTCAAAACAGGAGGAAGCCAATATTGACCAATAACTGATGCAACAGCTATTTTTAACGTTCCGTGAGTTTCTGTTCTAAAAACAGCTAGCTCACTTTTAATATCCTCTTCCTTTTGTAGCATTTCTTTTGCATAATTTGCGACTTTTTCCCCTTCAGGTGTAATTGTCAATCCTTTTTGTGAGCGAATAAAAAACTTCATTCCCCATTGTTTCTCCATAGATTGTAATCGTTGACTAAGCGCAGGTTGTGAAACAAATAAACGTTCCGCCGCTTTTCTCATATTTGATTCCTGAGCTAACACAACCATCATTTGAAAATCATCAATTTGCAACTTTCTCCCTCTTTCCTTAGCTTCCATACACCTTATCTCAATAAGCTTTTCATCCTTAATTTAACTATATACTCTTATATTTTTTATCTTTTTAAATATAATACATACACAACTGATATGCACGAAAAAAAGTGACTTCTCCGCTTCTATGAAGTCACTTTTCTCACATTATCGATTATGTTGCCTTACTTTTTTATTCAACAATTTTAAAATAGCCCGACGTGTTAAAATCCCCTCAAAATACCCATCTTCATTGACAGCGCAAATAAAAGGATGATCAATTGTCATTTCTAAAGCTTTTGCAAACGAATCTTCTAACTTAAGAACCGGAATGTCTTCCTTCATCACCTGTTCTACTTTCATTTCGTCAAGTCTTTCAAACTCAATACGTTCCAGCCCTAACATACCGTCTAAAATCATGGCAGTACTAATTAACCCATGCAATTTATACATCGGGTCCAAAACAGGTATCGCCGAGTATCCAGATTTCACAAGAACGAGTAAAGCATGCTCTAAACCATTCCCCATTTGGACATGTGCTACTTTTTCTGATGAAATCATTAAATCTTTCACAAAAATTTGTTGAAACTCGTCTTTCGGAATACTAATCATATTACATCCCCCATTTTCCATTTTCCCTACTTTTAATCACCGAATCTATTCATATTTTATGACAGCGTTTTCATATTATTATTTTGTCCTTACTTTATTTCAATAAAAACAAAATTACACAGCTATTTTAGCATACAACACAAAAAAAAGACTACCATTCCGGTAGCGCTTAATACCCCTTATTTTTTAATCTGTAAAATAACCTTGTGATTTTTTTATATTGTGTCACATCTGTCTGTTTTAAACCATTCTCAATATCTGTAATTTCCACAGATAAAATTTCACTCGCATAATTTTGCTGAAATAGAATATCTAGTAACAAACTCTCTTCTTCTTCTGTTAAAACAAATTCCCTTTTCATATACCCCTCTCCTTATACTCGCATCGTTACTCTTATTATATATAATTTCCAGCCTATTTAATAGATGTAATATTCAGTTTTTAGCGAAGGATATATAAAAATTGTTTTTTATTTCGTATATCGATTTGCATAACTAAACGCCGCATAAGCATCTGGCTTAATTTTTGCTGTTAATCCCATCGCTTGAATTTTCGCTGTCATATCTAGAATAAATTCTTTTGTTAAACCATCATTTCCGATATCCAAGTGAATTTCCATTATAAATCCAGCTCCCTCTTGAGCATATGGATGCAATAAATCCCATATTGTTTGTATATGGTTCGGAGTAAATAGACATGCAATTTCTTGGCTAAACTGCGTTTCTAAATATATTTTCTCACGTAAAGTTGCTGGCTTATCTTTTACTGATTTATGGTGTAAACACCCCCAGGCACCTTTTCCAACGCGATGAATATGAATTGCCGTAATAAACCTCGTATCCTTTTGATGTGCTTGTGAGTCTGTCCCAATGGATAAACGATATAAATTTCGTGGATCCTTTTCAATGAAACTGCAAATACGCCTAAAGACCATATCAAAATTTAAATGTCTCTCTGAAACATTATAAAATGTATGTTCACCGGCCACATAGTCACGTCCTTTCAATTAGACAGACTTTTCGTATTCTCATTGTATGGGACAAAAATAAAAATTATAACTTCCTATCCTTTATTCGTTTCAATATTTCGAATTACATAATGGCAAACTTGCACGTATAAATTACATTTTGATTCGATTGAGCCGTTAATACATGAATAATCTCAGCAGAATTGTGACATTTAGGACAAACCACAACTGGTAAACGTTCCATACAACACACCTCCTCGTTATTTTTATCTCGCTTTTGCTATCTGTAAACAACCAATTGGTGATGACTAATATTCAGTATAGGACGAAGAAGCCCTACTGATTACAATTTCACTTTATTACCATTGTAGGAAAAATGAAAAATCCCTATACCTATATGCTAAAAAGTAATAGAACTAAAAAAGGTGTTGCCATATGGCAACACCTTTTTTATATGTATCAAGAAATGATATCGTAAATCTCAATTGCAACCATATCGATATTATCGAATTGATACACTTGAGGTTTTTCACCTTGTTGATACACTTCTAACTCATACATTTCACTTTTATCGAAAAATTTCACGCTACATTTGCGCTCACCGTTCACTTCAAAATAGCGTTGTGCTACTTCACCGCTTTCAGCTTGTTCTTGTAGACTAACAAGTCGAGTTAAAATTCCTTGGAGTAGAGACATGAAATCTCTCCTTTCTCTGATCTTCCTACCAATAGGTTTTACAGCTATACTCATTCTATCCGTCATAACAGAAAAAATGTTCCACAGTCTAGGATAAAGGTTATTGGCCAGAAACTCAACTAAAAATTTGTCGAAATGCGAAGGAAAAAACAGAAAGAACATCTTTTCCCTTCTTTATTGCGATTTTTATACTGGAAGAATATAATAAAAAACAGAAAAAAGGAGGAATTACAATGAGAAAAATTGAGGTTTACACACAACCTGATTGTCCGCCATGTGTCATTGTGAAAGAATTTTTAAAGCATAATAACGTTGTATATGAAGAATTTGACGTAAAAAAAGACGCTGCTGCACGCAATCGTCTTTTATACGACTATGATTCGTATTCAACTCCAACAGTTGTAATTGATGGAGAAGTTGTTGCTGGTTTTCAAATTGAAAAATTACAACAGCTACTCAATATTGAATAAGAATAGGTAAAGACCTATTCTTATTTTTATCCCACTATTTGTGGGCAGTAATAGCCCGATTGGTGCGAGCTATTAATCAGTGAGAGATGAACATCCCCCACCAATTACAGTTTCACTTTATAATTGTTGTAATCGTTTTATTTCAGTTAAAAGTTCTTGGCTTTCATGATATCCGGCCAATTTCCATTTCCCTTGATCTCTTTGCAATGTTACAATATGATATTGTCCACTTTTTGCCCGCTCATATACATATAAAATTTTATGCTCTTCATCATATGACATTTTCGTTTCTGAATGAAAAGAAAACGGCGCTTCTTTTGATGGAAGTAAATATTCACCACTTTGTTTATCACTTCTACTATTTTCATCTGTAAATACTTGAAGGAAATTCTCTGTAAAATATGGTGATAACGTTTCTATCATCTTATTCATCGGCAAATGCTTCCCACGAATTGAAAATTGGGTTTCATAGCCCTTTTGTATCGTTGTAAACACTTCTTCCCGATCGACTTTCGCTTCCTCTTTTCCTAAAACAGTTGTGACACTATAACCAACTAGAAAGGCAACGCATACAAATAGAACTAACCATATTCCATATTTCCTCATTTTTTCACCTTCCTTTTATGAAAACTTGTCTTTGTAGTATTCATTGTAACAATGATTATGCAAAGACAGGGGTGGTTTCGTTCGTAAAATCTTTACAACGATAGACAGCATTTTCATCACCATTTTCACTATTACCAATTTATGATAAAAACAAACAAAAAATGCACGAATCTCTTCGTGCATTAAAATAAAACATCTTCTTCATATAAATATTCATACGATAAATCTATAAATAAAAAGTTTTCATCATCAATTGGGAAGGAAAATGTTCGTACCATCTCACCGGTTTCAATATCAGCATATAAATCTGAAAGTCTTGCCTTATTCTCAAAACGCATTTTCATAATGTTTTCTAGAAAATACGGACGCCAACTCCAGTTCTTCATATAATACTCAGGCATCACAATCCATTCCCCATCTTTTTTCATAACGTTTCCTGATTGTTGGAAACCATCTTCGTTACAAATAAATATGCGAAAACTACACTGTGATACACTTTGGCTAAATTGTAATAACCAATCATTTATATCTTCATTCTTTTTCTGTTTGGCTAGAACATCACCAATTCGATCACGTAACATTTCTGTTAAATTATAAATCTTTTGTAACTTTTTCTTCTCATGTTGAATAAATTGATGACACTCATTACCAAGTCGTTCTTTCAAAACGTTCGTTTCAATAAAATCAGGTAAGCACTCTTTCAAATAATTCCCTTGATAATATCTACCACCGTTTTTCCAAGCATATTGTAGTTGATAAAAAGCATCTATTTCTTCATATAACAATGTTGCACCAATTCTTCTAGCAAGTAATGATAAAGAATATAAAATATCTTGATAAGATTGTAAAAGTGCAGTTTGCCTTAAGTTTGTTAAATCTACTTTTAAAATATCCGGTGCTAACACGCTAATACGTTCTAAATTACTTGTACCCGTTCCGACTTTATTAATCGAAATTTGAATACCATATGTACGATAATACATAAGCAAATGATTAAATTGCTCTATATCTTCTTGACATTCATGTTCTGTAATTTCTAAAACAATGTGTTTCAAATTTAAACCTTGCTCTTCATACATCAATAAAAGTTGAAGTAAACTTTCATCATCATCGTTCATTAATACGTTAGCATTCCGATGTATAAATAATAATAGTTTTTGATCACTTTCTAAATAACGATTTAAAGCTTTTTCTACTATAATGTTATCCGCTTCCAGTTGAAACTCACTCGGAATAGAATCATCATGAAAGAAAGAAGCTAGACTTTGTATGCCCTCTTCTGTTTGAATACGTCCTACTACTTCATATCCAATTACAGTATGCTCATCAGCACTAAAAATAGCTTGATAATAAGGAAGGACTTTATCCAAGTTACTCATTACATCTAATGCATCTATCAACGCGCTTCCCTCCCTTTACTTTTCAAAAATTATAACATGATATTTACGGAAAAATAATAAAAAATCCCTTCAGTTTTCCTGAAGGGATTAGAGGGGTAAAATGCTAAGGGGAATTAGCAATTCTACTATGAAGAAAAAAGAGGTCTTAAATATAACGTATATATGACCTCTTGTAAACACTTTTCTTTCACATGTCACAATTCCGTCACATTTAACCGTAAGAATATGAATCAAACATTCATTTTCTTATCCCTTTTAAAATGGATATTGATGTAAATGTTGTCCTCCATCCATTGTCATGCAAGTTCCATTTATGTACGCAGCTTCATCTGAACATAAATAATAAGCTAGACCTGCAATTTCTTCTGGCGTGCCCAGTCTTCCAAGCGGAACACTTTGTATCGTACGCTTAGCCATTTCTTCTGAAATCCATAATTTATCAGCACCGCCCGTACGTTCAATTGGTCCTGGCGCGATAGCGTTAACTCGTATTCCATATTTACGGCCCCACTCAACAGCGAGTGTCTTCGTCATTGCTAATACTCCAGCCTTCGCTGCAGCCGAATGAATAACTCCCGGACCTGCATCCCATGCATATGTTGCTACCATGTTAATGATATTCCCTTTTATACCTTTTTCAATCCAATATTTTCCGACAGCATGGCTGCAGTAAAATGTACCGTTTAATACAATATTAATGACTGAATTCCAGCCATTCACGGATAAATCTTCTGCTGGACAAATAAAGTTTCCAGCTGCATTGTTTATTAAAACATCAATTCGACCAAACTTCTCATCAATCTCTTCAATCATTTTCTGAATGTCATCAGTATTTCTTACATCCATTTGTACGGGTAATACTTGCCCCGGAAATTGTTCAATTTCCAACTTTGTTTCCTCTAGTTTTTCCTTTGTACGTCCTGTAATAACAACTCGTGCCCCTTCTTTTGCAAAACGGGTCGCCATTCCTTTTCCCATTCCGCTTGATCCACCTGTTATAATAACTACCTTTTCTTTCACATACATCCCCTCCCAAAAATGAATACACATTCATTTTATCATTTTATTTAATAGAAATCTTTATATTTTTAAACTTTTCTGATATTTTAACGTAAAGAGGTTTCTTTTTATTCGTTTCTTTCGTAATCTATACTACTTTTTTATTATTTAAAATATATTTTAAATAAACTGAAAGGAGATTTGAGTAACCTATAAATGTAACGAAAACATGTGATATAAGTTAAATAGGTATACTCATATTTTTATGAAGAAAATTACAAGAAGAGATTTTTTTAAAGCCGGAATGCGCACTTGTCTATATTCATTTATAACCACTAGCATCGGATACTATTACGCTAAATATATTGAGCCTCATTTACTCTCTTTTACAGAGCATACACTTACATCACAACTCATACCCAAAAGTTTTCATGGTATGAAGATTCTTCAATTTAGCGATTTACATCTCGGATACTATTTCTCTCTCCAACATTTATCTCAAATCGTTTCTAAAATTAATGCTGTAAAACCTGACATTGTTCTTTTCACTGGTGATCTCATTGATAATTATCAAACATATACTGACACTCCTTTCGTTCCATCTATTTTAAAAAATATACAAGCACCCTTCGGTAAATTTTCTATTTATGGTAACCATGATCACGGCGGATATGGAACGGAATACTACGAGCACATCATGCGTGAATCTGGATTTGAACTACTACTAAATAGCGAAAAGAGAATTCGTCTACTGGATAATAGTGAAATTTCAATTTTCGGTCTTGATGATATACTACTAGGCAAACCCAAAATAGAAGAAACACTACTGCACGCGAGGCAAAACACTTATAACATTGTTCTTGTTCACGAGCCAGATATTGCACCACAAATCGCTAAATATCCAGTTAACTTACAACTTTCTGGTCATAGCCATGGCGGACAAGTACAAATTCCCTTTTTAGGTGCTATTATTACCCCATCACTTGCTAAAAACTATGTTGAAGGTTTCTATACGATTCAAGATTTAGCTCTCTATGTCAATCGAGGTCTTGGCAGAACACGCGTCCCATTCCGATTTATGGCAAAACCTGAAATTACAATTTTTACGCTCCAACATTCGTAATAATTCGCCTATTTTCTTACATATCCTTTCTTGTACGCGCTCATCCACGTTTCATTTACCATATGATAAAAATGAGTCCAATAAAGGAGGTTTGTTCATGTATCCATATTATCAACCAATCCCAGTCCGTTCAGCACCTATTGGTCCAGTAGGCGACTCACGCTTCTTTCCGTTTTTTGGTGTTCCATTTCTAGCTGGGATTGCTGGTGGACTGCTCGGTGGAGCATTAGCTTTCGGTCCTAGACCGTATTACCCACCATATCCACCACCTTTCCCACCGCCAACACCTTATCCTTGTTATGGCGGACCTTGTCAACAACCATTCTATTATTAATGTACTCCAACAATTCTACCAATGTTATTCCCTCTCTTAACTGATCCATTAACATGCTTATAATAAAAACTATTCTCTCTACGCATCCTTCTATTTAGAGAATGTATAATAAGTAGAGAACAAAGTAAAAAAACCTCTTAAAATGAAATGAACCCCGAAAACGGGACA
>NZ_QORZ01000011.1:0-133059 GCF_008368785.1 Bacillus sp. AY3-1 | reverse complement strand
TTCTTCGCCTGGTTTTTCTGGACCTTTTTCTTGTTCTTTTTCATTTGTAATTTCAAGATTTTTAACTTCTACTTTTTCATTAGAAATCTTAAATTTAATTTCCTTATCAGATAATTTATATCCTTCTGGTGCATGAACTTCTTTTAAAATGTAATCTCCAGGTTCTAACTTCTTAGAAATTGCTTTACCATTCTTATTTGTTGTTAATGTGTCTATTTTTGTTCCATCTTTCCAAATTTCAAACACTGCGCCAGCTAATGTTTTACCTGTATCATTAGCATCTACTTTTGTAATTTCTAATTGACCTGTAATTTCTTCTTTCACTTTTTCATTCAATACTTCTCGTTTCGCTACTTCATTTGCTACAACGTTTACTTCTACTGTAACTTCTATCGCTTTGTAGCCTTCTGGCGCTTTCGTTTCTTCTAACGTATACTTACCTGGCACTAAGTTTTCGAATTTCACAATGCCGTCTTTATTCGTTGTTTTCGCCTCTCCAACTAGTTGACCATTTTCGTTCTTCAGTCTAAATTCTGCGCCTTCTAGAACTTTTCCACTCTCTGCATCCTTTTTGATTACTTGTAAGCTTCCTAGTTCTTTTGCGTTTTCTACTTGTACTTGTACTACTTTGTTTGCTTCCACAACGACTTCAATTTCTTCTTTTAATAATGTATATCCTTGTGGCGCTTTTGTTTCTTTTAATGTGTATGTTCCTGGCTCTAATTTCTTAGAGGTTACTTTACCTGTTTTATCTGTTCGTAACGTCTCTACTTTTTTACCATCTTTGTACACTTCAAATTCTGCATCTGATAATAATTTCGCTTTATCTTCTGCATCCACTTTTACGATTTCAAATTGACCTGTTACTTTTTCATTCATAACTTCTTGTTTTACTACTTCATTTGCTACTACGTTTACTTCTACTGTTACTTCTACTGCTTTGTAGCCTTCTGGCGCTTTCGTTTCTTCTAACGTATACTTACCTGGCACTAAGTTTTCGAATTTCACAATGCCGTCTTTATTCGTTGTTTTCGCCTCTCCAACTAGTTGACCATTTTCGTTCTTCAGTCTAAATTCTGCACCTTCTAGAACTTTTCCACTCTCTGCATCCTTTTTGATTACTTGTAAGCTTCCTAGTTCTTTTGCGTTTTCTACTTGTACTTGTACTACTTTGTTTGCTTCCACAACGACTTCAATTTCTTCTTTTAATAACTTATATCCTTGTGGTGCTTTCGTTTCTTTTAATGTGTATGTTCCTGGCTCTAATTTCTGAGAGATTACTTTACCTGTTTTATCTGTTCGTAACGTCTCTACTTTTTTACCATCTTTGTACACTTCAAATTCTGCGTCTGATAATACTTTCGCTTTATCGTTTGCATCTACTTTTACGATTTCGAATTGACCTGTAGCTTTTTCAACAATTTTTTTATTCAACACATCTACAGTCACTGTATTATTAGCAGCTACATCAACATGAACTAAACTAGATGATAGTTCGTAACCTTTTGGTGCTTCAACTTCTTTTAATGTATATGTTCCAACTGGAAGTTGTTTTGATAAAGCTTCACCTTTACCATCTGTAATAATTGTTTCGACAACGTTCCCATCTTTATCTATAACATCAAATTTTGCACCTGGTAAAAGTTGACCAGATTCACTATCTTTTTTCAATAATTTAAATTGACCATTTTCTACTTTTTTCGTATTCTTCATAACAAATTCAATTATGTTTGTATTATCAATTGTTACTTTTACTGGTGTATCAACTTTTATATATCCCTCTGGTGCACTAATTTCTTTTACAAAATAATCACCAAATGGTAAATCTTTAACTTCCGCAATACCCTTTTCGTTTGTTGTAACAGTAGCCACAACATTATTATCTTTGTCTATAACATCAAATTTTGCGTCTTTTAAAACAATGTTTTCATCGTTTTCATCAACTTTTTTAATTTGTAAATTTCCTTTTTCAGCTGCTGGCTTTTTCCACTTTTGCCAGTTAAATTTAAAATTATGAACCTCAAATCCATCTCTTTGGTGTAATCCACCAACATAGGCTTGTCCGTTAATAGATCCACCCTTTGTATCTACAACTGCATTAGGTGCAAATACACTTCCTACTACACCATATCCTTTAGTTGTTATCTTTTTAGCATTAGGGAACACCCAAATGACTTTACTAGCTAACTCAGTAAAGAAGGAATTAGGGTCATATGCTTGAGAGGTATTAACTAATGTGAACCCGCCCTTATCTGTCGTATCATACAGGATTGCACCGCCACCAAAATTAACTTCTTCTGCATCTGAATGAATAACAATAAAATCTTTGTTACTTACATTTGGAAGATAAACATCCTTTACATTGAATGGTTCTTGCCCTTCTAATCCTGAAGAGACATAGATATTAGGATTATTTACATCTTCACCGATCCCAAAGGTCATACCCGATTTTGGTTTATCAGTATGTAATTGGCCCGCATCCTCAATTACACTATCAACGTCTTTTCTAAACTCTTTAAATTTAGCATCAATCTCGGCTTGCTCTTTATATGAGATACGGTCATATGATGATTTCATTGCACCTTCTGGATCACCATCTTTTGTCATCGCCACTGTTCCATCTTGAATAATTACTTGTCCTGTTCCCGCTTTCGTAAATTGACCACCTAGTAATAATGATGGATATCCTTCCTCTACCCATGTTGCTCCAGCTAAGTTATGTGCTCCTGTTGCAGCCGCTAGGACTGTATAACTTGATGCATTCATATTTTTTTGAACAGCCATCGCACCCTCAATATCCGCACTCGTTGCACTATGATCTCCAAAAATGATTGCATTGTAATAAGATACATCACCTAAACCTTTTAACTCTGTTGTAGCTGCCTCCGCTTTATACGGTAAATGGATTAAAAAATTCATACATACTAGTAACACAACTATAAAACTACTACTTAATTTTTTTATTTTTTGATTAAATGATTTCCTCAAGAAATTCATTCCCCCTTTTAAACTTCCTAAAACCAAACAAAAAAGCATCTTTCATATGTACCAAGCCTTACTCACAATAACTTAAAATCATCCATTTAAATAAAAACAAGAAACTCTACAACTGCTTAATAAAATTACTACAATTCATTTTTGAAATAATATGTAAACGAAACTAACATGCGGAAGTATTTTTTGCATACGGAGCTCAATAACATTAACCTGGAGAATATTTCATATGGTGTAACTATTTTGGCAACATCACTCACTCTACAATATTTTCCCAGAGTATTCAAGTGAATTGTATAGATTTCATAAACAATTCATAATCTAAAACGTTTTCATTCTTTTTAATACGTTCAACAAAAAAACGTAGCCAAAAAGCTACGTTTTTCTTTCATCGTTTCGGTGTATTTTTATGATTCTTCAAAAATGGAAGCGGAAATTGCTTACGGAAATGTTCTTTAATCATATACTCTACACCGTTCTCACTATTTGAACGTGTAATCCAGTCAGCTGCTTGTTTTAGCTCTACAGGTGCATTTCCCATTGCTACTCCGAGCCCTACATTTTCAATTATTTCTAGATCTTCTAAACTATCTCCAATCGCAACCATTTCGTTTAGCGAAATATTTAAATGCTCTCCAAGCAATTGTAATCCGCGTAATTTTGATACATTTTGCGGCAAGATTTCTATTCGTTTTGAATCACACTCAACATACTCTATATCTTGGAATGCTTTTCGTAATGTATTTAGCCCTCGTTCTTTTTCACCTTTACTTTGGAAAACCACATCAATTTTCGGAGCCGCTACTGGATGATCACGAAGCGCATCACCTAATGAGTCTACAAATTGAACTGGATAAAATAACGGATCTGCACTCGATAATACAGTACGCGCAATTAAGTTTGGTGTATTCCTCTCCCGATTTCCGATTGAAAACCGTTCATGAGAAATGCGGACGTTACAATCAAAGTGCTCTAATACTTGCACGATGTTAAACGTCTTCTCTTCAGATAATCTTTTTTGAACGTACGGCTTATCTAACGTTGCTGAAACGAAAGCACCACCGTGTGTCACTAATATAGAATCTAATTTTAACGCCTTTGCTACTTTATGAGCAGACTGAAAATTACGGCTCGTAAATAATGTAACGTATACGTCTTTTCTTTTCACAAATTCAATTGTTTCTCTTAATCCTTTTGCAATTTTTCCGTTGTTGTATAGTAGTGTCCCATCTATGTTAAGAGCTAGTAAGCGATAAATCATGTCGCACTCCCCCTCTTCGCTGTTGTACTCTATCCATAATTTATGAAATAAATGTAGCAAATAGAACGAGTTAGAATTACTACTGAAAATTTGGTTTACTATATACATATACACTCAGTAAAGGAGATAGTACAATGCAAGCACCACCTTCCTTTTATGAAGGCGATACGTTAGAAGTCGCAAAGAAATTACTCGGACAAAAACTTGTACATACTGTAGATGGAATAAAACGAAGCGGAATCATTGTAGAAGTAGAAGCATACAAAGGTCCCGATGATAAGGCCGCACATAGTTACGGCGGGAGACGAACAGATCGCACAGAAGTCATGTTTGGTGCACCAGGACATGCTTACGTATATTTGATTTACGGTATGTATCATTGTTTTAACGTCATTACAGCGCCAGTTGGCACCCCACAGGGTGTTCTCATTCGAGCCCTTGAGCCAGTAGATGGAATAGAAGAAATAAAACTAGCGCGCTACAACAAAACCGACATTACAAAAGCGCAGTATAAAAATTTAACGAACGGCCCTGGCAAACTATGCCGTGCCCTCGGAATTACTTTAGAAGAACGAGGTGTATCATTACAAAGTGATACATTACATATTGAACTCGTCCCAGAAGAAGAACACATATCATCACAATATAAAATAACAGCAGGACCTCGTATTAATATCGACTATGCAGAAGAAGCTGTGCATTATCCGTGGCGTTTTTATTATAAGAAGCACCCATTTGTTTCAAGGAAATAAACGATATCAACGATTTTCCGAATATATCTATCGTAACTTACAATATATCAACGATTTTTCAAATATATCTATCATAACTCAAAATATATCAAAGATTCGACAAGCAATATTAATAAAAGAAGACTGTTCCACAATGGAACAGTCTCTCCCTTTTACTCCGCGCCTTCCGCAGTCGCTATATTATCCTCTAAGTTTTCTCTCGATAATTCAGCTGCCATAAAATCAGCTGTTTCTGGAAGTGCTAAATGCATATGAGCTTTTTGACAAATTTGGATCGTACAGTTTTCAACAACATAGTCGAAAACATGTCCGCCTCCGCTTCTTTCATCATCAATATAATGCAAGTGGAAACCAGCTACACCAATACCTTGCGCGTAATCTGGTGTCCAAAATCCAGCAAGCGTACCTTCTGTATGTTTAAATGAAAAGATTGGTTGTGATTTCGTCACTTCAACGAGCGGTGTATACGGTTTTTCTTGTCTTGGAACAGTTCTCGTTCTTACTTCACGGAATGTACCGTCCATTCGAATCGCGTAAAATAAGTTTTTACTTGGCATTAATTCATGTAATAATGCCTCAATTTCTTCACGATTCATCGAGCGCTCTACTGTATAACTCATTTCTTTTTCAAAAAACGTTACAGTCGCAAACGGTGTTGTTTCTTCCGGTTCTACTTTTTCTGCTGAACCGTCTGAACGTAAATGATAAAACTCATTATCGAATGCAATCATTTCACCATCTAATTGATCAAATGTGCCGATGCCGAAATCACCACGTTCTTTCAATTCCTCAAAGCTAATTACACCATCATATATACCATCTAATAGCGCAAGCATTGTAGATGTTTGATATACTTCATTACTCATTTTCGTTCTTTTTGCATCAATATCAATGAATTGTGCAACAGTCATCTCAATCATGCCTCCATTAGTTTAATTGGTTTGGTAATAATTTTTCACTTAATTTAATGTTATCACGGTAATCAATTGGAACATCAATAATGACAGGACCATCTGCTGCTAGTGCTTCTTTTAATACACCTTCTAATTCATCAGGCGTGTTAACGCGAAGACCTTTTGCACCGAAGCTTTCTGCATATTTCACAAGATCGACATCGCCAAACTCTGTAGCTGATGTTCTACCGTATTTCATCATTTGTTGGAACGCAACCATATCATACGTACCGTCTCTCCATACAAGATGTACGATCGGTGCGTTTAAACGTACCGCTGTTTCTAATTCCATCGAAGAGAATAAGAAACCACCATCACCTGACACGGAAATAACTTTCTTGCCCGGTTCAACTAAAGTAGCAGCAATTGCCCAAGGAAGTGCAACACCTAACGTTTGCATACCGTTACTAAATAATAATCTACGTGGTTCATAAGAACGGAAACATCTTGCCATCCAAATAGAATGTGAACCGATGTCACATGTAACGGTTGTATCGTCACTAATTAAAGAACGAAGTGTACGAATCACTTGAAGCGGATGCGTAACACCTTCTGAAGCACGGTTTGGAACTTCTGCTTGTTCTGATAATTTCGCACGTAATCGTTCCAACACTGCTTCTGATTTCGTACTTAATACAAGTTTCGGTAATTTCTCCGCGATGCTATTTACTGTTAAAGCAATATCACCAATTAATTCACGCTCTGGTTGGTAATCATGGTCGATATCCGCTTGATGATCATCAAGATGAATGATCGTTCTGTCTCCAAGTTTATTCCAGAATTTCGGATCATACTCAATTGGGTCATAACCGATAGAAATAACAAGGTCTGCCTCTTCTAGTAAAATATCACCTGGTTGGTTACGGAATAATCCAACGCGGCCGAAGAAATGATCTTCTAACTCACGCGAAATTGCACCAGCTGCTTGATATGTTTCAACGACAGGAAGTTCTGTATCTGCAATTAATTCGCGAACGGCTCTCGTCACTTCATTTGTGCTCGCTCTCATACCGAGTAAAATAACTGGTAATTTCGCTGACTTTATTTTTTCTACTACATATGTAATTTCATGTGTGGGAGCGATTCCAAGCTGTGGCTTAGAAAGCGCACCGATAGACTCTACAGTCGTTTCCGCAGTCATAACGTCTTGCGGAAGACTTACTAAAGTAGCTCCTGGATTAGTGGAAGTCGCACTTCGGAATGCATTTGATAGTGCTTCTGGCACATTATCAGGATGTTCTACTTCTACGCTATATTTTGTGATTGGTTCGAATAGTGCAGCATTATCCATAGATTGATGCGTACGTTTTAATCGATCCGTACGTGGAACTGCACCAGCTAAAGCAACAACGGGATCACTCTCCGCATTCGCAGTAACAAGACCTGTCGCTAAATTCGATGTCCCTGGTCCTGAAGTTACAAGACATACGCCCGGTTTCCCTGTTAATCTACCAATAGCAGCTGCCATAAATGCTGCGTTTTGTTCATGACGACAAACAATTAACTCTGGTCCTCTTTCTTGCAGTACATCAAATACAGAGTCAATCTTCGCTCCTGGAATACCGAAAACATGTGTAACACCTTGTTTAATTAAACAATCAACAACAAGATCTGCTCCTTTTGTTTTTGTATTCACGTCGTTTGCTTTTACACCTGTACTCAAACTAATCATTCCTTTATTTCATAATGTGTGTAATAAAGATTTTTAATTTCACCTAGTTAATTAATGTGGTGAAGTATTATTTATCATTATATTACAAATGCATTATTTTTCCAACAATATGAATTTAACATTATTTTGACAACCGCAAAGGAATGCGCTTACAACCCTTTATTTATCCTAAAATAATATTTTTAAAACTTCTCTAAAAATGTACAAAAAACTTCCATCTTGTCACAGTATTAAAAACATAACAGTACCTTGCAAAGAACACTAGTAAATGATATATTTGTAAATATTGGAATACCCATTAATTGGAACACACTTTGTAATTCGTATCCCCCTTTCAAAATATAGCATTCTCAACTTTAATCCATCATTCTATAAAGGAAAGTGATTGTTATGAAGAAAAATGAATTTTTGGAACAACTTAATTCTTCCCTGCGGAATATGCCTAATGCAGAAAAGAAAGATATTCTTTCAGAGTACGAAACTCATTTTATCAGTGGTAAACAAGATGGGAAATGTGAAGAAGAAATTTCTAGAAAACTAGGAAACCCTAAAACGATCGCTAAAGAACTTAATGTTTCCTATGCAATAAGCAATGCTGACAAGAAACGAAGCTTCAAAAATATGATAACCGCACTATTTTCTGTTATGAGCTTAAATGTTTTAAACTTTACCTTTATCATTATCGCCTTTTTCGTACTACTCTTTTTATTACCGATTCTTCTAGCACTTATCATTGCTACTCCACTATTAATCATTTCACCTATTTTATTAATAGGGTTAGGATTTTTTAAAGGGTTTCATCAAATCAGTTATTCCGATGTTTACAATGTGTTCATCGCTTTTTGCAGCGGTTTACTCATATCCGTCATATGTTACCAAATGGTGAAACATCTATACGCAACTTTAGTAAAGTATTTGAAATGGAATATAGCTATTTTACAAAGATAATAATGAATATAAAAGGAGATTAAAATGAAGAATTATACTTTATATCTACTCATGTTACTTACAATTTTATTTCTATCAGCTTGTTCAAACAGTGCACAACATAAGGAAGAAAACGATGTACAATCTATTAAAGATGTAACGATAAAAATTCCAGAAACTATATTCACTTCCTCAAAAAAGAATGAAACGATTAACGAAGACGAAATGAAACAAAATATAAAAACGTATTTAAATTATAGCGGAGAGTTATACGAAAACATCGTTCCACTTTCGTCAGCCATGTCTGACGAGGAAGTCACGGAATCCGATCGGAAGAAATTAAAACAACTAGTAGATTTAGCGCAACAAAACGATGCGAATTTCCTTAATTTTATTAGTAACAATACGATTCCTGATGATTACAAACAGCCTTCGAAGGAAATTCATGATTACATTTCAGCGTCTACGGCACTTTCAGTGGAACTAGAGCAAGAATTAGATAAACTCGCGCAAGATGGTAACTTATTCAAAACTGATTTTTCTTTTACAAAACGCTTTGAGAAGGTTAATGGTAGAAAGCAAAAAGAAATTGAAACATTTTTGAAGGCGAAGAATATTGAAACGGAGTATTTCCACAAATAAAAAACAAAAAAGACGCCCCTATACAGGGGCGTCTTCCACTATTACGCTTGTTGTTGCGCGTTATATAATTCTTCAAGTGGCTTCATGATAATTTTGTTAACGTCAGTGATAACAAGGTTTAAACGTTGTTCAGTTTCCATTAACTTTGTGATTTTAGCATCTTGTTGAATGCGAGCTACAACTTCTTGTGCTTTTTGGTTATCTTCTTCAGTGATTTCTTGACCTTGCATCATTTTTTGTTGTAGGCCAAGTTGCATTGTGCGGAACTCATCGAATAAGTTCTTTGAATTTGCATCACCTTGTACTGCTGCGTAGCTTGCTTTTAATGTTTGGAAATCTTCGTTTTCAGCGATTGCTTTTTGTAATTCATATGCAACATCATGAATGTTTTTTGTCATTTTATTTTTCCTCCTTTAGAAGGCTAGCACTTGTCATGCGCACTGCCTTTTCAGTGCATTTACATACGCACCTCTTCTTACCATATCAAACTATGCAAGAGATGTGAAGAAATTTCACTTTTATTTCTATGTACTTATCTTTACTACATAAGGAACAACAGTAATAGCCCTTGCACGAGTCCAATCATTCCGCCTAATAAGGCACCTAAATACGTAATCATTTTCAGCTCATTTTTTGTAATGGACAGAACTAAATCTTCTAGTCTCTCTGTTGAAAATGTAGACACTTCTTGCTGGACAATTTCCGCAAGATGTAGATTATTTAATATACTTTCTACGTTTTCTGTCCCCCACTTTAAACCTTTCGTTACTGCACTTGGGACTACCTTTTCCATAATTGTTTCTCGAACTGGTGCACATAGTTGCTGAACAGATTGATTTAAAAATTTACTCACTGTTTCTTCAACTTTAACCGCTGACAATATGGAGCTTACAATCATTTCTTTTTCTACAAACGTTTCTACTTCTTTTACATCTCTTCCTTTTAACTTTTCCCACTCTTTTTGCAGTACGTCAGTTAAAAGTTGCTTTGTGCCATCTTGCCCTAAAAACTTAATAACTTCTGGCTGCACACGATCCACTACACTTACATTCCCTAAAAACATTCCGACTAAGTTAAGCAGCGTTCCCCTAGAAGCAAAGAAATCATCAATCATTTTTGAAAGACGTGCTTTTCCTTCTTCACTTTCAAAAAAACTAATTCCTCGCTCTAAAATAAATGCCGAGACATTTGGGATCGTATTCTCTATTTTTTCATGAACAGAATGAGGTAAAGCCTGTTCCCATGTATATGTATAATACTCTGCTAAAAATGCCTCTATTTTTTCTGTAATCACATGTTCGATTTTCCCGGTCGCTTCTTTTTCTACATACGCTACATTCCATTTTTCTAACATATGTCGTAACGACTGTTCATTCGTAATTACTTTATCCACTTCTACTTGTGTCCATTGAATTAAACCTTTTTGAAACTCTTCATTTGTTAGCTTCTTTCCGATTCCTTCTGGTGTTAACAAATGCTCGACAACCATTTTTCCTAATTGAACAGCAAGCTCATCGCGGCGCTTCGGAATTAACCCTGGTGTAAATGGAACTTGAAACTTCCCAATATAAATAGGACGATGAGGACGAAATAACATTTTTATCGCTAAATGATTTGTGAATCCCCCAATAATCGCTCCGAGCCCTGTCGTCGTTAACATACTTAACCATATATTCATTACAATCAACCTTTCGCTTCTCCAAAACTATAGCATATCATCATACGGACAAAAGTATAATGGTATAAAAACGTATTTGCAATATATAGCTATGCCTATTATGCCAACATTTTGTTAGTAAAGGAGTGATTTCGTTGGTTCTCGGTATTTTAACTTCTCACCCTCATTATGAGCAAATGTATTACACCGAAATCGCTAAACGCGCTCGGCTTTATCATAATGTCGTTGCCCAGTTTACGCCATTTGGTATTGATCCTAAAACAGACCTTGTCTCTGGTCTTATTTATGATACAGATACAGGAAAATGGAAAGAGCAAATATTCCCTATTCCTTCTT
This sequence comes from Bacillus sp. AY3-1, assembly GCF_008368785.1. NCBI lineage: Bacteria > Bacillati > Bacillota > Bacilli > Caryophanales > Bacillaceae > Bacillus > Bacillus sp. AY3-1. Next base: position 121,844 of record NZ_QORZ01000011.1, on the reverse strand, counting down.
ATATTTACGATCGTTCTTCTTTTAACGAGGAAACAGACTTCGACAAAGCAAAATCAATTATTCACTCATTACACAACCGTCCTACCACTACCTTTTTAAATAACACACTTATTGACTTAAGCGAACTACATGATTTATTTCTCACGAATAAAAAATTATCTCCTTATATACCAAAATTTGAAATAGCAACGATACAAAACATTTTCAAACTGTTATTAAAAACAAAAGATATTATTATACGGCCTACTAACACACATTCCAATGAAAGTCTGTACCGGATCACTTATAAAAGCAAAACGTTTCATATCGATACGATAAATGATGACTATCATACTTCTACTCCAATCAAACGGACAGATGAATTTATATCTTGGTACAAATCCAACATACGATCAGCACGTTACATCACCCATACAATGCTGCAACCACCAAATCAATTAACATACCCACTCCATATTCGAACCATTTTGCAAAAAAATAAAGAACAGAAGTGGACTGCTATCGGCCAATTTATACAAAAAAGCTCATTTCCGAATCAACTTTTACTTTCGGCAACTGAAGATGCTACACTGCATTCATTTTCAAAAATTAAATACGTACTATCTAGTACCGGTGTACAATTATTACAAGACGCTTTACATGACATTATAAATGAAGTGTTTCAAACATTAGATGAATCTTATTCTTCGTTATTCGAGCTAGAGCTTTCCACCATTATGGATCAAAAAGGGGCAATTTGGCTTATGTATGTCAACACGATTCCCCCGTATGAACATTACATTCGTCATAGTGATGCACTTGCCGAAAAAATATATCACGGACCACTAAAGTTTAGTCGCTTCACACCATAATGAAAGGAGGTAACACCATTTTGAAAGAGCACATATATACATTAAACATTTCAGATGAGAATCCAAATAGTATTACTTTACCTTACATTTTTTCCATTACACCACCCATTACATCCCTTTCCTTCGGCGTACGCCATGTTGCAAGTGAAGAGGTGAAAATTCATTATTCCTTTACTCGCGAAATCATTATTGGAAAACAAATTGCAGAGAAACTTTTACTTCCTCATTCCACTACCATTCATGCATTCACACAAAATGAAACCATTATTTTCGGACCATTAATCGGGATTTTTACAACTGGTTTTAACGATGACTCTTCTAATCCTTTAGGAAACCGTTCAACTTCTCTTGGCGAGTTACTAACGCCACCATTCACCTTGCGACCATTTGTATTCGTTTTTGGTGTGCAACATATAAACTGGGAAGACGAAACAATTGAAGGATATTTCTTTCAAGAGGAACAGTGGATAAAGAAAAAAGTCCCTTTACCGAATGTCATTTACGATCGATTACCAAATCGTAAAGCCGAAAATTATAAACCGATCGTAAGAGCAAAAAGAAAGTTAGAGCATGACTACTCCATTCCTTGGTTTAACCCAGGCTTTTTCAATAAATGGGAAGTGCATCAACTTCTTGTGAAAGATGAATCCATTATGCCTTTATTACCAAACACAGAAACATTTCAACACTTCGAACAAGTAGAACGATTTCTCGGTACGTATAAATCTGTTTACATGAAACCGATTCACGGCAGCTTCGGTAGAAATATTCATCAACTATTTTATTCTCAAACAGAGAATTGCTACTACTGTCGTTATCGCGAAAATGAAGAAAATAAACTAAGAAAGTACCAATCGTTAGAAACGCTTCTGAACCATGTGTTAAAAGGACATGATTTAAAAAAATTTATCGTACAACAAGGTATTTCCTTACTTCGCTTCGATGGGCAACCTGTTGATTTTCGCATTCATACAAATAAAAATCATTTCGGCCAATGGATGGTCAGTGCAATCGTTGCAAAAATTGCTGGCAAAGGTAGCTTAACAACGCATGTAAATAGCGGTGGCGATACAAAATTACTGCAAGAACTTTTTCCAGATTCAACGAAACAAGTTCAAATTGAAAATAAATTAAAACATACAGCCTTACAAATCAGTTACGCGCTCGATGAACAAGTAACCGGAAATATTGGAGAAATTGGTTTTGATATCGGTTTAGACACGCAGGAAAACCCGTGGCTCTTTGAAGCAAACTCTAAACCTGGGCGAACTGTATTCCAAGATGAAAAGTTAAAAGAACAAAGTGAACTGACGCGCCAATTATTTTACGAATATGCCATCTACTTAACTGAACATTCTTTGCGCGATGCAAAAGAAAAAATGTCTCAAATAAAATCCAGAACTCCATCAAACAACGAACATATCCCATCCCCTATGATTCACTCACAAATACAAAAACAAAAACTTCCACCTCATTCATAAGGTGGAAGTTTTCTATTTACACAAGTTTCACTACAACCTCTGTTTCCACATTACACATCCCGCAATAAAAAACATGATTGCAGTACTCTTGTGAATTACTATGTGTTAAACCATCTACTGCACTTAATAATTCTTGATCCATATACGCACTATAATCGTCTATGTAATCTACAGTTTTTCCATAATCTTGGAGTATACCTTGGCAATTTTGACAAGAATATGTTTGTGATTCTAATGCGTTGCAAAGCGGGCAAATTCCCATCACGATTCCTCCATACGTTATCATTTACAAGCAGATTGAAGAGAGCATCTAGCCGTGCATAGGAGCGTCCTGTCCCCCCTACTTAAAATAGAACTATAAAGTTGCTACCGATTTAATTTTAGTAAGTCATAAATAAGAAGTTAATGATTTGCCCCACAATAGCGGGATACAAGAAGAAAAACATATTTCATATCGCTCTTAGTTTAGCCTTCTTTCTAAAAAATACAACGATTACTCTTATTTCATAATTTACGAAATCACTAAGATTTTTTACAAAATTTACAAATTATTATTTCGTATATCTTTCTAGGTAACATCCATACTATGAGTACAAACTTAATTACCGATGGATTAGCGCCAAACGGGGCGATAATCTGGTTCAAATCCAGCTAGTCCAACCAAAAAAAATTTTTATAACTCTAAGGAGGATATATTCCTATGGCAAACCAAAATTCTTCAAATCAATTAGTAGTACCAGGAGCAACAGCTGCAATCGACCAAATGAAGTACGAAATCGCTCAAGAATTTGGTGTACAATTAGGAGCAGATTCTACGGCTCGTGCTAACGGTTCTGTTGGTGGAGAAATTACAAAACGTCTAGTTGCAATGGCTGAGCAAAGCCTTGGCGGATTCCAAAAATAAATATATATGGCAAAAAGGTCTCAAGGCATATGCCTTGAGACCTTCCTTCATTTATTGCAACATTTGTAAAAACTTCTTCGTACGTTCTTCTTTTGGATTTGTAAATACATCTTCTGGTGTACCTTGTTCGACAACGACACCGCCATCCATAAAAATAACACGGTTCGCAATTTGATGTGCAAAGCGCATTTCGTGCGTTACAATAACCATCGTCATGCCTTCTTTAGCAAGTTCTTTCATTACTTTCAGAACTTCTTGAACAAGTTCAGGATCAAGTGCTGACGTCGGTTCATCAAATAGTAATACTTCCGGCTCCATCGCAAGCGCGCGAGCAATTCCAACGCGCTGTTGTTGTCCGCCTGATAATTGGAACGGATATAAGTCTACTTTATCCGCAAGACCAACTTTTTCAAGGAAATAGTTTGCTTTTTTCTTCGCTTCTTCTTTCCCCATCTTTTTCACTGTAACGAGCCCTTCCATTACATTTTGAAGTGCTGTTAAATGCGGAAATAGATTATGGTGCTGGAATACCATACCTGTTTGCGTACGAAGATTGACAATATCTTTCTTCGATACTTTTTGAGAGAAGTCGAGCTCTTTATTACCGATGCGAATATTACCATCGTTCGGCGTTTCTAACACGTTGAGACAACGCAGGAATGTCGTTTTACCAGATCCAGATGGGCCGATAATAACAACAACTTCCCCCTTCTCAACTGATAAATCTATATGCTTTAGTACGGTATTATCTCCGAAACTTTTTTGTAAATGTTGAATTGAAATCATAAAAACAAAAACTCCTTTTATGAAAGGGTTATTTTAGAGTGTAACGTTCTGAACGTTTTTCTAATATTTGTTGCACAATAGATAATAAGAAGCAAATTGCCCAATAAATTAGACCTGCTTCGAAATAAACAATTAAAAACTCATAGTTCATTGCCGCAATTTCCTGCGCTTTTCGGAACATTTCTGTTACTAAAATTAACGATGCTAATGAAGTATCCTTCACTAAACTAATAAATGTATTCGAAAGCGGCGGAATAGATACTCGCGTTGCCTGCGGTAAAATAACACGTTTTAATGCTTGCGGGTATGTCATCCCAATTGTGTAAGCTGCTTCCCACTGTCCTTTCGGGATTGAAAGGATAGAAGCACGAATAATTTCAGATGCATACGCACCAACATTTAACGAAAATCCAATAACTGCTGCTGTATATGGCTCAACTTCAATATTAAGAGTTGGAAGACCATAGAAAATAATAAATAACTGTACAAGAAGTGGCGTTCCGCGAATGATAGATACATAGATACGAGCAATCCATTGTAAAATACGACTACCTGAAATACGTGCAAGCGCTGTTAACGTCGCAAGTATAATCCCGATAATAAATGTAATAAGCGTTAATGGAATTGTCGTAAATACAGCTTCCTTCAGCATAGGCATGAAGGAAGACTGCATAATATCTATCCAAGTAGACAATCGATCTGAAACCAACGCACTACTTAGATACATTTTCACCGAACCATTTTTTCGCTATTTTATCGTACGTACCATCTTTTTTCATATCTTCTAACGCTTTATTTACTTCTTGTACTACCTTGTCGCTACCTTTACGGAATAAGAATCCACTTTGTGACGCTTCTTTTTCTGTATCTACAATTTTAATTTTTGCATCTTTTTTCGTTTCTAAATAGTTTAGCACTGATAATTTATCATTAATTGTGAAATCAACGCGTCCAGTGTTTAATAATTCTGCAGCTTGGCTAAAGCCTTCTACATTCGTGATTTCTGCACCATTTTTCTTAGCAATATCTGCATAGTTACTTGTTAAAGATTGTGCTGCTTTTAATCCTTTTACATCAGCAAATGTAGCAGGTTTATCTTTATCCTTCGCAATAACTAATACCGCTGAAGATGAAACATATGGGCTAGAGAAGTCATATTTCTTTTGACGATCTTCACGAATACCAACTTCATTCGCAACCATGTCGAAACGTTTTGCATCTAAACCAGCAAGTAAGCTATCCCATTGTGTTTCTTTAAATACAGGTTTTACACCTAAACGTTTTGCAACTTCTTCTGCTAATTCAACGTCAAACCCAGTTAATTTATTACTTGAATCGTGGAATGTGAACGGTGGATATGTACCTTCTGTTCCAATTACAAGTTCACCACTTTGTTTTATCTTTTGTAACGCATCTTGACTAGCTGTATCTTTTTTCTCTTCTTTACCGCAGCCCGCTACAATCCCGATCGCTAATGTAGTTACTGCAAGTACTGAAAATAATTTTTTCATAATGGTAATCCTCCAAGTATTCTGATAGGAATTTAAAAACTATATTGATTGTATGCAATCTTGAACAATTTTTCAATGAAAATGTTCTTATTTAGTTTATCCTTTTTCTTCATAATCAAACAAAAGGGGAAAATAACGCTACATACAAAAAATAAGTAACATTTTTTAATATAGCATTTATAAAGAAAAAGGTAAAACAATACTTCTTATTTAACAGCCCTGATTCACTAAAAAAGAACTTGTGAAAATCACAAGTTCTCCTCCATACATATTAAGCGCTCTGGTTTCCTTCCATTTGCGTTTTGTACATATCGTAATAACGCCCGCGCTTTTTCATTAGTTCATCATGAGAGCCTTTTTCTAAAATCGTTCCTCTATCAAGCACAATAATTTGATCTGCACTTTTAATTGTTGAAAGACGGTGAGCGATAATAAATGTCGTTCTTCCTTTTTTCACAACTTCTAACGCTTGTTGGATCATCGCCTCTGTTTCTGTATCAATACTAGACGTTGCTTCATCTAAAATTAAAATGGCTGGATCAAAAGCGAGTGCTCTAGCAAACGAAATAAGCTGACGTTCTCCGGTTGAAAGTGTGCTTCCTTTCTCCGTAATTTCTTCATCTATATTGTTCGCAAACCGTTCAGCACCAACATCACGCAATGCTTTTACGATGCGATCTTCTGAAATTTTTTCATTCTCTAAGCTTACATTAGAAGCGACCGTCCCGCTAAATAAAAACGGATCTTGCAGTACGATTCCCATATGTTCACGCGTTGCTTGTTTCGGCATCTCTTTTACATCGTGACCATCAATCGTAAGCTTCCCTTTTTCAAACTCGTAAAACTGGAAGAGTACATTCATAATGGAACTTTTTCCTGATCCAGTATGACCGACAAGTGCCACTGTCTCTCCTTGTTTCGCTTCAAAAGAAATATTTTTTAGCACTTCATCTTTTCCATTATAAGAAAACGACACATTATCAAACTTTACATTTCCTTGTAAGCGAGGCATACGTTCCTCTTCTACTGCTTCCCCTTTTTCCTCTAACAATTCAAAAACACGTTCTGATGCAACACGCGATTGTTCTAAGTTAGCAAGCTGATTTACCATATTTGTAATTGGCGAGAACAATCGTGTTAAATAATCAACGAACGCATACAGTATCCCTAGAGAAATGACGCCTGAAGCACTTAATGAAGCACCACCGAAATACCAAATCACACCTGTGAAAGCGATATTTCTTAATACAGACACTAAATTATGAGAAGTTGCTGCATTTAAATTCAAAATTTTATTTTGATATTTAAAATAATCGCCATTTAGTTCTTCAAACTCTTTCTTCGTTTCACGCTCTTGACGAAACGCTTGAATAATCGGCATCCCTTGAATAGATTCATTCACTGTTCCGTTAATATCAGATAAACGTGAGCGCATTTTATGATTGTATACAGACGCATACTTTCTATAAAGAATTGCCCAAACAATTAAAATCGGGATAATAAGTAAACATAACGTCGCCAATTTTACATCGAGTAAAAATAGCGCAGCGAATATCCCAATAATATAAATGATACTAGAAACGAATGTCGCCAGTACCGTTACGTATAAATCACGAATGGCTTCCGTATCATTCGTTACACGCGATACAATTTTCCCTGCTGGTAAATGATCGAAATAACGAATCGGCAACGTTTGAATATGAGAAAAGACATCTTCCCTCATAATTTGAATAATTTTGTTCGCTGCCTTCTGTAGGAAAAATTGCTTTCCGTATGCAAATAATGAGACAACTACTAATAAAGCGAAATAACCACCACCAAGTAATAATAGGGGGTTTATTTCTGGTTTATAAAACGCAAACACTTCTTCTTTCGTTAATGCTTTCGATTTATACACTTGCACCGCCTTACCATTTTGAACGGTAATCATATCACCTTTTACAGTACGTGATCCTTCCAGATTTACTTTATTCGGTACAAAATAATATTGAAAACCAACTTGCATCACACGTACTTCTTTTCCTTTTTTCTCCCCTTCTCCAAAGCGATCACTTCGCTTATAGAAGGTGCCATTATACGAAACAGCCTCTTCACTCTTTTCTGTTTCATACCACGGTTTCTCTATTCCAACGATATGATCGTCAATCATCGTTTTCGCGACGAAAGGACCAGCAAGCTCTGCGATGACGAAAATAAATAACATTAGCATCGCTGCAAAAATCGTCCCTTTCACTTTCATCGCATATTGAAACAATCGTTTTGAAACACTCATATTTTCACCCCACTATCCGCACTTTCACTTTCACCTTGTTGTCTTTCAAACTGCTCCGCATACCAGCCTCCGCTTTTGATAAGCTGATCATGCGTACCTTCTTCTATTACTTCACCTTCATCCATAACGAGAATCCAATCCGCATGTTGTACGGCAGATAAACGATGCGTCGTAATAATTGTCGTCTTTCCGCTTCTTTCTGTTCTTATATTTTCAATGATTGCTGCCTCCGTACGAGCATCAACAGCTGATAAAGAATCGTCCAAAATTAATATTTCCGGATTTTGAATAACAGCTCGCGCAATCGAGATCCTTTGTTTTTGCCCTCCCGATAAAGAAACACCCTTCTCTCCAACGAGCGTTTCTAACCCTTCTGGTAAAAACTCTAAATCCTTTTTAAACGCCGCAATTTCAATTGCTTTCTCGAGTTCTTCTTCCGTCGCTTCTCGGTTTCCAAATAAAATATTTTCCCTTGCTGTTTTTGAGAACAAAATATGTTCCTGAGGTACATACCCAATCCACCCGAGTATATTTTCATTCGTTATTTTATCTAACGTCACATCAGAGACTGCAATATCCCCATCTCCAAGCGGATATTGACGAAGAAGCTGACGTACGAGCGTCGTTTTTCCGCTTCCTGTTTTTCCAACAACCCCAAGCGTTTCCCCTTGTTTTAATGTAAACGAAACCTTTTTCAAATTTTCTCCAGTCGATGAAGGATATGAAAAGGAAACATCCTCAAACTGAATATAATCCGGCTCTTGTACAAGCTTTGGATTTTCCGGATTCTTTACATCCGGTTCGTACGCTAACGTTTCATTCACACGGTCTAACGAAGCGTTTCCTCTTTGCATAACATTAATTAATTCGCCAATTGCAAACATCGGCCAAATCATCATCCCTAAATACACGTTAAATGAAACAAGTTCACCAAGTGTTACCTTTGATTGAAATACAAGATACGCGCCGTACACTAAACCGATTAAATAACTAAGGCCAACAAGCATTTTCACCGTCGGCTGGAATAATGCATCAATTCTCGCTACTTTCATATTTTTTTCATAGACGTCATCTCCTAAATGATGAAACCTTCCCTCATCTGCATTCTCTTGTACGTATGCACGAATAACGCGCACACCAGCAATCGATTCAAGTACTTTATCATTCATATCTCCGAATGCATCTTGCGCAACTGTAAATCTTTCATGCAATTTCTTTCCATATATATTCATCGCATACGCCATAATCGGAAGCGGTATAAGTGCCGCAAATGTAAGCTCCCAACTAATTGTAAATCCCATCATAAAGACAATCGTAAGCATATATAAACTCGAATCCACGAGCGTTAATATACCGAAACCAGCTGTCATAGCGATTGCTTTTAAATCATTTGTCGCTCTCGCCATTAAATCACCAGTACGATTTTTATGATAAAACGTCGGTTTCATTTTAAGTAAATGCCCCATAAATTTAGAGCGCATCGTCTTCTCCAGTACGAATGCTCCACCAAAAAGCTGATGTTGCCAAACGAAAGTAAGACCATATCCAATTACCGTAACCCCTATTAAAATAAGAATAAATTGCATAATCGCCGCATTCGTTAACGTTCCTGTTTTTATATTATCAATCGTAACCCCTAACACTTTCGGGGGAATGACTTCAACTATATTCACAATTAAAAGAGCTCCAATGGCGATACTATATCTCTTCCAATGCTCTTTAAAAAACCATTTTAGCTTTAGTAATACTGATAACAATGTAACCTCTCCCTTCTCGTTCTCGTTTCACTCTCATTTCTTTACCCACTATCCAGATCCATCACATTTACATTTCGTAATCCATACAATCTCATCACATTTTTCCACCTTCCAAAGTTTTATATAGTAACGTGGAAAACAAAAAAAAGCATACCGCCGCTTGACGATATGCACAAAAATGCATAAAAGCGTACGTTACGATATACGCAACGTACGCTTTTTATAAGACAAAGATGCCTTATATATCCGCACGGGTTGCGTAATGATATGAATGTTTTCTGCCATTTGACAGAGCTAAGCCCATTACATTTACGATTACAATCATTACGCACACCCCCTTCATTTATTTTCCATTTATAATCTTACAACTTTATTGAGTATTCTGTCAATTGTTTTTTTACACACCGAATAAAAATATACGCTACATCATTTTGAAATAAGGGAATCTTCTGTAAGAAAGGGCATACAAAATAAAAAAAGAATAAGAAATCGTTTTCACAAACATTTCATTTGAAAAATGTTACCAAACACCCTACAATCACCTTATACTCACTCTTACAAGTTGCTATTTTAGGAGGACTAATCATGACAACTAGCAATACGTACAAATTTTATTTAAACGGAGAATGGAGAGAAACCTCTTCAGGAGAAACAATCGAAATTCCATCTCCATACTTACACGAAGTAATTGGACAAGTACAAGCAATTACTCGCGGAGAAGTAGATGAAGCAATTGCATCTGCAAAAGAAGCTCAAAAATCATGGGCGGAAGCTTCTCTACAAGATCGCGCAAAATATTTATATAAATGGGCTGATGAGCTCGTAAATATGCAAGATGAAATTGCCGATATCATTATGAAAGAAGTCGGTAAAGGATATAAAGATGCGAAGAAAGAAGTTGTTCGTACAGCTGATTTCATTCGTTACACGATTGAAGAAGCTCTTCATATGCACGGAGAAAGCATGATGGGCGATAGCTTCCCTGGCGGAACGAAATCTAAACTTGCGATCATCCAACGCGCACCACTTGGTGTTGTATTAGCAATCGCACCATTTAACTACCCAGTAAACTTATCTGCTGCAAAACTTGCACCAGCATTAATTATGGGTAACGCTGTTATTTTCAAACCAGCAACTCAAGGTGCAATTAGTGGTATTAAAATGGTTGAAGCACTACATAAAGCTGGCCTTCCAAAAGGTCTTGTAAACGTAGCTACAGGACGTGGTTCTGTAATTGGTGACTACTTAGTAGAACACGAAGGCATCAATATGGTATCGTTCACAGGTGGTACAAATACAGGTAAACATTTAGCGAAAAAAGCTGCAATGATTCCACTTGTATTAGAACTTGGTGGTAAAGACCCTGGTATCGTTCGTGAAGATGCTGACTTACAAGATGCTGCAAACCATATCGTAAGCGGTGCATTCTCTTACTCTGGTCAACGTTGTACAGCTATTAAACGTGTACTTGTACACGAAAACGTAGCAGATGAGCTTGTTAGCTTATTAAAAGCGCAAGTAGCTGAACTATCAGTTGGATCTCCAGAACAAGATAGCACAATCGTTCCATTAATCGACGACAAGTCTGCTGACTTCGTTCAAGGTTTAGTTGACGACGCTGTAGAAAAAGGTGCAACAATTGTTATCGGTAACAAACGTGAGCGTAACTTAATTTACCCAACATTAATCGACCACGTAACAGAAGAAATGAAAGTTGCTTGGGAAGAGCCATTCGGCCCAATCCTTCCAATCATCCGTGTTTCTTCAGATGAGCAAGCAATTGAAATTGCTAACAAATCAGAGTTCGGCTTACAAGCAAGTGTCTTCACAAAAGACATTAACAAAGCATTTGCAATTGCTAACAAAATCGAAACTGGTTCTGTTCAAATTAACGGACGCACAGAGCGCGGCCCTGACCACTTCCCATTCATCGGTGTAAAAGGTTCAGGTATGGGCGCACAAGGTATTCGTAAGAGCCTTGAGTCTATGACACGTGAAAAAGTAACTGTATTAAACTTCGTTTAATCTTATATGTAGAAGCTGATCTAATTTTGGATCAGCTTCTTTTTATATCAAATAATTATTCATTCCTAATCACAAACTCTTCTCTATAATCTGATTATTACTATATCCATTGACGTATAAAAATTCATTTGTTACTCTTAAAGACGTTAATTTAATATTTAAATCCTCATTCGTATCTCGGTGAGGTAGAGGTTGCAATCATTAAGAGTATCGTTTCAGGAGATGTAGTGGCATTGATGAAGGAATGAGAAAGGAATGATTGCCGAAGTAAGTTGTGTCCACCATGCACGCTTGCTGGGTCTGCATTTAATAAGTGCAGAACTGTCACAAACGTTTCGTTTGTGGAGAGCTATCGAGAGGTATGTCGTGGGTTTCTTATAAGATAGAAAGCATGTAGCGGCAAATTACGTGCTTTTTTTGTTTTGTTTGGGACTTCTCTTCTCTACTAAGAAGACATACATATCTCCTCGCTTGACTTGGTTATACTAACTTTGGAGGTATTTTCTATGCAACAAAAAAAATGGGGCTTTTGGGTATTAACAGCTTTCGTTGTCGGTAACATGGTTGGCGCTGGTATTTTCATGGTGCCAAGTACGTTGGCACAAACAGCAAGCCCTCTCGGTGTCACTTTAGCTTGGTTAACAACAGGGTTTGGTGTTTTAATGCTAGCTCTTGTTTTCGGTAATTTAGCAATTCGTCGTCCTGATTTAACGACAGGACCACAAAGTCATGCATATGCTTTATTCTCAACACCAAAAAAGAAAAAAATGGCTGGTTTCAGTATGGTATGGGGATATTGGGTAGCAAACTGGGCAAGTAACGTTGCCATCATTACATCATTTGCGGGATATTTATCACTCTTCTTCCCAATTATGAAAGATACACGACTACTATTTTCAATCGGTTCTTTTAACATAGAAGTCGGAAAACTAATTACATTTACGATTTGTTCCATCTTACTTTGGGGAACTCATATTATATTAACAAACGGTGTAAGCGGAGCTGGAAAGCTAAACTTCTTAGCAACAACAACGAAAGTAACTGGATTCCTTTTATTCATCGTCGTTACTTTATTTGCATTCGAGGCTTCTAAGTTTGGACAATGGTACACACCGATGATCGATAAATCAGGTGTATCACACGGCCTTCTTTCACAAGTAAATTTAGCCGCTCTTACAACGCTTTGGGCATTTATCGGAATTGAATCAGCAGTACTTTTATCAAACCGTGCTACCTCTCCTAAAACAGTAAAACGCGCAACGGTTGCGGGATTACTTATTACAGTTGCGATTTACTTAGGAATTACGATTTTAACAATGGGTGTCCTTCACGTTGATAAATTACAAGCTTCTGAACGTCCATTAGCAGACGCATTAAACGCTGCAATGGGGCATGGCGGTGGGAAACTGATGGCATTACTTGCTCTTACTTCCCTATTCGGTTCTATCTTGGGCTGGATTTTATTAAGCTCAGAAGTACCATATCAAGCTGCAAAAGAAGGTTTCTTCCCTTCCTTCTTTACGAAAACAAATAAAAAAGGAAGTCCAATTTACTCATTACGATTAACAAACATTATGTCGCAAGTGTTCTTATTCTCAACACTATCCGGAACAATTGCGGAAGCTTATACATTCGTTATTACCGTATCAACACTAGCCTACCTTATTCCATATCTCGTTTCACCAATCTTCCAGTTAAAACTAGTCGCAACTGGTGAAACATATAAAAATGAAATGCGGGCAAGAATTACAGATGGCATAGTCGCAGTAATCGCACTTTGCTACGCACTATGGGTTATTAAAACCGGCGCAGCCGATATAAAAACGTTCCTTCTCGGAATTGGTTTATTCGTAATCGGATTTGCTTTCTATCCATTAATGAATCGTGATGAGAAAAAAAATAACGAAAAGAAAAACGGGCAAGTTGCATAACGCAATTTGCTCGTTTTTTCTTTTGTAAAACATATATAATAGAACAAAGAGGTGAAAAACATGTCAATCGAATCACTATGGAGCAGCCGCTTCCAACAACATATGCAAAATATCATTACATACTTTGCACGTATGATTAACGGTTTACTATATAGCTTTATCTTCGTTGCCTGTATAGGTGCTTACTATTACGCAAAGTTTCTTAAGACAGCTCCTTCTAAAGGACTATCTTTATTACTTATTACAATCGTCCTAACAGCGATTATAACGAGATGCCCGATCCGTACATTTATTCAAAAACCTGATGCTGTCTATTTGCTTGCATTAGAAGAGAAACTAACGTCTTATTTTAAAAAATCTCTTCTATATAATTACATCATTCAGCTTTTCCCATTATTATTTACGTTCCTTATTCTCGTTCCACTTGCACTGCAATCATTACAATTAACTGTACCTTTCTTATGTACAACCTTTATCATTTTAATGATTACGAAAGCTTGGAATATATATACACATTGGATGTGGCGTGATAGTTATGAAAAAAACATATGGTTCATTATTCGTATTACTTGTAACGCCCTAATCATTTACATGCTATTTTACTCAGCACATGTTCTCATATTAGGCGGATTACTCTTACTACTTGCTTTCCTACTTCTATATACGAAGAAACAGCCTACAAAACGAATACCGTGGGATTACATAATTGAACAAGAAGAAAAAATAAACGTTCGTTTTTATCAATTTGCTAGCATTTTCACCGATGTTCCGCAACTGAATAAGCAAGTAAATAAAAGAAAATGGCTTACAAATTGGATTGAACCTTTATTACATAAAAAACGAGCAACTTTCTTCTATTTACATACACTAGCATTTTTACGCGGGAATGATTATTTCGGTATATATATTCGTTTAGGGTTGATCGGTGCCTTCGCCTTATATTTTATACCAAACATATACGTAAAAGGCGCTATCGCTTACATCGTCCTATATATGATTTCTATGCAGCTCCGTTCCCTGTGGAAATATTTTTCGGGAAATATTATTGTAGCATTATATCCAATTGATACTGAAAAACGAATGAATCAATTTCTTCACTTAATCTTTATATTGCTAAGCATTCAACTCATTGTATTTTCAATTGTTATACTCATTGCTACAAGTCAATTTTTACATAGCCTTATCATTATGATTGTCGGGTTACTCTGGATTAAATTTATTATTGTACCAAAAACGAAGCAACGAATTTCTGCGTTTTAACGAAAGGAATTATCTTAAAAGCCAAGGAGAGAATAAATTCTCTCCTTGGCTTTTTTATTTTTCTTCCCCAAACAAGAATTACTGAAACAACCGATATTTTATGATTTTTACATACAAAAACGATAATACATGTTTACGCCCTAACAAAAAGGGTATGTATTAAATTAACAGGGCAAAGGAGGTGCCTATATTGTGAATAAGAAAATGGAGCAATTGGAACATCACATTACAGATAATCAATGCAAACATGCTTTAACAACAAACCAAGGAGTAAAAATAGCCGAGGATGAATTTTCTTTAAAGATGGGCTTAAGAGGCCCAACCTTAATGGAGGATTTCCACTTTCGCGAGAAAATGACCCACTTTGATCATGAACGAATTCCTGAAAGGATTGTTCATGCGCGCGGAGTTGGCGCACATGGTTATTTTCAGCTTTATGAATCTTTAGAGGCATATACAAAAGCAGATTTTCTTACTAACCCTTCAAAAAAAACACCTGTATTTGTACGGTTCTCGACCGTTCAAGGCTCTAAAGGATCCAATGACACAGTAAGAGATGTGCGCGGATTTGCCACAAAATTTTATACAGATGAAGGTAACTATGATTTAGTAGGTAATAATATGCCAGTATTCTTTATCCAAGATGCTATTAAATTTCCTGATTTTGTACATGCAGTTAAACCAGAGCCACATAATGATATTCCTCAGGGAGCTAGTGCTCATGATACATTTTGGGATTTTGTTGCGCATAATCCCGAGTCTACTCATATGGTTATGTGGCAGATGAGTGATCGCGCAATTCCGCGTAGTTTACGAATGATGGAAGGTTTTGGAGTTCATACATTTCGACTTATTAATAAAGAAGGAAAAGCCCACTTCGTAAAGTTTCACTGGAAACCTACCCTAGGGGTTCATTCATTAGTATGGGATGAGGCTCAAAGGATTGCTGGGAAAAACCCTGATTTCCATCGTCAAGATTTATACGAAGCAATTGAAAAAGGCGATTATCCGGAATGGGAGCTTGGATTACAGTTAATTCCGGAAGAAGATGAGCATGCATTTGATTTTGATATTTTAGATCCAACGAAACTATGGCCTGAAGAAGAAGTTCCTGTAAAACTAGTTGGTAAAATGACACTGAACAAAAATGTTGATAACTTCTTTGCCGAAACGGAACAGGTAGCTTTTCACCCTGGCCATGTCGTACCAGGTATTGATTTTTCAAATGATCCTCTTCTGCAAGGAAGATTGTTCTCCTATACAGATACACAATTATCTCGTTTAGGAGGTCCTAATTTCCACCAAATCCCTATTAACCAGCCTGTATGTCCTTTTCATAATAATCAACGTGATGGTATGCATCAAATGCAGATTCATCGCAGTCAAACAAGCTATCATCCTAATGGCTTAAATAACAATCAACCAGCAACCGTCCAAGCCGAACAGGGTGGATATGAACATTATCAAGAAAAGGTTGATGGACATAAAATTAGGGGGCTCAGTAAAAGCTTCCTTAACTTTTATTCTCAAGCTAAACTTTTCTACAATAGTATGAATGCTATTGAAAAGCAGCACATAAAAGACGCATTTTGCTTTGAAGTTGGGAAGTGCAAATCAGACATGGTGAAGGCAAATGTAATTGCTCTTTTAAACCACGTCGATCGTCAATTAGCAAAGGAAGTCGCTAACATGATTGGAGCTCCCTTGCCTAAGGAAAATCAAGAAATAAATTCGGATGCAAAATCACCTGCACTCAGCATGTCCAATACTATTTTTAAAGCTGATTCCAAAAATGTGGCAATTCTATTAAATGGCGATCCAAGCATTTCCCTTCTGTCCGAATGGATTCAAGTTTTTGCACAGCACCGAATTAACTATGGCATCATAGATAATAAAATTCATCATTTCAATGATTCTATTAAAGTAACGGATACTTATACAACAGCAGACTCCTCACTTTTTGATGCAGTCTTAGTGTTTAGTAGTGAATCTGTCATTAAACCCCCTGTTTTAGAATTTGCAGAAACTACTTTTAAACACTTTAAACCGATAGCCTATGTCCTTAGCGACCCTCATGCTTTAGACCATAGTAAGGTTAAACTGGATGGAGCAGGAGTTTACAACTTAACAGATACTTCAATTGAATCATTTATAGAAGGCATTGCCCAAGGACGATTCTGGAACCGATAATATAATGTAAGGAGCGGATTAGAATGAGTAAAAAAATTGCTACTTTAATAACAGATTATTTCGAGGACACAGAATACACAGAGCCAGCAGAAGCTTTTAAACAAAAGGGATATGAATTAACAACTATTGAAGCAGAAAAAGGTAAAACGGTACACGGTAAACAAGGAAAAAGTGAAGTTGTAATTGATAAAGGTATCGATGATGTTTCTCCAGAGAACTTTGATGCCCTCTTCATACCAGGCGGATTTTCCCCAGATATACTTCGTGCAGATGAACGTTTCGTTCGCTTTAGCAAAGCATTTATGGACGCGAAAAAACCTGTTTTTGCTATTTGTCACGGACCCCAATTACTCATCACTGCACAAACTCTTGAAGGACGTGATGTGACTGGATATAAATCCATTTCGGTCGATTTAAAAAATGCCGGCGGAAATTTTCATGACAAAGAGGTTGTCGTATGCCAAAATCAGCTAGTAACAAGTAGACAACCGGAGGATATCCCAGCGTTTATTGAAGAATCATTGCGTATATTAGGATAGTTATTATAGGTTAACCAAAATAGCTGTTTAGCTACTTTGGTTAACCTTTTTATTTGTATGAAAATTAAAAAGGAATATCATTTTTAATGACCTGTGGATTCCTCCCTTCTTCGTCCCCAAATTTCTAATCACTTTTCATAGGCATTTCTCATATAGTGAAAATGACTATACGATTCCTATCCATAAGTTAAATAATAATTTTACACATATATAAATACAAAAGATGGGAGCCTTAATTATGAATAACAATCCACCTTCAACGCCCCCAAATCCAACGGAAACGAATAATAATGAAGTAAGCTTACAAACGTTACGCGTTATTGGGCTTATTGTACTAATTAGTGGCTACATATTAGTAGCTCTTTCTGAAGTAGGAACGTTAAAAAATCTTTTACTACAGCCTAGTACTACTCCAAATTTAGCTGAAGTTGATCCGTTTTAAAAATTATATAAAAAGCGAGTCCAGTTCGTTCGCTTTTTATATAGTTTTACCCAATCTGAGAAACCTCTCTCTCATCCTCATACTTCTCTTTCCCAATCGCCTTCATAAATAATAAAATACTGCTCATACCAACGATAAAGTACAGAGCACTCATGCCCCAAGATGCAATAAATGACCCCAACATAACACCCAATGCTCCGTTCATTTTTGCCACTTGAAAGACCATTCCGTTAATCGCCATATATGAACCTCTTGCCTCATTCGGCACCATATCTGCCATAATAGATTGACGAACTGGTACATACATCATCTCACCTACCGTTTGGAAAAGCCCTGCAATTAATAAGACCCATAAACTATTGCTCGTTCCGAGTATTGTAAATCCAATTGTGTAAATGAATAAACCTACATATAAAATTTTTAAATCGTTGAAGCTTTTTAGCATTTTAATAAGAAGTGCTGAACATAACACAACTAAAATTGTATTCTCTGCTGAAATCCAGCTCAACATTCGAATACCTGTTAAATCAAACGTAAAACCATTCCCGAATAAAAAGTGCACTGTTTCAAATTCCTGCTGCAAACGTACTCCTAAATAATTATTAATTTGAAACTCTAAAGATAATGTACATATACTTGCTGCGCAAAAAATTAAAAACGTTCTATCTTTCATCACGACTTTATAACTATCCGCCATATCTTTTAATACATTTTTCTTCTCTACTATTTTTCGTGCTACATACACTTCTTCCATATATACAGCCATCACATATAAAGTAATAATTGCAATAACTGTTAATCCGATAAACAATTGTAATCTATAGTTTTCAAATAGTAATCCGCCAAATATCGCTCCAATTGCAATAGATAAATTAATCGCCCAGTAGTTAATGCTGTACATCACTTTTCGATTTTCAGGTGTACTCACATCGATTAACATCGCTTCCGTCGCTGGATTCATAAGTCCAGACCCTAAACTATTCACTAACATAAACACAAATGTTAGCCACGGTGAATCTATATAATCCGAATTTGCAATCCCCATACAAGCGATTGAAATGGCTTGTATACTTTGACCGATAATCATTACTTTTTTACGACCGAGCCGATCCCCAACATACCCACCGTATAGACCAATTACTAATGAAGCTATTACATTAATGAGTAGTAACGCACCAGCAATCGCACTACCTAACTTTATTGAAAAGTAAATCGCCATAAATGGAAAAATCATCGTGGACACAGTACGTGTTAAAAACGAAGTTATAATTCTAATTTTTATATTTCGATGCATACTCCAAAATCCCATTGTTTCCCCCTCCTTATGCTTACTTATTTTACTTTGAAAAAAAGGAAGAAAAAGGTTAGAATATTCTAAAGAGTTTCCCCTTTTATTATAGAAGGAAGTGTATATATGAAAATTATGGACTATTACATTCGGTTAAGATTACATGCGCAAGATCAACAACATATACGAAATAGCTTACAAGAGTTAGCAGATATTTTATATTGCAGTACGAAAAACGTAAAAATTTTATTAAAGAAGATGAGTGAGGAGCAATTAATTCGCTGGACTCCCGGGCGAGGCCGCGGGAATAAAACGGAAATCCTATTTATACATAATTTCGTAGAAGCGATTGAGTCCTATACAGATGAACTGTTAACGCAAGAAAAGTTAAAGGATATTTTTCTTCTTTTAAAAGAGCCCCTACCCTTTGCACTTCAAAAAAAAATAGAAAATAAACTACATCATCATTTTGGATACGAACCTTCAAATGATATGTATGACATATTAAAGATTCCTATATCAAGAAAGATATTCCCATTAGATCCGGCTTTTGTGGCTGTAACTACAGAGAGCCATCTTACGAGTCAAATTTTTGACACGTTAGTCGTTTATAACGATGTTACTGAAAAAATGGAACCACACATTGCACATACGTGGGAATTAAGTGAAGACGGGCTTACGTGGACCTTTTATTTACGAAAGGATATACATTTTCATAACGAAACAGTTTTAACTTCTAAAGATGTACAATTTTCATTTGAACGATTAAAGCAAGTTCACTCTCCTTTCGAATGGTTAACAGAAGAAATTGTTCAAATCGAAACACCATCACCACTACAAATACGGTTCCATTTAGCAAAACCCAACTTTTTTTTCTTACACTATGTAAGTTCCATGCAACTAGCTATTTTGCCGCGTGATGCTAGTATTCAAAATCATCATTATGTAGGTACTGGACCTTTCAAACTTGCTCATTACACTGAAGACAATATCGTACTCGAAGCGTTCACCCATTATTTTAAAGAGCGTGCGTTACTAGACCGTATTGAATTTTGGGGTATTCCTGATCATGTGCAAATAGATGCTGATTATGAACTACCAAATGAAGAAGAAAATGAAAGACATGATATACAAATAGAAGAAATAGGTTGTATTTATGCTAGCTTCAACTTTACAAAACCTGGTCCTCATCACGACATGTACTTTCGAAAAGCTTGGAGAGAACTATATGACGTTGAAACGATACTTCGTAGCATAGAGGGTAGACGGACAATTGCTGCATCAAGCTTTTTCCCTGAAAGAAGCCGCAAAGCTACTAAAAGGTCCTACTCTTTAGAAAAAGCGAAAGAGTATTTAAAAAAGAGCACCTATAATGGCGAAACGATACATATTTACTTCTTCGCATTTAAAGATAGTGCAAATGACGCACATTTCCTAAAGGAACGTTGCGAACAATTAGGAGTACACGTAGAACTTCATCCATTTCTCGTTTCAGATTATATGGATCATTCTATCAATAAACACGCCGATATTATTTTCATGGGAGAAGTGTTTGCTGCCGATCATGAACTTGCATTCTTAAATGTATTTAAAAATAAAAGTTGCTTCGTAAATAGGTTCATGGACCCGCACTATGCAAAACAAGTTAACTGTTTACTTGATACATTTTTATTAGAAGAAAATAAAGAAAAACGCTATGAGCTCATGTATGAGATCGAAGAATTTGTACAAGCAGAACACATCATTTTATTTAACTATCACGTTTTAAAAAGAAAAACATATCCCTCTTCCTTAAAAAATGTAACAATTGATTCATTCGGCTGGGCAAATTTTGCGAAGTTATGGATACAGCCATCCACGTATTAAAATGTGAGTTTTTATAAAGTGAAACTTTAATCAGTGGGGTTTTGTTCATCCCCACTGATTATTAGCCCTCACCAATCGGGCTTTTACGGGCAGTTGATCCCCCACCTAATTTCTTTGCTTCCGCTGAATTTTGAGGTGGGGGTCTTACTGCCCGTTAATGCGGGGTAAAAGGAGAGGAACCATGAAAAGCACCCTAGAAAAAAGACTTTCTTATCTATACACAGGTGAGTTATTTTCAGTCATTACTTTTATTTTCACAAGTTACTTACTTAATTTTGCTTATCCTACGTTACATTTATATTCCCTATATTCTTTTTGGGGATCATTTCTTCTTTTAGAGTTTATCTTATTGCAAGGAGTAATTTACTGGTACGTAAAATGGAAACGAATAAAAAAAGAGAAAACATCTGTTACCCCTATTAGGGTGGTTCAATATTTAAAAATACTTCAAAAGATAAATATAGCATTCATTATCACAGAATTTATTACGTTTACTATTGATTTTATAATTTGGTATCCCCACTTACCTTTAGGCGGGCTATCATTCACTCTATTTATTTATATTTTCGCATTACTTGAGTACATTAACTATTATCATACTCAGCTTTCATACGATAACATCCCTGATATTAAACATTTAATCAAATCAAAAAAACTAAAACAGTCCTGTATAAGTAAAGATTTTCAACGTATTTCATGATAGAGAAGGTACTACATCCTTAGTAGTACCTTCTTCACATACTATTATTTAATTACTCCATCTAAGTGATCTTTCAAGTTCAATACATATTGCTCAATATTCGGATTCTTCACCACATCATAACAAGCAAAGCTCTTTAACGGACTCATGCCAAGAAACTTTTGCACGCGGTGTAAATGGCTAAGCGTTGACTCTAAACTTTCCCCTTCAAAGAACTTCGTCTTATCTCCAAATGCCTTTTCAGGTGCATTCCAAGTTGTAGAAAACATATACTGCTTCTCTTTTAATAAACCACCTGTTCCATATTCATCAGCACCCTTAAAGAACAAACCGTATTCATATACTTCATCCATATACGTTTTAAATAACCCAGGTACACTAAACCAGTAAATTGGCGTTTGATAAATCACAACATCCGCCCATAAAAACTTCTCTTGTTCTTCTTTAATACTATAGCCATCTTGAATCGTTGTTGTTTTCACATGATGCTTCTCACTTAATACCGTTACCATATAATCAACTAACGTTCTATTTAATCGTCCTTCTTTCGTACCGTATTTTTCATGTCCATTTATAATAAATATATTTTTCATCACTTTTCTCTCCCCTATTTTATTCCTCGGCTATTAACCCAAGTTGTTGTTTCAGCGTAAGATTATCTTCTAAATGCCAGTCTTCCGTTATCTTTCCGTCTTTCACATGTAAAATATCAATTGCAAAAAAATTGATTTTCTTATCCTTATGCGTTCCTGTAAAAGAAAGACGAGCTGTTACTTTATCACCGACGACTAATAAATCTTCAATCTCGCAATGTATATTAGGAACGACTTTACGAAAATTTTGTGCCGCAAACTTTAATCCTTCAGTGCCTTGTGGTCGCCCTTTCGGCAATGTATTATCGGAAAAATCTTCAGAAACAGTTTGCAGAATAAGTTCCTCCTTACCTGTATCCCAAAATGCATAAAAACGCTGCGCTGCATGAACCATTTCGGTCGCTTCCTTTTTACTTAGTGAGGGATCAATTGTCATCGCTTTTGGCTTTGGCATTTCTTTTAATAACTGGATTTCCGTTTTTTGTTCCCCGCTACATGCTACAAGTACAATACAAACAACAAACAAACTAAGGAATCCAAACAACTTTTTTATCCCCATGAAAATCACCTCCTCCTTCATACAAACCCTTTGTATTTCATATTACTATTGTATATGCACTAACTTCCTTTATGGAAGTAGTGATATTTTTTTCATATAGTTACCAAAAGTATAGTTTTGTGATACTATAAAGCAAATTCATCAAAAAAATTTTTATGGAGGCTATTTCCATGAACAATATAGATCCAGTTGAATTAACGAAAGGTTTACCAGGCATACCTTGTCCTATCGCTAAAACCCTTGATGTAATTCGTACAAAATGGACGTTTTTAATCATTCGCGACCTTCTTATCGAAGGAACATTACGCTTTAGTGATTTACAAAAATCAATGGACGGGATTAGTCCGAAAACATTATCACTTCGCCTAAAAGAATTGGAAGCACAAGGGATTATAACGCGAAAAGTATATCCAGAGGTTCCGCCTCGCGTAGAGTACACGTTAACGGATAAAGGAAAGCAATTAGAGGGGATATTTATTGAATTAAAGCGTTTTGGATTAAGTTTATAAACGAAAAGCCCCTTACCATAAAAATAGTAAGAGGCTTTTCGTTATTCACTACATTACTTCGCAAAACTTTGAGCTAGCTGTTTCTCTCTCCACATAAATGTAATGCCGAGACCAACTATTAAAACAACTCCTGAAAATGCATATGGATAATGAATATTCATATCAAATAATATTCCGCCCATCGCTGGCCCTGCAATATTTCCTAAACTCGTATAAGTCGAGTTCATACCAGCAACGAATCCTTGCTCTTTTCCAGCTGCTTTTGATAAAAACGTCGTTAAAGCTGGACGAAGCAAATCGAATGCAAGGAAAATAAAGCAAGTAACGAGAAGTACAATCCAATAATTAAAGACTACAGTTGAAACAAACGCTAATACTGCACCTACAATTAAACATATTTGAATCAACACTTTTTCACCGAACATATCAACCAATTTACCAAACATAGATACTTGCACAACTACCCCAAAGATGGAGCTAATCGTAATAATTGCCGCAATATCTTTCGGTGTGAATCCAAACTTATGATCAGAAAATAGACTAAACACAGTTTCATACGCTGATAATCCGAATGCGAGTACAAATACGATAATAAATGCAATTGCATACATTGGATGTAATGATTTCTTTAAATCACCAATAAAACTTGATTCTTTCGTGTTAGCAGAAATCTCTGCAAGTTCTTCTTTCGTTAACGGTTCTTTTAAAATAAAGATCGAAATTACAC
This sequence comes from Bacillus sp. AY3-1, assembly GCF_008368785.1. Classification (NCBI taxonomy): domain Bacteria; kingdom Bacillati; phylum Bacillota; class Bacilli; order Caryophanales; family Bacillaceae; genus Bacillus; species Bacillus sp. AY3-1. Next base: position 97,653 of record NZ_QORZ01000011.1, on the reverse strand, counting down.
ATGCTATAAAGGCAATTGCTGCTGCAACGAAAAACGGCACACGTATACCATACTCTGCAATAAATCCGCCAATTCCAGGTCCTATAATAAAACCAGTACTAATCGCTGCTGATAAATATCCCATCGCTTTTGGACGTTCCTGCATAGATGTAATATCCGCAACATATGCCGTAACACCAGGCATAATAAACGCAGCACTAATTCCGCCTAACACCCGTGCTGCATAAAGCATCCACACATCTTTTCCTAATCCAAAAAGAAGTTCTGAAACACCAAAAATAAATAATCCAATGATGATCATTTTCTTCCTACCGTAAAGATCGACCCACCGGCCTGTAATAGGTGACGTAATGAGCTGAGCCATTGCGAATACTGCAACGAGATATCCCATCGTCTTCCCTGTTAAACTCATGTCATTCATAAAGGACGGCATAACCGGAATGATTAATCCAATCCCTAAAAAAGCGATAAATATATTACTCAAAAGAATGACCAATACCATCTTTTGTTCTTTTATCGGTTTCTTCACTTTTTAACACCTCTTCCCGTAAGTTCCTCAAAAAAATAATGCCCAAGAAGCTTTTTCTTTATCCTGCTATTTGTGGGCTAATCATGAGTAGAGATGCCCCACTCATTAGAATTTCACTCTATCCTTCCACACATACATACGCATTAGGTGAATGACTATCATTCAGTTTTCCTCAAAAATGAACCTACCTTTTCAGACAGGTTCATCTTACTACTTCTTTATATGTAGTGCATGTGTTAAAAAATCTAGTACTTCTGCCTTTTGTAGCTCGACTTGCTCAACATCTTTATGGTCATATAAATAAACTTGTTCCGCTGCAGATTCAACAAGAGCGATAAATAACTTAGCCGTTCTTTCCGCGTGAACCGAATCACGAATTTCACCAGCTTCTTTCGCCGCACTTAAAAACTCGCTTAGCCACATATAAAGAGGCTCATACACAGCTTCCCATTCTTTTATATGTTCTGTAGATGCAAGACCCGCATACATTAAAGCTTGTATTTCACGATATTCCGCTATAAAGTGAAACACCGCATCTATTACTTGCGTCACTTTACTTGAGAAAGGCGCATCATTTTGCACTTTTTCTTTCACTGCAAGTATCATCTTTTCAACCATCACTTCTGCTATTGCAGGCATAACAGATAACTTAGAAGGAAAATATAAATAGAAAGTTCCTTGTGCAATGCCAGCCAATTTCACGATATCAGAAATCTTCGTTTTTTCAACGCCCTTTTCCTGAAACACTTCAATAGCTGCATAGACAATTTTTTCTTTTTTATTCATCATCTAAACCCTTTCACACACATATTGAATGACTGTCACTCATTTTATAAGATAATCGATTGTACTGTCAATGATAGTGAACTCTAAGAGGAAATCATTTTTTAATAATAAAAATCTCCTAATAAACCATTAGGAGATAAATACAATATATCTTTAAGAAAGAGCCTTCAATCCTGTCACTCCGCATACAATAAGAGCCACACTAATGATACGTGCTTTACTTTTCGACTCACCAAACAGGAACATGTTTAATAAAACGGCACCTGCTGTTCCAATACCAATCCAAACCGCATAAGCGACACTTACTTGTAAAAATAAGAAAGATGTATACAAGAATGCGAAGGATGTAGCAAATCCACCTATATAAATTGCACCATTTGCTAACGTTTTATCTTTACTATACATTTTAAGACCAATCACACCGACTATTTCACTAATTGCAGCACAAAATACGAAAAACCAACCCATCTTTAAGCAGCTCCTTCCACAGTTTCTTCTTTATTATCAGCCAGCTTTAAACCGATAACGCCAGCTACAACCATCATGATAAAGAATAGTTTCCCTACGCTAAAACTCCCGCCGAAAAGGAATACATCCATTAAGAAAGTACCTACCGTACCAGCTCCGGCAAAAATGGCATATACAGTCCCTGTCGCAAGATGTTCACACGCTTTAGAAAGGAAGTGAAAATCAACAGCGATAACTCCTAAAATAATAATCCAATGCCACCAAGTATCCGCGGTATTAAAACCAAACACCCAAAAAATTTCAAAGATACATGTTAATATGACATATAACCAAGCTCTATTTTTCATACCTCTCACCTCTTATGACTGACTATCAGTCATTTTTTATTTTAAAAAAATATACTCCTTCATCACTACTATATATAAACAACTATCATCCTCATTTACCATTATATTTGTTCCATTTCCAAGCTAACTACATCCTTTTATAGAAAAATGACTGAATGTCATTCATAAACATTGTACATGAATATTTTAAAAACTGTCAATGTCGAAAAGTTATTTAAAATTTATTTCCTCCAATTTGTATATTTCCTAATAATCTGCCAATACTGCTAGTAACATAATATTTTCTCCACTCCCCCTTGGAGAGATCCCTTTAATAGAGCAGTTAGCTTTTGCTAGCTGCTCTTTTTTATTTGCCGGCACACTATGAGATCAAATCCATTTTTATCATAAATAATTAAGAGTCGGATTATGTTTTCTATTTACTTTCCAAAGAGGCCTTATATGCAATAATTTTATTCTCCAGCATCTTTTCTGTAATTACTAAATTTTCTCTTTGAATCTGAATAGATTTCCTATGATCTTCTAGGAGCTGTAAACGAGCTTCGGTTGTATGCTCCCCTTCTAAATATAACCTAGCATATTCTCTTATTTTCGCTATCGGCATTTGCGTTTGTTTTAATTTCATGACAAACTGCAACCACTTTATATGTGACTCTTCATAAAGTCGATTCCCATTTGTATCGCGATTTGCAATTAATATATTTTCCTTTTCATAATAACGCAGTGTATGTGTGCTCACTCCTATTAATTTAGCCACCTCACTAATTGTGTACATACTTTAACTCCCTCCACGTACTTACCCTCATACATTTTATAGCCTTATCAAATTGATAAAAAACATTTGACTTAGAGTATACTCTAACAAATAAAATCTAACCATAATACATTTATTTGAACTTAGGGGGATTTTATATGAAATACACAGTTATTACTGGTGCTAGTTCTGGAATTGGCTATGAATCGGCTTTAGCCTTTGCATCTCGCGGAAAGAACTTAATACTTGTAGCTCGAAGACAAGAAGAATTAGACGGATTAAAATTAAAAATTAACGAAATGAATCCAGAATTGGATGTTGTTATTCGAAGAACAGATTTATCTATTACGGAAAATGTTTATAAACTTTCTGAAAGCCTACAAGGCTTTCAAATTGAAACGTGGATTAACAACGCAGGGTTTGGTAATTTCGCCTCAATTGCTGAACAAAATTTAAATAAAATAGAAACGATGTTACATGTAAATATAGAAGCACTAACAATACTCTCTTCTCTTTTCGTTCGAGATTATTCCATGGTTGATGGCACACAACTTATTAACGTTTCATCAGGCGGTGGATACACAATTGTTGCTGATGCTGTTACGTATTGCGCTACGAAATTCTATGTAAGTGCATTTACAGAAGGTTTATCACACGAACTGAAACAACAAGGCGCGAAACTGCAAGCAAAAGTTTTAGCTCCTGCTGCAACTGAAACAGAATTTGCAAAACGTTCATTTGATATTGATGAATTCCAATACGATAATGTTGTACCGAAATTCCACACTGCAAAACAAATGGCACAATTTATGCTTGATCTTTACGATAGTGATAAAGTTGTAGGGCTTGTCGATGGTTCTACTTATAACTATGAGCTTAAAAATCCTATTTTTAATTTTGCAGTAAGAAAAACGAATTCAAGTTCTTAATTTCCCCTAAAATATAGATACCCACTATTACGTAAATAATAGTGGGACTTTTTTCTCTCTGAAAATTTCACCCAACATATCGAATCATCGCCACCTCATCACAATAATCAACTTTTGGACAATGTTTACAATCAATCCATACTTTCTCAGGTAACGCCTCTCTATTCACAAAATCAAACCCGCACTTTTGAAAAAATTCCGTTTCATATGTTAAAGAAATGACTCTACTCACTTTTATTTTCGCTGCCTCATTTATTACATGGTTCACTAACATGCGACCGATTCCTTTCCCTGCATATGTATGCGAGACGACTAACGACCGGACTTCTGCAAGGTCCTCCCCTAACACATGTAAACCAGCAACTCCAACGATTTCTTCCCCTTCTTTCATAACATATAAACATTGTAAATATTGATAGAGAGATAAAAGAGAACGTGGTAAAACTACTCCTTCTTTTGCATAAGCTTCAATAAGACTATAAATTTCTTTCACATCACTCGTAACCGCATTAAAGATTTTCATATTATATCCCCTTGTCCCCGATATTAATATTTATAACCTAAATTGAATTTTAATACATAATTTTATATAATAATACATCTCTCCTTTCCCCTCGTCAATCACTTTATACAAACAAAAAACCAAGCAATCTAATCGATGCTCGGTTCCCCATTTCGTATCGGTAATACTGTCGAATATTTAATTTCACGAAGTGCTAAACTCGTCTGTATCCTTGTAATACCCAGCTTATTCAACTTTCTAATAAACTGCTCCAGCTCTTTACGATCGCGATTTGCAACCTTTAATAAATAATCATACTCTCCTGTTAAACAGTGACATTCTAACACTTCCGGCATCGATTCTAATTCTTTTTCCAACACGTCAAGTTTATCCGATTGATGAATATTCGTACTCATAAAAATGAAGCATAACAAATCAAAACCAAGCTTTTCTTGATTTAAAATGGCTACTTGCTTATCAATGAACCCTTCTCCATCTAATCTTTTTATTCTCGCATGCATCGCAGCTGGTGATAAATTAACGCGTCGCGCAAGCTCAGCATTACTTACTTGAGACTCCTTCTGCAATATATCTAAAATTTGTACGTCCAAATCATCTAACACTTTAATAACAGACGACTCCATTACAATTCCCCCTTTTTTCTTACCGATGATTATTCGAAAAAACACGCCTTAAATTACATAAAACTGAATATTTTTCTGTAAATAGTATTAATAACAAAACATTTTATCGACTTTTACCCATTATACAAAATAATATATTGCACAATGAAGAAAAATGCTAAAATTATTTACAATTCGTATCGATTACAACAAAGGGGATTTTAGTATGCCTTATTTTTATGTCTTTTTACTATTATTAACGAGCTTATTATGGGGGGGAAATTTCGTCGTTGGAAAATCACTCGTTGATCACGCGTCTCCGATGACACTTACAAGTTTAAGATGGATGATTGCGATCGTTTGTTTATTACCAATGGTATGGTTTAAAGAAAAGAAAATCATTCCACCTCGCGCGGCAATACTTCCGTTAGTACTCATGGGAATTTCAGGGGTTGCTCTTTTTAACATCTTTCAATTTTTAGCATTAGAAAAAACATCCGCAACAAATGTAGGGCTTATTTCTACATTAAACGCAATTTCAATCGCATTATTTTCTGTCTTATTTCTAAAAGAAAAAGTAAATACACTTCAAATCCTATCCATGGTTCTTTCATTCTTTGGGGTTATTCTTGTCCTATTAAAAGGTAATTTCTCACTTTTATTTTCATTACATTTTAATAGCGGCGATTTATGGATGATGGCTGCTGTTTGTATTTGGGGAATCTATTCTGTTTGTAGTAAATGGGCAACAAAAACAACGACACCACTCATGGCAACATTATACTCAGGAATTTTCGGCGTTATTCTATTACTGCCCTTTAACATAGGGAGCTTCACTGTTACAAACATAAATACTTCTTTCCTAACATCACTTTTATATACTGGGCTTATTTCCACAGTTCTTTGTATGGTGTTCTGGAATATTGGCGTGCAAAAATTAGGGGCTACGACATCCGGTATTTTTCTAAACTTCAATCCAATTTTCACAGCTATTTTAGCATTCCTTTTCCTCGGAGAAGAACTAACGTGGATACAAATTTTAGGGACAATGATCGTTGTGACAGGATGTTATTTATTTTCTCATTTCAAAACGGTTACTGTTCAACCAACTAGAGCTTTAATGCGAAAACATTCTTAATGAAAAAACATCGTCATCCGGGTGGCGATGTTTTTATTTACTCTTCATTTCTTTTATATACCGTTTTTCCTCTTCTGGCGATAAACGTTCCGTCGCTTTGCCGGTATCTCCACCTTGAAGGCCCCATAAAAAGTTATGCTCCTCAACTGTTTGTGAAAAATCTCCTTTTTCCCATCTATTTATAATAGAAAGTAACCTCGTTTTATATTGAAAACCTATACTATTTTCAATATCTTTCTTTACGCTATAAATTTCTTTTGTTGTCATTTCTACAAATCCCCATTTCTCAGAGGATTTTACCTTTTGGTGTACCATTTTGTGCATAGTAGAAATAATTTCACCTTCGCTAACTCGTGGGGCTTCTTCTGCAACTTTCTTCTCTTTTTCATTTGCCGCTTGCTGGGTTTGAATATTTTTATTTTCTTTTTCCACATATGCAAGCAATTTCTTTCCGCCAACTATAGACGAGATAATTACTATAATTGTAATGCATATACCTACGATCCATTTAAAAAGCATTAGCTCTTCATCGCTTCCCTAACAATATGACTATCTACATACTGCTTAAACTTCACAATTTTTCCGTTCTCAAGTTGCCATACATGAACAAATTCTGCTTCAAATGATTTTCCAGTTTCTTTATAAACTCCTGAATAAACACCTTCAGCAATAATTACATCTTTTCCGTTTACTTCATGGTACATATTTACACTCGCTTTATAATCATGCCATTCTGATCCTAATCGGCTAAATACATTTTCCATTATTGCTTCTACACCTATATAAGTTCCCCCGTATGGAAATCCTTCTGCCTCTGTCCATTCTACTTTTTCAGAGAGGGCCTCTACTAAATGTTTTGCATTTGAAGAAGCTGACCCTTCATACGTGCTTCGAATAATTTCTAAATTTGATTTAGGCATATTACTTCCTCCCGTTTTATTTATTTTTTACACAGGTTGTAACCAACAACATTACAACCTGTGTAAAAAAATATTTAAATTGTTTTATTCTTAATCAACTAGTTGTAATCATTATAGTTACAATTGTGATTCAAGTCAACAATTTATAAATAAGTTTACTTCGCTTTCATTACTTTCTCTTTTACGAAACGATCTACATATCCTTCTGCTTTTACAACGAATAAATACGCACCCATTGCTAATAATGCAAGATCTAATTCATATCCTGGGTTCTTTCCATCTCCTAATAAACCTGCTGCTCCATTTACCTTTACGATAGCTCCAGCTAAAATAAGAGCAAATAACAATCCTACATATTTTACGCCTAAACCGATAATTAATAATATACCACCAACTAATTCAACTGTTGCTACGCCATATGCAAGACCACCTGGTAAGCCGATGCTTGTAAACCATCCTGCTACGTTATCGATACCTGATTGAAGCTTCGCTAAACCGTGTGCAAAGAACGTTACTCCTAACACGATACGAATCATTAAATTCCCAATATATTGATTCATTTTGAACTCTCCTTTTTGTTTTGTTATGGTAAACTTTTATTTACAAGTCAAAACAATACGGTATTTCATTTCATTCGTCAAATACTTTTTTTAAGGAAACAAAAAACATTATCCCTTTTACGGATAATGTTTTCCTACAAAATAGCGCTAATTCAAGCTTTTACTCTATCGCACAAAAAAGTTGAAACATTTTTCCAGCACCAACATACGGCAATAAAGACAAGTCCTCTTCTACAACCATTCCAACAACATTCACTTTCTCATCTTTAGGCAAATCATGTGTGGCAACTTGCATCTCTCCTGCATACCTACCGTACAATTCATTATCAATTGTAATGCTGCCTTTCTTTCTTGCAATGGCATCCATCGGCCGTAAAATCACTTTATTCTCCTCTCGCGATTCTACAGAACGAATGACATCACGAGCTGGATCTAGTCTATTTGTATGCACTTGTTCTACCATTTTTAATACTTCACTTTTCTTTATCAATGGCTCATACCGCAGCGGAATAATCCCTCTACTCGCACTCGCTATCTCTTGTACACTTTCTACACTTCCGCTTATATCTCCAATTAGCACCTTATCTACACCACAATCTTGTACAAGTTCTAAGTACGCTTCAAGCAGGCGCATATTGCGGTGCTTTTCTAACGTTGGTAAGCCTTCATATAACGGACCACGTTTTTCATCATCTCCCGGAATAAATGCCATCGTTTTTATTCCGCACTCATGTAAGTATTCGTTTTGTTTTTGTAAAAAGGACTTTGCTAGTCCTGTTTCTGGACGCGGATAAAAATTATGCCACGCTTCTACATTCTCTACTTTTATATTTTCTATGATTAACTCTTTCCAAAATGAATCTGTAATCGTACTCGCATTTAAAGCTACTTTCATTTTATGAGATACGCGTGCGATTTCTTTCGGCTTGATGCCGTAGTCCATTCTTAAGCCTGTAATGCCCCAGTCTAATAGCTCCTCCACATTTTCATACGTCATCCCTAAATGGTGTAACGATTTTGGAGAAACATCGACCATTAATTCCATGTCATTTTCAAGAGCTTGTTTCCCAAGTATTTGAATTAGCTCTTTGTACGTACCAGGATCATCTTCAGGAATGTGAAGTGATGTAAAAATAGATGAAAACCCGTTTTCCTTCGCTACTTTTAGCCACTCTTCTTGCTTCTTTACTCGTTCTTTTGAAAGATAAATTGAAACTCCTATCATATGAATCTCCCTTTCTATGAATAGAAAAAGAGAAAGGAATCCCTTTCTCTATATGTTTTCTGCCATTTCTTCTTTAAAGCCAAAGAAGTACGTAAAAATGAATCCGAACGTATATGCCACTACTAATCCAAGGAAATATAATAAATATTTATTATCAGCAATTAACGGAATTAATGATAACCCTGATACACCGATTCCGAGTGCGGCTGTTTTCATAACTGCTTGGAATGCACCACCAACTGCTGCACCTAAACAAGCTGTAAGAAACGGTTTCCCAAGTGGTAATGTAACCCCGTATAATAACGGTTCGCCAATTCCTAAAAATCCAACTGGTAATGCACCTTTAATTACGTTACGAAGTCGTTTGTTTTTTGTTTTTACAAAAATCGCAATGGCTGCTCCTACTTGCCCAGCCCCAGCCATTGCTAGTACTGGTAATAAAGGTGTTACGTGCGTTTGATTAATAAACTCCATATGAATTGGTGTTAAACCGTGATGTAATCCGACCATAACGAGAGGTAAAAATGTTCCAGCAAGCACTGCTCCAGCAAATGCGCCGCCAATACTTAAAATACCATTAATTCCGCTTGTAATTCCTTCAGATAAGAAACCTGCTACCGGCTGAATGGCTAACATCGTTACGATACTCACCACTAACACAGTAATAAGCGGCGTTACAATAATATCAACTGCATTTGGCACTGCTTTTCGAACCTGTCTTTCTACTACAACCATAAGCCATGCTGCAAAAATAACTGCAAACAATCCGCCCCGTCCGGGTACGAGCGCTTCACCGAATAATTTTACGTTCGCCATCGCTGGGTTAAAAATTAAAATACCAGCAATCGCCCCAAGAACTGGTGTCCCGCCAAACTCTTTCGCTGTATTCCAGCCGACTAAAATTCCTAAGAATGTAAAGATACCGCCGCCAATAAGTAATAGCATTTGTAGCCACGTTGCATTCGGATCAGCACCTGCGTTTTTCGCAAAGTTAGCGACCCCGTTTATAATACCTGACGCCACAAGACCAGGAATTAACGGAATGAAAATACTTCCTATTTTTCTTAAAAAGTTTTTCACTGGTGTATTATTTTTCTTCTTAATCTCTGACTTCATTTCTTGCCCAAGGTCTTCAAGGTGATGATCTGCCACCTCACCAATTCGCAGTCCTGTTAAGCCTTCCATTTCGGCTGCTACTTTATTTACTGTCCCTGGGCCAACAACAACTTGAAGCGTCTCATCTTCAATAACGCCCATAACCCCTTCAACCTTTTTCAAAAGGTCCATATTCACTTTACTTTCATCATGAAGCGTTAATCGCAGCCTTGTCATACAATGAGCAATGCCACGAATATTTTTTACTCCCCCAAGTTGCTCTGATATTTCTTTGGCCATTCTCTCTTCTTTCTTCATAATAGAATCCCCCTCCCTATTATTTTATAGTGCCTTCTTCACAAACCCTTTCGCTTCTTTTAATTTCTCCAGTGCTTCCCCATACTCACACTGTAGTAACACCATAACAATCGCGGCTTTCACATTACGTTCTGCTTTTTCATAACACTCTGCTGCTATTTCATAGCTCACACCTGTTGCTTCCACAATAATGCGTTTTGATCGTTCTACTAACTTTTCATTTGTAGATTGAACATCTACCATTAAGTTTTTATATACTTTCCCCACACCAATCATAGAAGCTGTTGAAATCATATTAAGTACTAATTTTTGCGCTGTACCAGCTTTCAAACGCGTTGATCCTGTTAAAATTTCTGCGCCTGTTTCTACTTCCACATTTAGTTTTGCATATTTACTTATTTCAGCATTTTTATTACAAGAAATACTCGCCGTGCTCGCTCCCACGCTAGCCGCGTACTTCAAACCGCCAATTACATAAGGAGTTCGACCACTTGCCGCAATTCCAATCACTGTATCTTTCTCGTTTAATCCAATACTTTTTAAATCTTCTTCTGCTAACTCTTCGCGGTCTTCTGCACCTTCCACCGCCTTAGTAAACGCTTTCAATCCACCTGCTATAAATCCTTGTACCATTTTATCATCTGTGCCAAATGTCGGCGGACATTCCACCGCATCCAAAATACCTAAACGGCCACTCGTACCAGCCCCAATGTAAATTAATCGTCCCTCATCTTCAAAGGATTTAATGACAATCTGTACAACCTTTTCAATTTCTTCTATTTCATTTTCAACTGCTAACGCAACAGTTCGATCTTCTTCATTCATACTTTGCAACACTTCTTTTATACTCATCTCATCTAAATTCATCGTCTTCTCATTACGATGTTCTGTCGATAAATTTTCTAACATATTATCACCTGCTTTGAAATTTAATTTCATACTTTCATTATAACTTCAAGAAATTAAAAATCAATATTACTTTATTATTTTATGAAATTTTATTTCTTTTCATGACGAATTTATCCCACTTTAACTGGCAGTAAGACCCCCACCTCAAATTCAGCGAAAGCAAAGAAGATAGGTGGGGGATCAACTGCCTGTAAAAGTCCGATTGGTTCAACTAATAATAAGTGGGGGATGCCCCCCCACTTATTAAAGTTTCACTTTATGTCCTTATGCCAAAAAAGATGGGTTTCCCCATCTTCTCATTTTAACTTCCGTAACCGCAAGGCTTCTTCCCTTGTCTCCATAAATTGATCCAGCACTTTATTACCAATACGATTAAAAGTAATCACATATAAAGCATCAATCATATTCAGCTGTGTCATTCTCGAAGCAATACTCGCAATACGATGATCTTGCTCTACATCTGGCATACAAAGACGAATATCCGCTTCTTTATATAAAGGTGATGATTGGTCAAGCTTTGTAATCGCAATAACTGTTGCACCTTGTCTCTTCGCATATTGCGCCATTTCAAGTACATCTTTCGTACGACCAGATGTTGAAATGGCAACAAATATATCGCCCTCTTTTAAATTCGTCACAAGCGGCAACATCATATGAAAATCTGATAGCATCATCGCTGTAAATCCGAGCCTTGTAAATTTATAAGCCCCGTCCATCGCAGGAGTAGCTGATCCGCCTACTCCATAAAATATAATTTTATCTGCATTTACAATACGATCTGCAGCTTTCTCAAGTTCCTTTTTATCTATCGCAGTAACGCTCGCCTCAATTGCAGCTTTATTCACATACGTAACTTTATTAAACAAGTCATACGGTCCATCTTCCGTATTCATAACTGAAAAATCATTAATATTATAATCAGCAATCGTCAATTCACGAACGAGCGCGATTTTAAATGCTTTAAAGCTTCCGATTCCGATTGACTTACAAAAGCGAACAACACTTGCTTCACTCGCGCCTGCATTCGTTGACACTTCTTTCGTCGTTAAGTTCGGAACAATCTCTGCATTCTCCATTATGTACATGGCAACCTTCTTTTCAGCTGGTGAAAATTGATCCATATTACTTTCAATTTTAAATAGTAATGTTGAAGCTTTCACTATTTAACCTCCACTTCTTACGGTTGCGTTTATTCTCTAATATCATTTACATCGTATAGATAAAAACCATCATTACCAGGTGGATGGTGAACAATTACAGTTCGATCCCCTTTTTTATCCCGCTTTAATGGGCAGTAAGACCCCCCACCTCAAAATTCAGCGAAAGCAAACAAGTTAGGTGGGGGGCGGGCTGCCCATTAAAGTCCGATTGGTTCAACTAATAATCAGTGGGGGATGAAGAGAACCCCCACTGATTAAAGTTTCACTTTATATGACATTATTTCACCTTCAGATCGCTGTTTTTCCCATCCATGTATCCAAATTGCAAAGTCAGGTACAAAAGCAGTGTAATTATAGTCTTTCGGATTTTCGACTTCTACATAGGAAGAAAAAATAGAAACTGGAAAGCCTTTCACTTTTGATTCTTTCCATGCAGTAAATGGTATACATAGCGCAATAAGTATGATTACGCCGATAACCTTCCCCTTCGTAATCCTCACACATTTTCTCTCCTCGACTTATCATATACGTAGATTTTACCATAATTACAACCTATTCACGCTATATGACTATTGCTTTTTCCAATAAAAAAAGAGCTTACCTACATCAGATAAGCTCTTCCTCTCTATACAAAATATTTTTTCAAAAGCGGCGGCGTAATAATCGTCGTTAATATAACAACAATAACAATCGCTGTGAAATTTTCTTTCGCTAATAAATTCGCCGCAAGTCCATTCGCTGCGATAATAAGCGCCACTTCTCCGCGCGAAACCATCCCCGCACCAATACTAATAGAAGATTGAAGGTTGAACCCTGTCAGTCTTGCTCCTAAACCTGATCCGATTAACTTTGTAAAAATTGCAATAAGCGTCATGATGATAATGAACCAAAGCTGGCTTCCGATACCTTGAAATGTAATTTCCATTCCGATACTTACGAAGAACACCGGTACAAATATTGCATAAGCAATCGGTTCAATTTTATGTTCTACTTCGTGCTTATACTCTGTTTGCGAAATGGCAATTCCGGCTGCAAATGCCCCAATAATACCTGCGATCCCCATCATTTCACTGTAATACGAAAATGAGAAACAAATAATAAGAGCTGCACTAATTAACGCTTCTGTTACGCGAAGTGGTACGAGCATTTTCATAATCCATGGAACAACTTTCCAAGAGATAAAAACGATACTTACAAAAAAGATAATTTTCTTTGCAATGACAAGCGTTACATTTACATCTTGTGTACCTAAAAAACTCATCACAAATGCTAATAAAATAACAACAATTACATCATCAAATACAGCTGCCCCTAAAATCGTCGTACTTTCTCTCGTATTCATTTTCCCTAAATCTCTTAGTGTTTGAACAGAAATACTAACCGAAGTGGCACAAAGTAATAACCCTAAAAAGATCGCATGCGACTGTAACATTCCAAATGCAAGTCCTGCTAAATATCCACCAAGGAATGGGAAAATAATTCCTCCCATCGCTACTGCGAATGCAGATTTCAAATTTCGATTTAACTCTTCTAAATCTGTTTCAAGTCCTGCCATAAACATAAGTAGTAAAACACCAATTTCACTCAGTTCATCAATGAGTTCAGAACTATTAATAATACCAAGCACAGCCGGACCGATAATAATACCAACGATTAATTTACCAAGTACAGAAGGCTGGCCAAGCCTAACGCTAATATCACCAGCTAATTTCGTACAAAGTAAAATGACGACAAGTTCAAAATAAAATAACATAACATCTTCTCCTACTTTATAAAGTAAAACTTTTATGAGTGGTTTTGTCACTCTGTTAACCCTCGTCCATTCCTGCCAGTAGTTTCCCCTATTCATTCGCATTTTATTTGTCACATTTTTATTTGACAAAATATTCTGAATTATATTAAGATTAATCCAGCAATTTTAAAAAACTAGACACCATAACTGTACCTCCATTTACTTACATACTCTTTTCTAGTGGGCTCATACTATATTCGCAGTTATGGAAATGAAGAACGGGGGGAGAGTCCAAAGTGAAGTCATTATTACGAAAAAAACCGCTTAGTACTGAATCACCACGGCAGTTAGATAGAACATTAACGGCACTTGATTTAACTTTCTTAGGAATTGGCGCCGTAATTGGGACAGGGATTTTTGTATTAACAGGTATTGTCGCAGCGAAACATTCTGGTCCTGGTATTATGCTATCATTCCTTATTGCTGCATTTACTTGTGCTTGTGTAGCCTTTTGTTATGCTGAATTTGCTTCTTCTATTCCTGTCTCAGGAAGTGTGTACACTTACGCATATATGACAGTCGGAGAAGTCGTCGCCTTCATCGTCGGCTGGTGTTTAATGCTCGAATATTTACTTGCAGTCGCGGCGGTAGCTGTCGGTTGGTCTGGTTATTTACAATCTTTACTACAAGGATTTAACATCCATCTGCCCACCATAATAGCCTCGGCCCCGGGCGTAGGAAAAGGCGGCATTATCGATTTACCGGCTGTTTGTATTTTACTACTCATTACGGGACTTTTAAGTTTCGGTATACGCGAAAGCGCACGCATTAATAATATTATGGTTCTTATCAAGTTAGCTGTTATTATCGCCTTTATCGTAGCAGGTGCAAAATATGTAAAACCTGAAAATTGGACGCCGTTCATTCCATTCGGATACGACGGTATCATTACTGGGGCTGCCACTGTATTCTTCGCCTTCTTAGGATTTGATGCAATCGCAACAGCTGCAGAAGAAACGAAAAAACCGCAGCGCGATTTACCAATTGGCATTATCGGTTCCCTTCTTATTTGTACTGTTTTATACATGATTGTATCTTTCGTTTTAACAGGTATGGTTCCGTATACACAATTAGATGTTTCTGATCCGGTTGCGTTTGCCTTACATTTCGTTGGCGAAGATACAATTGCAGGACTACTCGCTGTTGGAGCGATGACTGGAATGACAACCGTTCTCTTAGTCGTTATGTATGGACAAGTTCGCGTTTCGTATGCGATGAGCCGCGACGGTTTACTTCCAAAAGCGTTAGCACGTGTGAATAAAAGAGTAAAAATCCCTTTATTAAACACGTGGATTACTGGCGTTGTGTCAGCTTTATTAGCAGGACTGTTAGACTTACATTTACTAGCGAATTTAGTAAACATCGGTACGTTAACAGCATTCACATTCGTTTGCTGCGCTGTACTTATTTTACGAAAAACACATCCTGATTTAAAACGTGGATTCCGCGCACCTTTCGTACCTGTATTACCAGTTGTTGCAATTCTTTGCTGTTTATATTTAATGATCAATTTGTCTAAAACGACATGGATAAGCTTTGCAGTTTGGCTTCTAGTCGGCTTATGCTTCTATTTCTTCTACTCTAGAAAACATAGCCATTTAGCTACTGAAAAAACAAATGATGAAGAGAAAAAATCATAACAAAATAGCTCGCCAATAAAACGGTGAGCTATCTTTCTGTATTATTATATTTTTTCGTTAACGATTGTAAAATGAAAAATATGCCGATGCAAGCTGTAAACGATGCCCAATTTCCTATCGGTGTAGCGTATTTAAAAACGCCAATACCTACAAGCAATAGGAAAATAATCACCTGATATATAAGCTTCCACTTTTGCATATATTCCCTCCTTTACTTCGTTCCCTTCTTTTTCTTCTTCCATGCATTTAAACTATCAAAGAAGAAATTAATAAATAACGTGCCTAAACCCGCTAATAAAAACGTCATTAAAAATAGAACCCATATACTTTTCTCTTTTAAGAAATAATATCCTACAAGGAGCACAACCGCGATCCATACATATTCAAGAATTCTTTTTAGCTTTTTCTCTTCCAAATTATTCGCTCCTTCATTCTATACTATTTTTAGTATAACAAAAAAGAAGCCTATCATGATAAGCTTCTTTTTCTTCTCTCTTATTTGCTTATGCTTTTTTCAACGAGTGAAATCGCATATTCTATCGTACGATTCATCGTTTCTACTTGTGCATCTTTTACTTTCGCATCTTTTAATACAGCTTCTGCCACTGTAATTTTTTGACTCAATGATTTCACTGAACCGTCCGTTACATTTGCAGCTCGCGCTTTTTTCACCACTGCTTTTGCAGTTTCAATATTGATTTGTAATTTTTCTTTCAGTGTTTTCGGTTGTTCTTCTGCCACTTTTGATTGTACAAATGTTACATTAGCTGTTTTTAATTCGTTGTACGTTTGGACGATTTGCTCTCCAGTACTTCCTACATTTTCAAATGCTTGCTTTGCAGTGTTATAGCTTTTCTCTAAAGCTTGAAATGCTTCCTTTGAATATTGACCTGGTTTGTCACCAAACTCATACGTACCAGCTAACATTTCTTTCACTTTCCCAAGCTCTTCATATAACGCGTTTACTTGCTCTAATTTTGTACGATTAGAAAACTCATTATACGCTGCTAATACTTCTGAAGAACTTAACGCTTTACTATATAATTTCGCAAGCGCAATTTGTCCATTTAACGGAATACCACCATTCCCATTACTATCAGGGTCTGCCCCAAGCGCAAATGGTACGTTCGGGTGATATACTTTCCCTGTAGCTGGTTGGCTATTTACTTTTTTACCATCTACGTAAATTGCTACTTCACTTCCGTTATACGTTCCTGTTAAATGGTACGTTTTATTAGCCTCTAATTGAACGCCAACACGTTTATAACTTCCACCAATATGAGCCCATAATTCTACATAACCACTTCCTGTAGATTCAAAACCAATTCCGCCACTCTCTGTATTTTGCAAAATACCTTGTCCGCGAATTTCATTCATTGAAAACACAGTTTCTAACGTAAACGTATTTGCTACTTTCTCTTTTTGTGCTGCTGAAAATGGAAGGTATCCAAATGTATTTGCTTTTCCGTTTAGCTTCATAACATTCTTTTTCAATGCTTTATCATATTCAATAGTCACATTACCCTTAACATCACCTTTTGTACCAAATGATGAATTGTCTTTAAATGTACCATCTGCAAAGTTCACATCAAAAACATCCGCCTTTGGTACTTTCACATTCGGGTCAATATTATCTTTTTTTGTAGTAATTTCTGCCGTTAATGGTTGTACACTTTCATTGCCGAATGAATCAATCGCAACGACTTCCAGTGTATATGTTTTCCCACCATCTAGTCCTGCAAGCGTAAATGTCAGTTCTTTCGGCACTGGATCACGATAAAACTCTGAGAATGCTAACAATTTATTCTTTATTTCTCCCGTTTGCTTATCTCTCGCTTGTACACGGTAAGAATGAACAAGAAGGTTGTCCAATGCTTGCATAAATGTTACTGTTGCTGCATTTTCTGTTACATTGGATACCGATAACTTCGCATCTTTTGCAAAGTATGGCTTTTCTTTATCACGATCTTCTACATGTGTAAATGTGTCTTTCTTTGATGGTAATTTAATTTTCCAAGGCTCGCCTGTCCAAGAATTTGTATGGAAATCACGGCGATTAATCGTTACTTCTTTATCATCTACTTCTACTAATAAACCTTGGCTTAATGTACTAGCTCCTGACGGGATATTTCCTTGTACTTTACCACCTTCAACCTCCATATAACTTACTGAAGATGTGCCAACTGATGTAAAGTCTTTTTGATGAATCGATCTTGGATCATCTAACGGATAATGTGAATGACCTGAAAACGTAATAACTTGTGGGTATTGTTTTAATACCTCATTAATTTTCGCACTATCTTTTGTTCCCCATTCTTGGCTACCGTATACTGTATCTTTAATATGTTGGTGTAAAAATACGAAAATCGGCTTTTCTGGATCATCTTTTTGTGCCTTTTCCATTTCTTCTTTTAACCAATTAATTTGTTTGTCTGAATAATATCCGTGAGTTGTCCCGTCCTCTGGAGACATAACAAGGAAGTGATAACCCTTTACCACATTATGATAATAAATTGATTTCATACCTGTTTTTTCTAAGAAACGCTTCTGCGCTCCTTCTACAGATAAACCGTTCCAATAATCATGATTTCCTAGAGAATTCATTCGTACCGCATCTTTATTTGCATTTTCATTATATACTTGCATGAAACGATCATATTGTTGTACCGATCCTGAATCAGTAAAGTCTCCCACAATTACGAACGCATCTTGTTTAGGTGCAAGTGTATTAAGTTGCTCGATTGCTCGTTTCCAGCGAAACGTATCATCCGTTCCACTATTTTTAATATGTACATCACTTACGACTGGAAAAACGATCTTCTTCTCACTTGGTGCCTTTTCTTGCTTCTTCTCTTCCGCTTTGACTGATGTACTCCACGGAAATGATACGAACGCTAATACAAAAACCATTAATAATCCAATAAGGCCTTTTACTTTTCGTAAAATAGTTCTTTCCACGTGAATCCTCCTCATAATAATTGATTCATTACAAGGGCTATTTTATCTAAAACATATTAATGCCGTTTAAATAACAAATGAATTTTATTAGATTTTTGTAAATATACAGTTAATTATAAGTTAAGTCCAACATTCCTCGTACTATTGTATACAACCACCTTTTGTCTAAAAGAGTCTGGTCATTCTTTTCCTATGATGATTCACATATAATCTTTTCTATAACACTAATGATAAGTTAAGGTTTAAGCCTATTAGACAATCTTAATTTTTAACATTTCCTTCTTTTTTTAACACATCGGCCATGCTTCTACATTTAATAATAGTAAAAGACAACTTAAAAGGAGGGGTTGTATTGAAGAAACAAAAAAATATTGGCTGTTTCGCTCCTTTATCTATCATTTGTCCAGACCCTTGTCCACCGCCCCCTCCTCCAAATCCAAGTTGCGAGCGAGTAACTAATGAATTTGCAGGGAATTTCCTCATAACGAATAACACCATCTCCTCTGTCAAAGATGCATCACAATCAATGATACTGTGGCAAAGTGATGGAATACTACTTATATCAGGTAATGTCTCGGTTTACAATAGTACTAGCAACACAGAAGCAATTACAATTCAAATCGTTGGAGCAGCAACTAATGTTTTCACTGTGTTTCCTGGTAATACAATATCGTACACAGGAAAAGACTTACAGTCAGTCAGTATTACTAATATACAAAATAATCCTTCACTATATTTAGAAGGCAAGTACTGTTGCCAATTTACATGCTGCTTATAGAATACCAATTTCATTACTTTCTTAATTAAAAAAGCATACCATTTACGGTATGCTTTTTTATGAAATCGGATAACGTACTGTAATACAAAACTCACCTTGATTAACAGTTGTTCCTGTTGTAGTAATTCGAACACTCGTAAAATATCGTACAGTGAAAGTACCACTACTTTGTGGTTGTACAGTAATTGTGTCAACTACTGTAGCACCTACTAAAAAATCAACTGTAATCGGAGCCGCACCTACATCATATTTCACGTAACCTGAACCATATACTTCTTGCGTGATATTATTTGTATATACAATTTGAGTACCAGCACCTGTAATAGACCAGTCTGTACATACTTGATCTTGTACAAGCGTTTTATTAGAACAACAAGACAAACTGGAACTTCTCATTCCCATTTTGATCCTCTCCTATTCTGCTATGAAAGTGGATAGCGTGTTGTAATACAAAATTCTCCCTGATACGTTCCAGCAGGTGTTGCAGGTAATACAACTTGTATAATATCAAAACGACGATACGTAAACCCGATACTCGTTCCTGGATTTAATGTTTGTGTATCTATTACAGTACCAGCAGAATCAAGCGCCTCTACAGTAATTGGTCCTGGTCCAACATCGTATTTAACAAAACCAGTCCCCACTACGTTTTGGTTAATATTATTTGTATAGAGAACATTATCAATTGCTGTTGCAACTACAGTACCAGACCACGGACTACACACTTTATCTTGCACATAATTTTTATCTGGACAACAAGTCAATGCTGACCCTGAGCACTCACAAGACATAGTTGTTTCCCCTCTCTCTTTTATATTCCCTATATGTGCATGTCCCTCAGAGTCTTTTGCCTGTACTATTCATCTATTTTCAAAAAATATTCATGTGACTAGATAGATTCCGTTTTGTTTCTTTTTTTCATATATTTATAGACGAAGATACTAGCAACGATAAGAATAACGCCTCCTAATATCGGTAACATATATTGTCCAACAACATCCGCCGCTTTTGCCCAATGCGGACCTAATTTCATCCCAAAATAAATATACAAAGTCGTTAACGGGAACATTGCTACAAATGTATATATACTAAATTTCCATATGTTCATTTTTGCCATACCACATGGAACAGAAATAAGCGTTCGAACCCCTGGCACAAAGCGTCCAACAAATGCTACAACTGGTCCATATTTCTCAAAGAAATCATCTGCTTTTTGAATTTGTTCTTCTTTAATAAAGAAGTATTTCCCGTACTTTATTAATAGAGGACGACCACCGTAATAACCGAGTGCATATAAAGTTAACGGTCCTGTCGTTCCGCCAAGTGTCCCTGCTAATACAGCTAGCCAAAAATTCATATCTCCCTCGTACACCCAATACCCAACCATGGGTAAAACTACTTCTGCTGGAATAAATTCAAACGTTAATGCTAACACAACTCCAAAATAAGAAAACTGCTTTAAAAACTCGATTATATCTAAAATAATTTGCTCCATATTTTCAACTCCTATCCTACGTTTACGTTATGCTTTTCTTGCAATTGCACTGGCGCCATTTTTACAATTCTGTTCAAAATGAATAACACAATTCCAATATCATCTAAAATACCGATAAACGGCAGGAAGTCTGGAATTAAATCAAGCGGCATCGCAACATACCCAACTAAAAAAGCAACAGATAAAATTTTCTTCTTTATTGAAACCTCTTTTGAAGTAAAAAAGTCAAATAGGAATGGAACGAAATGACGAACATGAAATACAACTCTTAATCTACTAATAAGTTTTTTCATTTTTATTTCTCCTCTCTTTGTATACGAAAAGGACCCTACCAAATATGGTAAGGGTCCTAAAAAAGACAATAAGGGGCCTTTACCATTGCTGGTAAAGGTCTCACTAACAACGAAACGTTGCCAATAAAGCCGAGGGTTTCTCCCTGTAATGACGACTTTACTGTAATAAGTTACTCCCCTTTATACACAATTTTATACACTCACATTAAAATATTTCAGAGGGCTTGTCAATATATTTTAAGTCTCAACTCTTCTGCTTACTCTTCATTAAAAACAAATAAACGTATAGGAAATTTCTTACTATCTAATAATATACATACTCATTCTTTTAAATGAAAGGAGAAATTTCATTTGCATACCGTATGGAAAGGTGCACTTTCACTCGGATTATTAAATATAGGAATCAAACTATATAGCGCCGTAGAGGAAAACGATATAAAGTTTTTAAGTCTCCATAAAGAATGCTTAACACCTATTAAATATAAAAAATTCGCTCCCGATTGTACGGATGAAGAAGTCGATGATAAAGATATTGTAAAAGCCTATGAATACGCACCTCATAAATACATCATTATTGATGAAAAAGAATTAGCTGAGTTGCAAAAAGCTCACGAACCACGATCCATTCGTATTATATCTTTTGTCCAAAATAACGAAATTGATTCTGTTCTTTATGATCGCTCTTATTTTATAGGTCCTACCCCAGGATATGAAAAATCATATTTATTATTAAAAGAAGCTCTTGAACGTACAAATAAACTTGGGCTTATTCATATTTCTATTAGAAAAAAACAACATTTAGCGATTATCCGTAACTTTGAAGATGGGCTTATGTTACAAACCATTCACTATCCTAATGAAATTCGCGATATAACAAATACACCTAACTTACCAAGTAACGAAAATTATCCTATCCAAAAACAAGAACTCACCGCAGCAATCAATTTAATTCACCACCTTACAAACCCTTTTGAACAAGAAGTATATACAGATGAGTATAAAGAAGCCCTTACCGAATTAATCGAAAATAAAATTGAACAACAGGAAAAAACTGAAACAATCTCTCCAGCTCCGAACATCATTAATATTATGGAGACATTACAGGCAAGTATTGAACAAGCAAAAATAAAAAAAGGAAATAAAAAAGAACAAGAGGCCAAATGAAATCGACCTCTTGTTCTTTAAAGTGGATTACATTTCGGCATTTCAAGTCCAGACGATTGTGCTAATTTTAATAAGTAATAACATTCCTCTCTTGCCATATGATCTGCCATTCTAGCTGATAATGCACTTAATATTTCATTCGATAACTCCAGCTCTTCCACTTCATGTAAAAAATGCGAAAATAATTTCAATTCAAGTGAAACATCTTTTGTAAACTTCTTTAATGCTGGAAAATGATGAAGCTCCGTTCGTAAATACCCAGTCATCTCAACTGCCTTTAAGTAAAATTGTTCAAAATGCTTCGTAAATTCTTCGCTTTTCTCTTTTAATCTTTTTTCAACAAGATCTAGCCCACCAGAAATAGAGCCCGCATGACCAGCCGCATCCGTTAACCAAACGAGATGATAATGCAATTCATGAAAAACAGGCGGAACTTCCCCTTTCTTCAAAAACTCTAAAACCGTTATATACTCTTCCACTTCGTTTACCATATGATTAATAAAAGTTGGTGTAAAATGAATAGTAATTTTCCCTTCCAACTGCTTCTGTATAATACTTAATTTAAACGTCCGAATTTCCTTAGCAGCTTGTTCTGCCTCTTTTGAGAATGCCATCAGATTCACATTCCGAACTTTATTTAACAGGTTCGTAAATGTTTCAACAAAGTAAGTAGCTTTTTTTATATCCTCTTTTTCCTTCGGAGCTAATGCATCAAGTAAAAATTGTGCATGATCAGTAAGTACCTTTAGCCAAAATTGATGCTCAAACAACGCACTTTCTTCATAATTTCTCTCCACTAAATCCCCTCCGTTTATTCATCCTTATCTACCACTTGAAGTTTATATCCATCTGGGTCTTGTACTACAATACTTTTCTCACTTTTGTTTTCTGTATATGCAATTTTATAAAATACTAACCTCTTCTTTACATTCTCTATGTTAGAAATTGAAAACGTTAGAACATCAACTGAGTCCGTAACACTCTTCTCACGTCCTCCCAAACTGCGATTCATAACAAAACTAATTCTCGTTGAATCGGTATCATACCAAACCCCTGTAATATCTAATTGCGGCCTCTCTGAACTAGGTGTTATTCCTAAAATCCCTTCGTAAAAATACAGAGTTTCCTTTAAGTTCTTTACTTCTAACACAATTAAATTCTTTACATTCTCCACATTCATTCCCCCTGTACTTATTACTTTTTTATATGTGTCATAAATGCTCATTATGTCTGAATACAATACGTAGTAATGAACATTTAAGGAGGTTTATTCGTGAATAAATATATGAGATCATTCGTGCCCTATCATAGTCCTCTCGACCCTTGTCCTCCTATCAGAAAAAAATATTATTCTACTCCTCCTAATTTATTTTTAGGCTTTCAACCGCCAAACTTACCACAATTCACGCCAAAAGAAGCATTGCAAAAAGGGACTTTATGGCCTGTTTTTTATGACTATTATGAAAATCCTTATAAAAAAGGGCGGTGACTACTGACGTGACTCAATCGCTACCAGAAGAATACTATCAGCTTTTACTGGAGCTTCAAGAGCTGGACTTTGTACTAGTTGAACTCACTCTTTATTTAGATACACATCCAGATGACACCGCTGCGATTAATCAATTTAATGATTTTTCCTATAAACGGCGAGTATTAAAACAAAAGATGGAAGAAAAATACGGGCCACTCCAACAGTTTGGAAACAGCTATTCCAATGCTCCTTGGGAATGGAGCAAAGGTCCTTGGCCATGGCAAATATAAAGGAGAGAAACTATGTGGATTTATGAAAAGAAATTACAATACCCAGTTAAAGTGGGAACTTGCAATCCAGCACTTGCAAAATTATTAATTGAGCAATATGGCGGTGCAGATGGCGAGCTAGCTGCTGCACTACGTTACTTAAATCAACGTTATACAATTCCTGATAAAGTCATTGGCCTACTTACTGATATTGGTACAGAAGAATTTGCTCACCTTGAAATGATTGCTACGATGGTTTATAAACTAACGAAAGATGCAACTCCTGAACAAATGAAAGCCGCTGGACTTGATCCTCATTATGTTGATCATGATAGTGCACTTCATTACCATAATGCTGCTGGTGTTCCCTTTACTGCAACCTATATACAGGCTAAAGGTGATCCAATTGCCGATCTATACGAGGATATCGCAGCTGAAGAAAAAGCACGCGCAACATATCAATGGCTCATTAACTTATCAGATGATCCAGATATAAATGACAGCCTACGCTTCTTACGTGAACGAGAAATTGTCCATTCACAACGTTTCCGAGAAGCAGTTGAAATTTTAAAAGAAGAACGTGATAAAAAAATATTTTTTTAAAACACGTATCCTAGTGATATGTGTTTTTTTACGTTAAAAGTTAAATCCTTCCTATTAAAGATATAAATAGTATATTTATTCGATTTAATGTATTATTTTTTAATATTTTCAAAATTCCCTATTGCTTTCTAGTCATCAGACCTTTAAAATAGTAACAGTTACTCGACAAATTATTTGAATTTTCGACAAAAATACTCATTAGGAGGATTTTCTTTATATGCGTACAACTTTAAAGCCAGCGCAAATACTTTCGATTAGTTTATTACTATTCGCAGTTTTCTTCGGTGCTGGTAATATGATTTTTCCGCCCCTTCTCGGTCTTTCTTCCGGAGAAAATATGTGGGTCTCCATTACAGGATTTATTATTACAGACGTCGGTTTATCTTTACTAGCTATCGTCGCTGTTGCCCTTGCCGGTGGTAGTTTTAACACTTTAGCAAGCCGTGTTCATCCAAAATTCGCAGCAATATTTGCTATCATTATTTATCTTTCAATCGGCCCACTATTTGTTATTCCACGAACTGGATCTGTATCTTACGAAATTGGGATTGCACCACTTTTCCCGGACCAATGGTACTCTATGTTAATCTTTAGTGCGATTTTCTTTACAGTCGTTTACTTCTTATCATTAAATCCATCAAAATTAGTAGATCATATCGGAAAAATATTAACGCCAATTTTACTTGGAATTATTGCAATTATGGCAACAAAAGCGATTCTTTCACCAGGAACGTTTGCAGAACCTATTGGTGACTATAAAGAAATTCCATTTTTCAAAGGATTTCTTGAAGGATTTTTAACGTTAGATGCAATCGGTGCTCTCGTATTATCAACAATTGTTGTAAATGCAATTCGCCAAAACGGTATACAAGAGAAGAAATCAATTGCGAAATATACAATTATTTGCGGAAGCATTGCAGCCTTATTCTTAACAATTGTTTATTTCTTACTTGGTTATATCGGCGCTTCAAACGGCAACTTAGGACAATTCGAGAACGGTGGTCAACTATTAGCTACTGTTATGTACCAATTCTTTGGGACAAGCGGTAATGTTTTATTAAGCATCGCCATTATTTTCGCTTGTTTAACGACAGCCATTGGTGTTGTAAGTGCATTCGCCAACTATTTTGCAACAGTATTAACAAACGTTTCTTACAAAAAGCTCGTACTATACGTTTGTATTTTTAGCTTCGTGATTTCAAACTTAGGATTAAGTTTATTAATCAAAATTACATTACCTGTATTAATTATTTTATATCCAATTACAATCATTTTAATTTTCGTATCATTTATTGATAAATATACGAAACGTAAACCTTCTGTCTACATCGGAGCAATGATCGCAGCATTCATTATTAGCTGTATTCATGCACTGGATAATGTGGGAATGATACCAAGTTTTATCGCTAATATCGTACACACCATTCCTTTTTACAACTTAGGAATCGGCTGGATTATTCCAGCAATCATCGGTGGTATAATTGGATACTTTATTCCGCAAACAGAAGCTGAAGGTGAAGTTTCTACAAAATAAAGAAAAGAAGCAAGCATGAAATCCGTGCTTGCTTCTTTTTCTCTTCACATCGTATGTTTAAAAGTAAATAACTCTTCTTTTGACTGTACAGCAGATTGTTCCTCTTCTACAATGTCCTTCTTTATCTCTCCTCCTAACCTTACTTTCATCATCGCCTCTTCTATACTTTTTACAATCATATTTCCTGAAAAAATAGTAAGTCCAAAAAATGTAATGGGAACGAGCGGGATCCACGGATTCACTGTTAATGATCTAAAATAGACTCCAATTAAACCTGACCATTCATGTGTATAAGATTCCACCTCTTTTATATATCCACCAAACGTAACAGTTCCACCAAAGAACACTTCAAGTAATCCTAAGTGGAGTAAAATAGTAAGAGTTTGCGTAAACTGCTGAAAAAATACAAGTATAAACGTCATATAGAGATGCGGGAAAATATGCTTTATAACAATGTGCCTTCTCGATCCACCCAATATGTACGCAGCTTCAATAAATTCTTCGGTTCTCAACTTACGGACTTCCTTCGCAACATACAGTGCAATAACTGGCATCACAAGCATTACAAGTAATAAAACTTGAAACGAAGCCCTTTCAAAAAAGGTTGTTGTTTCCTCTCCACTCCCAAATGCATTTGCAGATTGAAGAAAAAAATATGCAATCATAACTGTTGGAATAACTGTAAAACTATCAAAAAAAGCCTCAATTTTTGAAAAACCTCTTTTTACATATGTTCCGAGTACGACACCGAAAAACACACCTATCACCATTCTAAGTGCCGCAATTAAAATAGATATACCAATTGTCCACTTCGCACCTTCAATGACTAAATGTAACAAATCGTATCCTTTCCGGTCTGTCCCAAGTAAAAATTGGAATGAAGGTGAAAACGGTGGTACTTGTGGATTTTCATCCGCATCATATTGCAATGTAACTTGTCTAATATGTCCATCATTCCATATCGTATTTCCGATGCTCAAAAGAACTAATATGAGAAGAAACCCAATGCTTATCCAAAATCTTTTATCACGTTTTATATACGTCCACATATTATAGTCTCTCCTTCATCGCAGCTGGAATGAAATAATGAAACAATTTAAACAAAATAAAAATTGGAATATAAATAAGCAGCACACTAACGATGAAAACCTCAATCCTAATACCTGCATACGATTTCAAAAACATAAAAATACCACCCGTATTAAAAATCCATTCTATAATATATAAATTAGATAACATAAAAAAGATATTCGTTTTCGCAAAGAATAGTGTACTAAGCAACACATTTCGTAAAATATGACGATTTAAAATATGAAAGCGCCCCAGCCCTTTCGCCTTAGCAAATAGTACATAATCTTTTTCTAGCTCATTTTCGAAACGAAGCACTAACATTTTTACAAACAGAATCGTAGTCGGTATACTCAAACAAAATATCGGCAATCCTCTAATCGACTCGCCTCCGATTGACGCAATTTGAAAAGGTAAAAAGCCTGTTTGTTTAAAAACCCATACAACTAAAATTTGCGATACTAAAATAAGTAAAATGTCTGGAATAGATTCTAGGAAGATAAGAAATGATTTAATACGATGTTGTATACGAGGTGAACTACTCATAATGACATAAACAATACAAAATGCTACAAATAATGAAATGAAAAAAGCAGCTAAAAATATAACAATTGTTTCTTTATAATGGACAAACAACTGCGGAAATAAAAATTTATCTCCCACATATTTAAAATTGGAGATGTCCATTAAATTCACAAACACTTCTTGTAAACTCTTTATGTACTGTGATGCATGCAGCTCAAATCCGTAAAACAACTTTGGCAGTGCCCCTAAACAAATAATACCCAAAATCGAAATAATAAATTGAACCGTCACTTCCATCCCATTCAGAAAAACTTTTTTGACCACGTTTTCCCTTCTCTCTCTATATAATTTACCCCTTTAATTTTATTCTTAATTTTCTGAATTGTAAATATTTATACATAAAAAAATCACTAGGTTACGATCCTAGTGATTCTTTATGCGCATGCCCTTCTCTTTTCGCAAATGGCATATACAAAATAAAACATCCAATAAGCGCAGCTATTTCTAATGAAATAATATAGTAAGGGTGCGGCCCTAACATATCAAGTAATGAAGCAGTTTCTGGCTTACGAGCTAAAAACATATAATTGCCACCTGTTTTGTAGTTCACAAAAGAAACGATTGGAATTATTATGTTTAAAAATATCATCGTACGCTTAATTGATTGCAAGGTCGGTCTATATCCTTCTACCCACGTCATAAAGAGTGGTGCCCAAATGAGTAATACATGTGCAGCGAAGAATTCTATAAAGCGAAAATGTGGAAAAGCATATTGCACGTTCGGCGTTAAAATAGCTTGTGATGCACCGATAATCCCTGTAAAAAATACAATCTCATATATGCGGTAACTTTTCGTTACAATCATAATCGATGCTAACAATAAACTAATCGTACATAGCTCAAATGGTAATGAAGTGCCTAGTTCAAAAATCCCCGCTTTCCATTCCCACATATGGAGCCCAATTTCACTCCCAACAAATAAAAATGCAATCGCATATCGAACCGTTATATTCCACTCACTTTGCCGTAATATATCTTGGTATTGATACAGAAAAAATATCCCCACCAACATAATAAATAATATAAGGACGTGTTGCCTTGAGTATGGAATAAATGGTTTTAATGGATGCGCACTAAAATAAGCTTCCATCTTCCCTCCTCCTCTCTTTCATACAATATTATTGTAAGAAAGAAACGACGAGTCAATTCATTTGCTTACACTAGGACAAGATCTACCTTACATTTACATATTCATACCTTACAAAACTGTAAGGTTATTGTAAGCTAAAACGATTTGTCAGATTCTTCACCTCTTCTATACTTAATGTAGATACTAAAACGAACGAAAAGGTGATAAATAGATGAAGAAGAAAAATAAAGTGTTAATTACTAGTGTAGTAGCAATCGGTATTGCAGCTGGATCATATTTTGCATTTGCTGGCGGCGGTTCAGAAGTAGCAATGGCATATAGCGGATATAAAGTAACAGAAAAACAAATTGAAAACGCGCAAAAATTTGGCGGTGAAGTCATTCCAAACGGCATCGAAACAATTTCATTTGATCCAACAAAAGGTACGTATGAATTAGCTGTAAAAAAAGGTGATGAAGTAAAAAAAGGTCAACTCCTTTTTAAATATAATGACCCTACTGCGAAACAAGGTGTAACAGAAGCAGAAATGCAAAAGAAAATCGCACAAAAAGAAGTAACATTGTTCCAAAAGCAAATTGATGCAGCGAAACAAAAATTACAAAAAGATAAAAATGCAGGCCTTCCCGCTGAAGCATTAAAAGCATCGGAAGTCGAAGTGCAACAATTAGAATCGCAACTTGAAATGAAAAAGTTTGAAGTTGAAAAATCTGATGAAATGATTAAAGCAGCAAAAGAGAAAGTAAACACACTTTCTGTAACAAGTCCTGCTGATGGCGTAATTGATGATATCGTGAAAACTGCTGATGAAAAAACAGGTATGAGCGGCATTACACTTCGCCACGCTGGGCCATTTAAAGTAAAAGGTCAACTTTCTGAATATGAGCTTGCTAGTATGAAAGTCGGGCAAGAAGTAACTGTTTCCTCAAAAACTGTCGCTGGTAAGACTTGGACAGGAAAAGTAACAGAAATCGGTTCTACACCATTAAAGAGCATGGATGAAAACAAAACAGTTTCTAACTATCAATTCACTGTCACATTAGATAATAGTGAAGAATTACAAAACGGCTTCCACGTTTACGTAACAAGTAAATCTGGCGAAGCAACTGGTACGATTGTTCCGAAAAGCAGCATCGTGAAAAAAGGTGACAAAAATATTGTCTTCGTTGTAAAAGACGGTAAAGCGAAAGAACAAGCAGTTACTGTTGAATTCGAGACTGATAGCGAAGCGAAAGTTTCTGGAGTGAAAAAAGGAGAACAAATTATCTCTAAACCTGAAAAAGACTTAAAAGATGGTATGGAGGTCGTCGCCCGATGATTAACTTAAAAGGCATCACGAAATCTTTCCAAAATGGGGCAGAATCCGTTCAAATATTACACGGCATTGACGTAACACTGAACCAAGGAGAATTCACTTCTATTATGGGACCATCTGGTTCTGGTAAATCAACATTAATGAACATTATCGGTTGCTTAGATAAACCAACGACAGGTGCGTATGAACTAGCTGGTCAAAATATTTCAAACATGTCTGAGACAGAACTTGCACGCGTTCGTAATAAAGAGATTGGGTTCGTATTCCAAAACTTCATGTTATTACCGAGACTTACAGCACTTCAAAATGTAGAGCTACCTCTTATTTACGCTGGAGTCGATAAAAAAGAAAGACGCGAGCGCTCATTAGCCGCTTTAACAAAAGTAGGTTTAGCTGATCGTGCTACTCACCTACCGAACGAATTATCAGGTGGACAAAAACAGCGTGTCGCAGTCGCACGTGCAATCGTAAATAATCCAAAGTTCATTTTAGCCGATGAACCGACAGGAGCACTTGATACGAAAACAAGTACACAAATTATGGATCTCTTTTACGAATTAAACAAACAAGGCTCAACAATCATTATGATTACCCACGATCGTGAAATTGGGGAAGCAGCAGCACGCCAAATTGTAATTCGTGACGGAAATATCGTCCAAGATTGGAGAGGTTAATTTTGAACACGAGTGAAAATATACGCATGGCCCTTTCCTCTATCTTTGCCCATAAAATGCGTTCTATCTTAACGATGCTAGGAATTATTATCGGTATTAGTGCCATTATTACTATCATTTCAATGGGTGATGGTACTAACGCAAAGTTTAAAAAAGAGTTAGGCCAAGGAAAAGATAACGAAGTAACGATTTACTACAACAATCCTGACTATGGAACAGATAATGCCAAAATTACAGCTGATATGCTAAACCGTCTGCAAACTGTACCAGGCGTTAAAGATGTGTATCCTGATGTAAGTATGAAAGTAAAAGCATCTGCTGGTTCAAAAGATGTAAATCTTGATTTAAAAGGTGGAACAGGCGCCTTTATGACAGATTCGAAAATAAAATTAGTTCACGGTCGTGAATTAAACGACAGTGAATTAAACCAAGCAATCCCTGCTGTTATATTAAATGAAGAAGCTTTCAACAAATTATTTAGTGGTTGGGAATCAAGTCAATACACAGATATAAAAGGAAAGCCGTATAAAATAGTCGGTGTATACGAAACGAAAAACGACTTCGGAATGCCTATGCCTGAAGGTTACACATCACTTGAAAACGCGCCTGTCATTTCAGGAGTAAATGAGTATGACTCTGTAAGATTAACAATGACCTCTCCGACAGAGCGTAAAAGTGTAGAAAAACAAGCCGTTTCTGTTTTAAATGAAATGAAAGCTCCTAAATTTGAGCATAAATTCGAAGCACAGGACTTAGGTGAATTTACGAAGCAATTAGATGAATCAATCGGTATGATGAAGATGGTATTCGGTGGTATTGCCGCTATTTCCTTACTTGTTGGTGGTATCGGTGTAATGAACATTATGCTTGTATCTGTAACAGAACGTACACGTGAGATTGGTATTCGTAAAGCACTTGGTGCAACTCGCGGTAAAGTGTTAACACAATTCTTAATCGAATCTTGTATTTTAACAGGACTCGGTGGTTTCATCGGATTCATGCTCGGTATCTTCTTCGCTTGGATCGTCTCAATCTTTGCTGGATGGCCACTCGTTGTCTCAAAAGAACTTGGACTTCTTGCAGTAGGTATCTCCATGTTAATCGGTATTATATTCGGTTTACTTCCAGCTAACAAAGCTGCAAAACTGGATCCAATTGAATGTTTACGATATGAATAAATAAAAAGCGTAGGAGTTTACACTCCTACGCTTTTTATTTATCCCGCTTTAATGGGCAGTAAGACCCCCACCTCAAAATTCAGCGAAAGCAAAGAATTTAGGTGGGGGTCGGGCTGCCCATTAAAGCCCGATTGGTGAGGGCTGATAATCAGTGGGGGAGGAAGAATCCCCCCCACTGATTAAAGTTTCACTTTATCTATTAAATCGTGTTTCTTCTATTATATATGTTTCACGTTATCAACATCTTTAATTATTTTAACCTACTAAAGCTATTATAGAATCCTATTATTGCAAAAATAATATGTAACAGACTAAAATCAAGGCGTAATTTTTTCCATAACTCGACTTATTTTGTAACAATTATAACGATATTTCATTAAATTTCACCTCATTTCAATCTCTCCACAGCGAAAATAGTTATTTTTACATAACTAATCACCTGTTCTAACAGCAAAATACGCCATTTTTGTAATGATTACGAAATAATTACGTAATACTACAGAAATATTATTAACCTATTAGAAATTGAAATACTCTCATTTTTATGCATCACATGCTCTAACCTCCCCTAACAACTATAAGAAAGCGCTTTTAGGATATTACTGGAATTATTACAGAATATTAATGACCCGTTACGAATGCTTTGTAGTTTTGTGTTTTCCGCAAATAAGAAAATAATGGTTGCTATAATGAGGTCAACGAAAACAAATGCAATGGAGGCTATTATGAAAAAATTTATGGGTATAGCAACAGCAGCGGTTTTTGGTCTTGGGATTTTCACAACATCTGCTAAAGCAGAAACAATCGTAACGACTGATGTACTAAATGTACGAGAAAACCCAACTACTGAATCACAAGTTGTCGGAAAGTTATTAGATGGATATAAAGTTAACGTTTTACATACAGAAAACGGATGGTCAAAAGTGAAATTGAATAGCGGTAAAGAAGCTTTCATTAGCGCTGACTATACAAAAGACACTTACTACGTAACAGCAAACGTATTAAACGTACGTGCTGGTGCAAACACAGACTCAGAAATTCTTGGTAAATTGAAACAAGATGATGTAATCGAAACAACACACCAAGTACAAAATGACTGGATTCAATTTGAATATAACGGAAAAACAGCTTATGTTCACGTTCCTTACTTAACAGGTAAAGCTCCAGTTAAAGTTCAGCCAGCAGTTAAAGTTGAAAAAACAACTAAAGTTCAAGATACAGCTAAAGTTCGTGAAGCAGTTAAAGCCGGTGAGGTAGCTGAAACTCAAGCAAAGGCTAAAGCACAAGAAGCAACTAAAGCTCGTGAAGCAGCTGAGGCTCAAGCAGAAGCTAAAGCTCAAGAAGCGGCTAAAGCTCGTGAAGCAGCTAAAGCTCAGGCAGAAGCTAAAGCTCAAGCAGAAGCTAAGGCCGGGGAAGCAGCTAAAGCTCGTGAAGCAGCTAAAGCCGAGGCAGCAGCTGAAGCTCAAGCAGCGGCTAAAGCTCAAGAAGCAGCTAAAGCTCGTGAAGCAGCTAAAGCCGAGGCAGCAGCTGAAGCTCAAGCAGCGGCTAAAGCTCAAGAGGCAGCTAAAGCTCGTGAAGCAGCTAAAGCTCAAGAAGCAGCTGAAGCTCGTGAAGCGGCTAAAGCTCAAAAACCAGCTACACAACAACCTGTTGCAAAAGAAACTGAAACAAGTGCACCATCATCTTCTCGTGAGTTACGTGTTGTAGCAACAGCTTACACAGCAGATCCACTTGAAAATGGTTATAAAGCAGGCGACCAAGTAAAATCAGCTTTAGGTCACAACTTAACAGCTAATCCAAATATGAAACTTATTGCAGTTGACCCAAGTGTAATTCCATTAGGTTCAAAAGTATGGGTTGAAGGTTACGGAGTAGCAATCGCTGGTGATACTGGTGGAGCTATTAAAGGAAATAAAATCGACGTTTTAATGCCAGACAAAGGTACATCAAGTAACTGGGGACGTAAAACAGTTACAGTTAAAGTATTAAACTAGTTCGTATAAAAAAAAGTCAGTCTCATTGAGGCTGACTTTTTTTGCGTTCCTTCTAAAGGAAAATATACTCTACCTGAAATTATATCCACGATTTTTCAAATATATCTATCGTAACCTACAATATATCCACGATTCGACAAGGAATATCGATTTACCGACAAACTTTGACATTGAAAAGTACTTTATGATAAAAAGGCTGCCCAAAATTCGGACAGCCCCCTATACTCCCCTATTCCACACAAGTAAACTGCGTCCAAGCTCCTACATAATCTAGTAAGAATAACTCTTCTTCTGCAATTGTACCGACAATATTTTTCCGTTCATCTATCGGCATCTCTTTTAGAATGATTTGCAGTTCACCTTTATACTTACCAAATGAGTTGTTCCCAATTACAACTTGCCCTCTTTCCTGTAATACACTTTCGCGCACTGGGAAGTTATAGTCTTTATACTTTTTACGTACTTCTGTAGAACGTACCATATATTCTGTTATGTCGCCGCGTCTTACGTGTAATTCTTGCAGTGTCGCTTTCTTCTCTACTTCCGTCGCTTCGTCTACAAAGTGTACCTTTAGCTGTAACATGTAACGATTTAAGTTTCCTAGTTTCTCTAACTCTTCTTCACTCGCATAAGCATTTCCGATAATCACATCATCAATAAGCCCTGTTGCCCATAAATGTTTTGCTTGTACTTCAATCGGTAAGTTACGATGTTGTTCTAACGTACATAATCCGTCATTAATATCCCATGGACCAATGTCGGCTGCATGTGACGTAATAAATGCTGCCGTGCGAATACCGTGTTTTTTAAAGCGTTCACTACAGCGAATGAAATAATCATACGGAAGTCCAGTAAATTTTTGCGGATAGAAGTTATGACAACCAATTAAAGCTGGTTTATTCGCCTGATGCGAAAGAATATTTTCTAAGTATGCAATATCGTTACTTACGTTCAGTTCAATTTTTAAGCCATACGGATTATTCGTCATTTTCGCTTCTGTTAATCCGTCAAAACCTAAATCTAAACGAATACCATCTGCACCTAACTCTGCAAAGAATGATAGATCGCTATAGCTAATACCGAGTTGATCGAATACTGCCGGAGCTACATCTAAAATAACTTCCATATTGTTATCTTTTGCATGATTAATAATTTCTTTAAATTCAGCTACAATTTCTTCTTTTGGACGATTCACAGATAATAGACATGTGAATATTCTTGAAAAACCGTGGCGTGCCGCTGCCGAAATGTATGCCATATCTTGTTCTTTCGTTGAATGCTCTGGATAAAGTGAAATTCCTAATTTACGCTCCATGCTTTTGCATCTCCTTCACACGTTGTATTAATACCATGCTCGTAAATCTATATTTTGCAGATAAACATGTTGCACATAAAATCGTTGGTACAATAATTACGTACGGTGATTGTAAGCTTAGCATTACATATGCACCCATTGAACTACCGATAAATAAAATTGATATGAGTAGTAACACTAATAAAGATTTACTTTGTACCCATTTTGAATAATGTGCAATACACTGCCCCGCTACGAATGTAATTAAGATGATAATTGCTCCGAGCATTCTGTTTTCTCCTCTCCTGCTAATTGTTGTTTCTCATACATTTTGAAGAATGGATAGTAAATAACGAATGAGATCACAAAGTTAACAAGTACAAGTACACCCGCCATAATTGTCCAGTCTGTACTAATAATCGCTGCAATTGGAGCTAACATCGTAAATGGCAATTTCGCCATCATCAGCGGAATCATACCTGAAACAACTGCGAAATATGATACTGTCGTTGTAACTAACGGTGTAATAACGAATGGAATAATTAAGATTGGGTTCATTACAATTGGTGCCCCGAAAATAATCGGTTCGTTAATATTGAATAAACCTGGTACGAATGATAATCTACCTAACTCTTTTAGGAACTTAGATTTAGAGAACATAAACATAATAACTAAAGCTAACGTTGAGCCTGATCCACCGATCCATACGAACCATTGAATAAATTGCTCTGTAAATAAGTTTGGTAATTGATGTGCATTTCCTGTAGCTGTGAATACTTCCATATTTTCAAGAATTGCTGAATCCCACATTGGACGAATAATTGGTCCTAAAATGGCTGGGCCATGTATACCGAATGACCAGAAGAACACGATTAAGAATACTGTTAATAAACCGCCGAATAAATTATTTCCTACTAATACTGATTTTAGTGGTGCAATTAAATACGTGATTGTTGTATTTACATCAAATTTTAAACCGTAACGAATACCCCAGAATAAAAGAATAACGACTAAAGTTGGAATTAATGCAGCAAACGAGTTTGCAACTGCTGGTGGCACACTGTCTGGTAATTTAATCGAGATATTATGCTTAATCATAAAGTGATAAATTTCTACTGCAATTAAAGCTGTGACAATTGCGCCGAATAAAGACGTTGCACTTAATGTTCCTACTGAAATATATCTTCCCGCATCAATAACACCGGGTACAGCTTTCGTAATTTGAATTGGTTCAACTGATGCTAGTAAAAAGGCGAGTACAGATAACAACCCTGCACTTAACTGATTGAGCTGATAAAAGTTTGCGAGTGAAGCTCCTACCCCAAATGCTGCGTATAATGCCATTAAACCTACTGTAAACCGGAATGGAATATCTAAAATATGGCGAAATGGTGCAATCCATTCCATATATGCATCAATTGGTAAATTTAAAAAGATAACGAAAAATGATCCGACAATCGTTAACGGCAATGTAGAAATAACTCCGTTTCGAATTGCTAATAAATGTCGTTGTCCTGCAATCTTTTGCGTTGTTGGCATAATCTTTTGTTCCATAAAACTCATAAAACCATTCATCAATACCCCTCCTCTTTCTCTTTACTACGTAAGGACAAAAAGTTATAACATTATAATGTTTATATTTAAAAAAATATATTTATGCTAAAACTAATTGTTCTGCTTGTTTCAGTACTTTTAAACCGTCACACATGCCATAATCTCTTTGTTCTATTATTGCAACCGGTATATCGTATGATTTCGCAAGAAACTGTACCGCTGGAAACAAATACTTCACCTGTGGCCCGATTAAAACAACATCAGCATTTTTTATTTCCAGTTTCACAAGTTCTGAATCAACTGCTTTAATTTTATAATCCTTCCCTTGTTTCATTGCCTCTTCTTGCATTTTTCTTACAACCATACTCGTTGACATGCCTGCTGCACAACATAATAAAATGTACATCTTATACTGTCACTTTCTCTTCTACTCGTTTATGAAGAGTGATAAATTCTTCAGCAAGTTCTTTCACTGTAATTGCATTCATTAAATGATCTTGTGCATGCACTAACAGTAAACTGATTTCTGCATGATTTCCTCTTGCTTCTTCTTGAATTAAGTCTGTTTGAATGCGATGAGCTGCTGAAATCTCTTCACTAGCAAGTTTCATCTTTTCACTCGCATTCTCAAAATCTCCTTGTCTTGCAAAAGCAATTGCTTCAAGCGCCGCGCTTCTCGCATTGCCACCATGTAAAATTAACGCAAATGGAGTTTGCATATCGTTCATTTTAAATTCCCCCAAGCTATCTTTTTTCTATATTGTTATCTTATTATGAAAACGCATACAATTAAACATAAAAAACTTCCGTTGTGTAACGGAAGTTTTTATATACTTTTTCAAAACGATAGTAAAATCTCTTGAAATTCTTCAATCATTCCAGCCTGAGTTAATTTCTCTATCGTATGCTGACTAGACATAATATCATATAAAAAATCATAAAGCTTTTGTAAATCTTCATTATTATTGCGCTTTACACTAAATAAAATAATAACTTGTACTTTCTTATCTCCCCAGTCAACCGCTTTATTAAGTGTACAAAACATCAAAAATGTTTTCTCACTTAATAACTGCATCGGATGTGGAATTGCAACTAAATTCCCAACCGCTGTCGGAGATGTATTCTCTCTTTCCATAACAGAATCATAAAAGTTTTCTGATACATAGTTTTTCTCAGCAGCTTTCTCACATAAAAACTGAATAACCTCTTCCTTCGTAGAAGCGCTATGATTTAAAAAGATTAAATCTTCCTTTATATACTGCTGCACACTAATATTCACATGCGTAAACAACTGCTGACCGATTAACTTAATCTCTTTATCATCAAATATTGAGTTCACTTTTATAACAGGCACAGGCAAACCACTCGGTATATGAATCGTACTAATAATACAATCTATTTTATCTTTATAAATGTCTTCTACTTTCAATTGATAATAACCTGTAATACCTACAATCTCTAATTTATCTCGGAACTGTGATAAAATTTTATATTTCAATAGCTGAGCGCTTCCTTGACCAGTCGCACAAACTAGTAAACATCTTTTCTTTTGATTCTGTTCCTGTAAACGACTCATCGCTCCGCCGAAGTGAATCGCAATATAACCAATTTCACTTTCCGGAATCGATTCTCCCGTATATTCACCAATTATATCTCCTACAAGAACTGCAATTTCAAAAGCATACGGATAATTCTTTTTCACTTCTGCCAATAGAGGATTTCTCGTATTTAACTTATACTTCAAACGGTTTAATAACGTTTTTAAATGAACACCAAATCCAAATAATAATTCTTCATCATAATAAAAAATAAGATTCCGTTCTTCCGCTACTTTAAAAAGAATATGTTGCATAAATGCATATAGATCTTTCCCTAATAGCTCTTCCACATTTTCATAACGATCTTTCGCTGTAACAGCAGTACTTAATAAATGCATCGTCACATATAAAACTTCTTCTTCTGGAAATGAAAGATGCAACTCTTTCTCTAAATCCCCTACAATCTGTTTCGCAATTGTATATTCTTTCTTTATGATAAGTTCTGATTGCTCCGCATTCAGTCCTTTCATATAATGTTGATCTTCACAACGCCTTAATGCAATTGCAATATGAATGACTAAATTATCAATTTCAATATCTGATAAATATATCGTACCTCCCTCGATATACTTTAAGATAACCGAACGGATAAATGGGATATGAGGTAACGATAAATATGTATCCCTCTGCTCAAATTGCTCATGAAACGGAGTATGATCATAGCGCGGTAAACCATATTGTGATAAACAAGAACGAATATGAAACTCCTCTCCCACAATACGTATACCATAATACGGTCTCTTTTCAATTTGTAATTGATAGCGACCACATATATCTGTCACATCTTTCATAATTAAATTTACAGTCGATTTACTCACATAAATCTCCTCTGCTAACTGTGAAAGCTTCACATACCCCTCTGACGTTACAATACGTTGCAGGATATACGCTATCCTTTCTTCATAAGAAGTTGGGATCTTTTCCGTCTGTTTTTGAAATAGACTCACGCAAAACTCTTCAAATTTCTTCGTTTGTATAATTTCTAGTTCGTATCCAGTCCCTCTTTGCGATTCAATTTTCGCCCCGTTTTCTTCCAATATATCATTTAATAATTTTATATCTTTTTGAATCGTCTTCGTTGATACATGTAAACGGCTCGCTAAAAAAGCTCGATTTAACATCGATTTCTCTTCTAAAAACTCCTCTAAAATAGAAATTAATCGCTGATGCACTTTTGTCATAGCTCTTCCTCTCACAATTTATATATAAAAAGGAAAAAGCTGCTGAGGTCAGTAGTTTTTTCCTTTTTCATTTTATCTATTTCTTTAATGTAAATCCGAATTTATCCCATGCTTGTAAATAATCTAATAAGAAAATTTCTTCTTCTACAATTCGGCCAACTACATTTGTTTTTCCTGTGTTCACCATATCTTTTAACGCAATTTGTAATTCACCTTTATATTGACCATACTGTTCATTATCAATTAAAAGATCACCGCGTTTAATTTCGCGTGTATTATGCGGTTTGAACTCTTCTTTCTTATATTTCACACGACTTTGTGTCGAGCGAATCATATATTCAGATACATCTCCGCGGTAAAAATGAGGCTCGTCTAATACGATAATTTTTTCTAGTTCTGTTGTTGTATCATATAATCCTATATCAAATGTTTGTTTCTCTTTATTTAATGCACCTAGTGCTTGTAATTCTTCTTCTGATGCATACGCGTTCGCAATAATAACATCATCAATTAATTCTGTCGCAAATAAATGCTTCGCTTGTGTTGTCATCGGTAATTCACGATGCTGCTCTAACGTACATAAGCCTTCTGTTACTGGCCAAGGTCCGTACGTTGCATCAAAGGATGAAATAAACGCAGCCGTTCTCATACCGTAATCTTTAAATTGTTTCGAGCATTTAATGAAATGATCGTATGATAATCCTGAATAACGATGCGGATAAAAATTATGGCAACCAATTAAATTTTCACGGTTTGGTCTATGGCTCATAATGTTATCTACATATTTCGTACCGTTACTCATATTAATTTCAATTTTTAAGCCGTATGGATTGTAAGTCATAATCGATTCTTCTAAACCAGAGAATCCAACATCTAAACGAATGCCGTACGCTCCCAACTCATGGAAGAACGATAAATCATTATATGAAATACCTAGTTGTGTAAAAACAGACGGACTAATATCAACTAATACTTGGAACCCTAATGCATTTGCATGAGAGATCGTTTCTTTAAACTCTTCTATAATTTTCTCTTTTTCTCCATCTACAGACAATAAGCATGTGAATACACGATTAAATCCGTATTTACTTGCTAATGTTAAATATTCCTTATCTTTCTCTACTGTTGAATGTTCTGGATAAATAGAAATACCTAATCGTCTCATATGTACACGCCTCTTTCTTCATTGTTTTGTAAACCTTTTCAAATATATGTAGTGAAAAAGTATATTTCCCCTTCTCATTCACTACTTTTTGAATCCGCTTTCTTTAAAGAAAAACCAATTTCTATCATTCATAACAACTACAAGTCTATACATCTATACTTTACATCTTTTTTTCATAGTTGTGTAGCTTTTACACAAATTTGTCAGTTTTTTCACCGCAAAAATTGTTATACGTTTTCAAGGCACCTTCCTTGACTGTTACATTGACCAATACATATACTCGAAAGAAAAGAGAAAATTTTATATAGGGGATGAATATATGGGAGAAGCAATACTCGTAAAACGAGAATCGTTATGGACGAAAGAGTTTGTCGCTTTAATTTTTGCAAACTTATGTATGTTTTTAGGGTTTCAAATGTTAATTCCTACTTTACCTGTTTATGTGAAAGAAATTGGCGGCACAAGTTCTAATATCGGATTTGTTGTAGGCATGTTTACCGTGGCGGCACTTTTTGTTCGACCACTGACTGGAAACGCCTTGCAAAAATTCAACAAAAAAATCATTTTAATGATCGGTACTGCTATTTGTTTACTCGCTATGGGTAGTTATCTTTTCGCTTCAACCGTCTTCCTATTGCTTGCCGTGCGAATTTTACACGGAGCTGGCTTTGGTATTACAACGACTACATATGGAACTGTCGTTTCAGATTTAATTCCGCAAGCTCGTCGCGGCGAAGGCATGGGATATTTCGGTCTTTCTGGAACGATTGCAATGGCGCTCGGTCCACTTATCGGACTTTGGCTCATGCAAACATATAACTTCACGATTCTTTTTTTATGTGCACTTTCATGTACAATTGTTTCATTAATATTAACGAAACTACTTCAAATCAAAAAATCGCCGCAACCACCACAGCAAACATCTGGTACTTTTCTCGATGGATTTATTGAGCGCAAAGCTTTACTTCCTTCATTATTAATATTATGTATTACATTAATGTACGGCGGAATCGGGAGCTTTATTACATTATTTGCTACGGAAGTCGGAATTGCTGATATAAGCCTCTTCTTCTTATTTAATGCACTTGCAATCGCTGTCACTCGTCCGTTTTCTGGAAAGTTATACGATGCGAAAGGTCATGCATTCGTTATTATTCCAGGGGTTATCATTACGTTTACAGGTATTATTTTATTGTCGTATACAACTACAATTCCGAGTTTAATTATTGCAGCAGCATGCTACGGAAGTGGTTTTGGAGCGATTCAACCTGCACTACAAGCATGGGTGATCGACCGAGTAGCACCACACCGACGAGGAGTCGCAACAGCTACATTCTTCTCAGCATTTGACCTCGGCATTGGCGCTGGCGCAATTATATTTGGATTCATTGCACACTTCACCAACTATGCAACTGTATATCGATATTCCTCTCTATTACTTATTGCTTTCCTATTCATTTACATTACAAGTATAAGAAAGCAAAAGCATGGAGATAAAAACAGAGAAAAAGCTGCTGGATAATTTCAGTGGCTTTTTTTATCGTATTTTTGCTGTTATAAAACTACATGCATTTTCCTACATATTTTTTTAACTTTCATCAAAAAATATACGATGAACTCGCAGACGCCTTCCTTCATATCCACCTGAACAATACTATTCTAAAAAGTGTGATTTATTTACAAAATTAAGATTTATACAAGATGAAAACCAATAAAATACAGCTGTTTCTTTAAAGAATTGTAAACTTTTTGTCCCTTTGTAAAGTTAGTGTAAATTTTACTAGCAAACCGTTTACAGTGCCTCAAGGTTTAGTTAATAATTACAGCGTACATGAAATTTAAGGAGTGGAATGCGTGGAATATAATGTTCAAGATATGATCTTCCAGTTCATTGGTGGATTAGGTATTTTCTTATTCGGGATTAAATACATGGGCGATGGACTGCAACAAGCAGCTGGTGATCGTCTTCGCGATATTTTAGATCGCTTTACAACAAACCCACTTATGGGTGTACTAGCAGGTATGTTAGTTACTGTATTAATCCAATCAAGTTCAGGAACAACCGCTTTAACAGTCGGACTTGTAAGTGCCGGATTTATGACATTAAGACAAGCAATCGGTGTTATTATGGGTGCGAACATCGGAACGACAGTTACTGCATTTATTATCGGAATTAAAATCGGAGAATATGCGCTCCCAGTTATGGCAGTTGGAGCGATTTTACTATTCTTCTTTAAAAATAAAAAAGTACATTCTGTAGGTCAAGTTGTATTCGGTTTTGGTATGTTATTCTTCGGTTTAGAATTAATGAGCGCAGGTATGAAACCTCTTCGTTCTTTAGAGTCATTCCAAGAGTTAATGGTTAGCATGAGTGATAATCCAATTTTAGGAATTATTGTCGGTACAGTGTTCACTTTAATTGTACAAAGCTCAAGCGCAACAATCGGTATTTTACAAGAACTATTCGGTCAAGGTGCAATCGATTTACAAGCTTCTCTTCCTGTATTGTTCGGTGATAACATCGGTACAACAATTACAGCAGTATTAGCAGCAATCGGTACTTCAATTGCCGCAAGACGTGCAGCATTAGTTCACGTTATCTTTAATATTATCGGTACAATTATCTTTACAATTTTATTAGTACCATTTACAAGTTTAATCCAGTATTTCCAAACTTCATTAAACTTAAATCCGGAAATGACAATTGCATTTGCACATGGAACATTTAACGTAACAAATACAATTATTCAGTTCCCATTTATTGCAGTATTAGCATGGATCGTAACAAAAATCATTCGTGGTGAAGATTCATCTATTAACTTCAAACCGCAACATTTAAATCCAATCTTTATTGAGCAATCTCCAGCTATCGCTTTAACTGAAGCTCAAAAAGAGGTTGTGCGTATGGCTGAATTTTCATTACACGGCTTAAAAGAAGCGAATCAATATTTAAATACACAAGACAAAAAGCACGAAAACATGGCTACTCAATTAGAAGGAGCTATTAACAATTTAGATAAAAAAATTACCGAGTATTTAGTTTTACTATCAGAAAAGCCGCTTTCACCTTCAGACTCTGAAAAACACTCCGTTTTAGCTGGTGTTGTTGGGGATATTGAACGTGTCGGTGATCATGTAGAAAACCTTGTAGAACTTGTAGATTTCCAAATTTCAAACCGCGTTTCACTATC
The DNA here is from genome assembly GCF_008368785.1 of Bacillus sp. AY3-1. Lineage (NCBI taxonomy): Bacteria > Bacillati > Bacillota > Bacilli > Caryophanales > Bacillaceae > Bacillus > Bacillus sp. AY3-1. The sequence goes on along the minus strand of NZ_QORZ01000011.1, from coordinate 53,509 downwards.
AGATGAAGCACTAGCTGAACTAAATGAAATGCTTGAATTAACGATTTCAACATTACAAGACGCAGTCGAAGCTTTAACAAACTTCGATACTGAATTAGCTCAAACTGTTATTGCAAAAGAACGTAAAATCGACCAAATGGAACGTGTTCTTCGTAAACGTCACGTATTACGTCTGAACGAACGTAGCTGTTCAGGTGATGCAAGTATCATCTTCGTCGATATGGTAAGTAACTTAGAGCGTATCGGTGATCACGCTGTAAATATCGCTGATGGTGTTTTAGGTGAACAAGGTAAAATCAATTTAAAACAATCATTATAATAGGAAAGAGACGCTAACGTGAGCGTCTCTTTTTTCATTTCATATTTACAACAGTTCTTCCTTTTAACTTTCCTTGCAATATAAGTGTAAACTTCTCATCTAACTCTTCTAATGTACATTCTTCTGTATAAGATAGTAACTCATTATTCTCCCATTCACTTGCTAAGAGCGTCCACACATCTCTTCTCACATCCACTGGGCATTGCACAGAATCTATTCCTAAAAGACTTATGCCTCGCAAAATAAACGGATATACCGTTGTTTGCAATTCTTGTCCTGCCACATTACCGCACGTCGTTACACAACCACCATACTTTACCGTTTTTAAAGCGGTTTCTAGCATATGTCCACCTACAGTATCGATAACCCCGGCGTATATCCCTTTTAACATTGGTCTTCCTGATTCATCATTCAACTCCGTACGATGAATCACTTGTTTCGCTCCTAGACATAGTAGCATCTCTTCTTCTTCCATTTTCCCTGTCGCTCCTACTACGTTAAATCCTAGCTTACTTAAAATACTAACAGCTACACTCCCTACGCCGCCTGTTGCACCCGTTACTAAAACATCTCCCATACTAGGCGTTATGCCTGCTCCAATAAGCTTATATACTGATAAAGCAGCTGTAAAACCTGCTGTCCCGTACATCATACTTTCCTTTAATGACATGCCCTCTGGTAAAGGGATGATCCAAGATGCTGGCACGCGAATATATTCTCCGAAACCACCAGAAGTATTCATACCTAAATCATATCCCGTTACAATAACTTGGTCTCCTACCTTAATGGTTTCATCTGCACTACTCACAACCACTCCTGCTGCATCAATTCCTGGCGTATGAGGATATGTTCTCGTAACCCCTTTATTACCCGTGGCTGAAAGTGCATCTTTATAATTTAATGAAGAATAATGAACCTGTATTAATACGTCCCCCTCAGGTAAACTACTTACTTCTCTCTCTACAACGTTTCTTACAAACTGCTTACTTTCTGTTTCTTTCACAACGATTGCTCGGAATGATGTATGATTCACTATGCCCTCTCCTTTATCCGTAAAATTCTTCTTTATTATATAGAAGAAATAAGTAAACCTACTCATTTCTTCTTGGCTATATTTCAACAAATCTTACTTCTCTATCACTTTCTCACAATACATGTTTTCATTTCCACTAAAACAACTTATACTTATTCTACATCTGAAAAATAAAATATAGAAAATCTGACTTTTTATAAATATATTGAATTTTTACGAAATGTAAATGATTTGTAATGTCTTTTTTCGTCAAATTTCATTATAATAAGTGGATATGAGTGTCGTATTTCAATCCAAATGAAGGAGTACAGGAAATGGAGCAAAACCCATCTTTGCAAGAAAATACACGCAGTAAACCGAAAAAAAGTAGGAAAAAAACAAAAATTATTATAAGCGTTATTCTATTCTTTTTAATAATAGGTGGCGGTTATACTTGGTTTTTAGTAAATAAAGCATCTTCTGCTGTTCGAAATGCCGCACACGATTTAGCGCGCGGTGATAAATCTGATTTACGTGATAAAGCTGTAAAACCTATCACAAATAACGTCTCCGTCTTAATCATGGGTGTTGATGAAAGCGATGTCCGCGGGAAAGAATATGGAGAAGCTATAAGAACGGATGCACTACTACTTGCAACGTTTAATAAAGATAGCAAAACTGTAAAACTATTAAGTATTCCACGAGATACATATACTTATATCCCAGTGGAAAAGAAAAAAGATAAAATTACACACGCTCATGCATACGGTTCTACTAAAAACGGAAAAGATGGTGGACCCCAAGCAAGCATTGATGCAGTTGAAAAATTAATGAATGTTCCCGTTGATTACTTTGTAAAGTTTAACTTCAAGTCATTTATGAAAATTGTCGACGATTTAGGTGGTATTGAAGTCGATGTACCAGTTGAATTTACTGAACAAGATAGTAATGATACTGCTGATGCGATTCACCTGAAGAAAGGTGTTCAAAAGCTAAATAGTGAAGAAGCTCTTGCCCTTGCTAGAACGCGCCACATCGATAGTGATGCAATGCGTGGACAACGTCAACAACTCGTTATTGAAGCAATTTTAAAGAAACTAACAAGCGTTGGATCTGTAACAAAAGTTGGTAACATCATAGATGATATTAACGGACAATTCGTTACGAACTTAACATTCGATGATATGCTTTCATTCTATAAGTACGGATCGGACTCGGAAATTGAGAAATTACAAATTCAAGGTGAAGACTGCTATATGGAAAAAGGTGACGATACATGTAGCAAATCTGCTGGTGGCGGCCGAACGTATTACTACAATCCAGATAAAAAAGAATTAGCAACTGTTACAAACGAACTTCGTACTCACCTTGGATTACCTGCATATACAAAAACAGACTCTGATTCAAAGAAAACAAGCACAGAGAAAACAAAAGAATCTAAGTCGGAAAATTCAAGTGAACGTGAATCAAGTAACAATGAATCTAAAAATAAGAATAAAAATAGCAGTGAAGATACAGAAACATCATCTAACGACAATGAATAAAAAAGAAGCAGTTCTCTATGGAGGTAGAGTACTGCTTCTTTTTATTTCTTCGGAATCAAAAATCAGAACTTTCTAACTATCTTTTTTAATATTTTTAAATTATAATAAATAGTAGCAATCTATTCCAATTATCAGGGGGCTCATACATATGAAAGCTGCAGTAAAACATAACATCTCAGATTTTAAAGACTACTTAAAATCCAACGATATATACATGGAAGAAAATATAGATGAAAATGACGGTTCTGTTCATTTTTCGGTAGGATTAGAGACCGAAGCTGGCGCAAAAATTCAACTTATCGCTGCATTCCAAAACGAACATCCTACTGTGGATATATACTGCTTCAATGTTGCTCACGTACCTGATGCAACATCAACAAATGATATTTTGCATGTCATCAATGAATTAAACACATCTTACCGATTTGCAAAATTCACGTTAAATAAGCAAAATGCAATTGATATTTCAGCATCACTTGCATTCTCAGAACCAAATTTCAATCCAGCACTTGTCTTTGAACATACGAGAATGCTATATAAATTAGCAAATGACGAATATAAAAACTTAATGAAAGTTATTTGGGCATAAATCAGCCTGCACCAATCGGGCGTTTACTACCTTCAAATAGCGGGATAGATAAAAGGATGGGCTGCAAGCAGCGCCATCCTTTTATTTCGATAACATATCAATCCACATCTTAACAGCAGTGCCTACAATCAAAATCGATAACATATATTGCAATGCTTTTTGATTGATCCTCTTCCCAACTCGTGCTCCAAGCGGCGCAGCAAAGATACTTGCAATCGCAATAATAAGAGCTGGAATTACAACTACTTGCCCAGTTATCACTTTTCCAGTCGTAATCCCTATTGAGGAAATAAACGTAATAGCGATAGATGTTGCTATTGTTGTACGTATCGGCAATTTTAAAATAACTAGCATAATAGGAACTAATAAGAAAGAACCTCCAGCACCTATAATGCCTGATGCGCCTCCTACAATAAACGCTAACAAGCTTGCTAACCATTTATTATATGTCACTTCACCACTATTATTTCGTTTCGGTACGAACATCATAATAGCAGCTATTGTTGCTAACGCTGCATAAACAACATTGACCGTATGTTCCGCTAATACGTTAGCACCAAAACTCCCTATGAAACTTCCTATTAATATACTAGCTCCCATATACACAACTAGCGTTTTATCCATATCATTACTTTTCCGATAGGCCCATGCCCCTGCAAAAGTTGCAAAGAATACTTGAATCGCTGTAATACCACTTACTTCATGTGACGTATAACTAGTAAATCCTAGCAATACCGGAATGTATAGGATCATTGGATAATTAATAATCGCACCGCCAATTCCAACCATTCCTGATATAAACGATCCTATAAACCCAATTATAAAAAGTAATACGACTAAGCTCATCTTACATCCCCTCCCTTCTAAAAAGAAGGTGAATTAAATGAATAAGTTTACATTCCCATCCGAAGCATCTGCTAAATAAGCTCCTACTCCTGCAAACTCTACCCCTTCCATAATCTCTTCCTCTTTTAACCCTAATAAATCTACTGTCATTTGACAAGCTACAAGTTTAATCCCCTGTTCTTTCGCCAAATCGATTAAATCTGGTAAAGGCATCGCATTATGTTTTTTCATAATACCTTTAATCATCTTTGGTCCCATACCGGCAAAATTCATTTTTGATAATCCCATCTTATCTGCACCACGTGGCATCATTTTTCCAAATACTTTTTCTATGAAAGTTTTCTTCACCTTCACATGCTCATCTTTCCTTAAAGCATTTAATCCCCAAAAAGTATGAAAAATAGTTACCTCTTGATCATACGCCGCTGCACCATTTGCAATAATATAAGCAGCCATCGCTTTATCATAATCTCCGCTAAATAAAACGATTGTTGTTTTCTTCTGTTGTTCCATGTTGTGCTCCCTCCAATTACCTATAGGGGTATTTTATTATTTATAAAAAGGCTCAAATCATTTATCTCTGTACTATACGACTTTCCCTTCCCACGCTAACATACCACCTACCATATTGATTGCTTGAAAACCGTAGCTCTCTAAAAACTGAACTGCTCTTGCACTTCTCCCACCAGAGCGACAAACGATAATATACTCTTTCTTTTTATCCAACTCATGCATACGAAATTCTAATAGTCCTAGTGGAATGTTACTTGCTTCTGGAATTTTCCCATCGGCGACTTCTTCTACTTCACGTACATCTACGATATTTACTGCCTCTTTACGTAACAATTTTTCTTCTAATTCTTTTACTGTCATTTCTTTCATTATAAATTCCCTCCTTACAAACCATTCATACCACTCGAAACATTGATAACGTGCTGAAACCCTAATTTCTTTAATACCTTTGCTGCTTGCTTACTTCTCATCCCGCTCTGACAAATAACGATTACTTCCTTATTTTTATCTAATTGATTTGCTTTACTAGCTAACTCATTTAATGGGATATTCTGAAATCCTTTCATATGATTTCCTCTATATTCACCTACTGTGCGAACATCGATAAATTGTTTTCCCTTTTTTCCTGCTATACTCTTTAATTCTTTCCCACTTATATTTTGAACACCTTTTACCGGTAAAAAACGTGAAATAACAAATCCTGCAGCAAGTACAATGAAGAGCGTACTTAATATTGTATTCATATAACCAACCTCTCTACATTTATAAAACTACTACGCCTTCTTAATCCAAAACTTCAGCACATCAGCTTCTTCAACATGCTTTACGATGTCATGACCACCTTTATTTGCCCACGCTGGAATATCCTTAACTGACCCTTTATCCGTTACATGTACTTCTAACACTTCTCCAGTTTGTAAAGTATCCATCGCTTTTTTCGTTCTTACAATCGGCATCGGACATGCTAAACCTGTCGCATCTAATACTTGTTTTACATTCATCATCTATTCCTCCATTTTTTATTTATTTTATTATTCATGAACTGCACAACGATTTGGACCAATTTCCATTTCACGCTCTTCATCTACACTCGGATGAATCTTCCCCATATTCGTTTGACGAATTTCTTCGTAAGCATTCGGCTGAGGTGGTAAATTCTCCGTTACAACTTTACGAAACTCTCCCTCATCCTCAATATTTAGTCCTGCATTATACGCAAATAAATCTTTTAACTTTGCGCTCACAACACCATTCTCATCCATTTCACTTATTTTTGAATAATGAGCTGGTAACACAATTAAACTTTGAGATAGCTCTTTATATCGGCTATATAAAGTATTACGTAAATCACTTACCCAATCTTCAGCCTTTCCAGCAAGATCTGGACGCCCAATTGAATCTACAAATAAAATATCGCCTGATAATAAATAGGAATCATCTACAATAAATGACGTACTTCCAATCGTATGCCCCGGTGAGTATAATGCGTCAATTTCAATTTTAGTACCCCCCACCGTAATAACAGATCCTTCAACAAGTGGTTTATATGAGAACACAACTTCCTCCGCATCTTTTGGCGGCAACCAATACGTACCACCTACTTTTTCTGCTAACTTACGTCCGCCAGAAATATGGTCTGCATGTAAATGTGTATCCATTACATTCGTAATCGTAACGCCATGCTCTTTCGCAAACTCTTCGTACGCTTCAACTGTTCTTACTGCATCAATAACTGCTGCTTCACCGTTTGAAATAACCATATATGATAAGCAACCTTTTCCAAGACGGTTAAACTGATACATACTTCCGCCATCTTTTAAATCTCCCACTTTTATAGGCTTTACATATTCACTCCAAGCCTTCATACCACCAGATAAATAGTAAATATTTTCTAATCCAGCCTCTGTTAATTGCTCTGCTACAAATATAGAAGACCCTTCTTTTGCACATACTACTAAAACATCTTTATCTTTAGGTAGTTCACTGACAATATGATCTACACCCTCTAATAAATCAAAGTACGGCACATTCATTGAAGTAACTTCTTTTCCTTCAATTTTCCAATCTTCATAATCCGCCTCATTACGAACATCTAAAATAAATAACTCTCCGAATAAAACTTTCTCTGCAACATCTTTTGCTTGTAACGGTTTAGCGTTCATCTCATTACCCCCATAGGTATATTTTTATTTAAAAAATTTTATTTTTCCACATTGCCTTGCCACTCTAACATGCCTGGAATGACATTTTTCACATTTGCATAACCTTTCTCTTTCAACATGTTGCAAGCTACATCACTACGGTTACCAGTTCGGCAAACAACATAAATTTGCTTCTTCTGATCTAACGCTGCACTGTCTAATTCTCCTAACGGCACGGAAACAGCCGATGGAATATGACCAAAAGCGAATTCCGCCGCTTCACGAACATCTACTATAATACACTCTTCACCACTTAATAATATCCTCATACAATTCCGAATTCGTAATTGTATGAGGATATTTCACTATTTCATTCATTTCATGCTCATTTGCTTTTCTAACGTAATGCATCAATACATCACCTTCTTGTTTCGTCCCGATATATTGATGACCTACTTTACTCGCCCAACTTTGTATATCTACAGTAGACCCTTTATCTGTTGCCTGAACTTCAATCACTTGCCCTGACGTCAATCCTTCCATCGCCTTCTTCGTCTTTACAATCGGCATCGGACAAGCCAAACCTTTACAATCTAGATTCATATCCACTTTTATACTCATAGTCGATTCCTCCATAATTTATATACATATACCTGTAGGGGTATATTAAAATGTTTTTGAAAATCTGTCAACAATTATGTCTGACAGATTATCGGCTTTTTACAAGTAATTGAACAGCTTCTTTAATTAACTCTTCATTTGAACCATTACCGCTTTCAAACTGCTCACGCAAACATTGCTCTAAATTCGTTCCCACAACAAGTCCAATTGTACGATCAAGTGCAGAACGAGATGCCGTTAACTGTGTAATAACCTCTCGGCAATCTTTTCCTTCTTCCATCATACGAAGCACACCACGAACCTGACCTTCAATACGTTTCAATCTATTTTTCATATCTTGATTATATTCCATTCTATAATCACCTCATTACCATTATGTCACTATTTATAACCTATGACAATATATTATACCCTATAGGGTATTTTGTAAACCCCTATTTTTAATGTTTATCTTATATGTTCACAAAACAAAAAGTGAAAGCTTATGTATTAATACGCAACACGTTCTGGTAATACTGTCCCATACAATTTAAAGCCACCATCTACATTCTTTACCTTATATCCTTTTTCCATTAACATGCGCGCTGCGACATAACCTCTCATACCAAGTTGACAGGTAATATATATTTCTTTATCTACCGGTACTTCATCCAATCGATCACGTAACTCATCTAAGGGGATATTAATAGAACCTTTAATCATTCCTTGTTTGAGTTCATTAGGCTCTCGAACATCAATAAGATATCCACCATTTTCAACAATACGATCTACCTCATGCCATTGTACTGTGTCCACAAAACCATCTACTATATTACTTGCCGCATACCCCACCATGTTTACTGGGTCTTTTGCAGAAGAATAAGGCGGTGCGTATGATAATTCTAAATCAGGCAAATCAATTACAGTTAAATTTGCTTTTATTGCCGTTGCAATAACATCAATACGCTTATCTACACCATCACGCCCTAACGCCTGCGCCCCATACATTTTTCCGCTTTCTTTATTAAAAATTAATTTTATTAACACTGGCGTCGCATTCGGATAATATCCGGCATGTGAATTCGCCTGTACATGTACTACCTCATAGGGTATATTTAATCGTTTTAATATTTTCTCATTTACTCCCGTCGCAGCAACTGTTAAATCAAAAACTTTAGCTACAGAAGTTCCCATCGTACCTTTATATAACGAATCTGTATGGCCATGAATAATATCTGCTAACATGCGACCTTGACGATTAGCTGGCCACGCTAACGGAATCATCGTTTCTGTTTCTGTAACAAAATCCTTTACTTCAATCGCATCACCAATTGCATATATGTGCGGGTCCGACGTTTGAAAACTCTCATCTACCTTTATCGTTCTTCTAACTCCTAGTGCTAACCCTGCATCCTTCGCTAAACTGCTCTCTGGTTGCACACCAATTGCTAAAATAATCATATCTGTCTTTGTGATTGAACCACTTTTTAAACGTACAACAGTCCCGTGCTCTTCTAATGCATCTACACCATCTTCTAAAACAAGCTCAACATTGTGCTTTTTCATATGCTCATGCACATATGCTGCCATTTCATAATCAATTGGTGGCATTACTTGATTTGCCATCTCTACAAGAGTAACATCAATTCCTCGTTCTCTTAAGTTTTCAACCATTTCAACTCCAATAAATCCACCACCAACAACCGTCGCATGACGTGGTTTCTTCTCATCAATATACGCTTTAATGCGATCTGTATCAGGTACATTTCGTAACGTAAACATCGCCTTCGCTTCTTCAATACCTGGAATAGGTGGAACGATTGGTTTTGCCCCTGGTGAAAGAATTAAAATATCATATTCCTCGTTATATGTTTCATTTGTAGTTACATTCTTTATCGTAATTGTTTTCTCTTCTTTATTTATCTTTACCACTTCACTCAATACACGTATATCTAAATTAAAACGCTTTGACATCCTTTCAACAGTTTGTACTAATAACTTTTGTCTTTCTGTAATGACACCGCCAATATAGTATGGTAAGCCACAATTTGCAAATGAAATATATTCACCACGCTCCACCATAATAATTTCATCTTCTTCGCTTAAACGACGAAGCCTTGCAGCTACTGATGCCCCGCCGGCAACTCCACCTACTACTACAATTTTTCTAGACATATTTCAAACCTCCATATTATTTATTATTGAATTCCCTCATGTATCACATATACAAACCATATACCCTTGTGGGTATATGATAGAGTATAAAAAATTTAATTTCAATCAATATGTCTTTCTTTCACAAATTCGAAACAAATAAAAAAGAACTTAGACATCTCCAAGTTCTTTACAAATGAAGCAACCCATCGTTCCATTGCCATACTTCCTATAATCTCTTTGTAAAACTATAATCCATGTTCCCGCCTAGCGCTGCCGCTGTATCACCAGTTTCTCTAAAATCATGTGTATATATTTTTTCAAATGAACCGAAATCTACTTGCTTATAAAATTCAAAACAAGGGAAACCATCATGCTCTCCTTGAACATCAATACTGCCGTCCTTTTTCACACATACATTTAATACATAATCCACAGGAGGTGCATATACATTTAATGGATTACTTGCACTCGCACTCATTTTGAATTGCACACCGTCAGAATTCCATGTGATATTAGTACACACAATATTTTCTGTACTTGCTTTCCCTGTTCTTTTACTCACAGAACCATCTGGACTTGTAACCTTCTCGGTCGTAATACCCGTGTTCGCATATGAAAACACTTCTTCTTTATAGAAATCAATTACTACCTCTTGCTCAACTCTAGAGCGCATCGTATTTACCGCATGTGGTGTAAATTCACGCGAATCACCTTCGAATTGAATTATTTTTCCTGTTTCCATATCCTTCTTAGCTTCTGTCCAAGAAATTGGAATAAAGACACTGGCTCTAATTTTTACGATATTAGTCATAAGAAACACCTCTATAATTTTATTTTAGATACTGAATACTATTAAATAAAACAAACCATAATTTCAATCCTAAAACCAATAGATTTCTCTTTTACTTTTCTACTTCCTTCTAAAAAATAGTGCTATATTTACATTTAGACTGTCATTTTAAAGTTATATTCCATCTCTCCAGCTAGTGCTGCTGGAGTATCATTTGTTTCTCTAAAATCATGTGTATATATTAATTCAAACGAACCAAAATCTACTTGTTTATAAAATTCATAGCAAGGGAAACCATCATGTACACCTTCAACATGCACAGTACCATTTTTATTAACTCGTATAGCCAACAAATAATCAGCTGCAGGTGCTGCCGCATTTAACGGATTACTTGCACTTGCTCTCATTTTAAAGGAAACTTCATCCTCGCCCCATACGATATTAGTACATACAATGTTTTCTGTACTTGTTTCTCCTTTTTGATACTCAGTTGATCCATCTGGATTTGTAATCTTCACTGTGACGATACAAGCATCTGCACATGTGAAAATTTCTCTTTTATAAAAATCAATATTCACTTCTTGTTCTAATCTTGAACGCTTTGTGTTCACAGCGTATGGTGTAAACTCACGTGCATCTCCAGCATATTCAAACACTCTTCCTGTTGCAGGATCCTTAATAGGTTCCAGCGATGCATATGGTGCAAAGACACTCCCTCTAACTTTTACGATATTGACCATATGAAACCTCCATTGATTCTATATTATATAAATCATTATTTGTTCTACCAACACAATATAGTCAATTTGATTGACTATATTGTGTATAGTACAATAAGTATTATATATAGTCAACTTAATTGACTACAAGCGCGGAGGTTATATACATGAATCAAACATTTAACGAGTTAGATCTTACTTCACTTTTATCATTATCCTTTAGTACATTAATTACTGAGCTACATGACAGATTAAGTGAATTGGGATTTGAAGATATTAGACCAGCACATGGTTTTATGTTCAAACGCATCCTTCCTAATGGAGCAACTGGTATAGAGCTAGCTGAATATTTAGGGATTTCCAAACAAGCTATAAGTAAAATGGTGGATTCTCTTGAGAATAGTGGCTACGTTACACGTAAAACACACCCTACTGATAAAAGGGGTAAAATCATTGTTTTAACCGAACGTGGTTTAGCAGTAATGAAAGCAAAAGAAGAAATAGTAGCTGAAATAGAGCAGCGATGGATTGAAAATATAGGTACAGAACGAATGCAAATGCTAAAAGAAGATTTAACAACATTCGTTACTAAAGAAAATACAGAGAAATTATCATCAAATATACGACCTGTCTGGTAAACAAAAACTCCATATAAAAACAAATCCATTTTGATTATTCTTTTTCAAAATGGATTCGTTTTCTACAATAATATATTTATTACTCTCGTTTCATCTCTATCATTGACCCTAACTATTTGCTTCTCACCATTTGGCAAAAATATGATATAATTTCCCTTCCTCACATTCCTCCAAATAACTTTTCCTTCTTCATCCGTTCTCCCTATGGAAATCCCAATTTCTTTACTGGGCTCAGGTGATGCATCTTTCATAAGTATAATTTCAAAATCTTTTACCGGCTGTTTTTCTTTATTATTCACGTAAAAGGTTACATAATTAACAACCTTACTAAACATCTTTTCATTATTTGCTATAAAACTAAATATTATGATTATGACCAATACACAACATAAAATCCATATAAGCTTACTATATTTATTCAGAGCATTTTTTAAGATTATTAAACACATTGTCTGTTATTCGATTTCCGAAAAGACTCCCAATCTTCCCCACCATGTTTACGCCCTTCAAATGAAGGTGAAACAAGATCTTCTCCCCTTCGATCATTACTATACAAAGATTGTTCTTGAAAAAGTACACGTTCTCCCTCATTTGAAACTGATGTCCACGGTACATCTTCTGCATACACCTTCTGATTCACCAAAAATACTATACAAAAAAAGATAACAAGAACACCAAGACTATAACGAGCCAACCTACATTTTATAGAAATAAAGCTATCCAACATAACTTACCTCCTATACAAATGATAGCGAACAATTGAAGATCCCTTTATAAATTCTAGTTTTTCTTTTTTTAGAAGTCAATGTAATTAATAATGATTATCATTATTAATTACATTGACTTAACAAACTCAAACAATAATTCATATTCTTTACTCTAATTATAAATGTAATTAATAATATTATTAATTACATTGACTTAACAAACTCAAACAATAATTCATATTCTTTACTCTGCGTTCAAAAATGCGTATGAGTATAAACAACTGTTATTTGCTCAAATGGCACATGAACCCTACTTGCTACTCGTTCACGAATCATATTCGTATCTTCTACTAACATTCCAATATTATCAATACTTATAAACACAGTTTTCATTTCATCTTTTTCAAATACAAAAACTGTCCCATACATACGCTCTTCAATATTGTTTATTCCTGTCTCTCTATGGTATCCGACAAAATCAATACCTACAGGCGGCGTAATATCCACCTTACATACCCCTATTCTGCTCATTTGAATCTCTCCATTTCTCTATGTAACTCCCTTTTTTCAAGAATAGCATATTTGGCCTTGTTCCAAATAAAAAAGAACGAACATAGCATTCTATGTCCGTTCTTTTCATCACACATACTTCCGATGTACCATCTTCCCATCATAAGAAAATACTACACCCTTACTTTCCACAATAGACTCCATATGCACCGTTCTTCCCCACAGCTGATGAAGATATGGTAATACCTTTTCTAAGTATTTTAAATCAAGCTCGATCCCTTCGTAACTATGTTTAATGTATAATTCTCCGTTCTTTAAGTAGTCACCATCTTCTACTACTAAGTACGGGAAGCCACCATTTGTACGCATATTTACGAGCTGATCACGTACATGTTCCCACTCTTTATCTATTACTTTATATTCTTTTCCTTGGCGCTGGAATAAGTACATATCTTCTCTCATTACGAGGTCTTTATTTAAGTAGTTTCTTAAGAACGATACGTCCCACTCAATTTCGCGTACTTCAAAGATTTTGTCTCGACCAGATCCGGGTTTTACACCGCGTCGTTTCATTTCTTCTGTCGGGTTGTTGTAGCGCTCCTCTATATCTTCAAACATTTTAATACCGAGGTAGTATGGGTTAATGCTTGTTTTTGATGGTTGAACTACACCTGCATTAAGCTTTGCGAATTCAATCGCTTCAGAAGATGTTAAGTCCATTTCACGGAGTATGCGTTGATGCCAGAAGGAAGCCCAGCCTTCATTCATAATCTTCGTTTCAAGCTGTGGCCAGAAATATAACATTTCCTCGCGCATCATCGTTAATATGTCGCGCTGCCACTCTTCTAGCTCACGGCTATATTCTTCAATAAAGAGGAGTAAATCTTTTTCTGGCTGCGGTGGGATTTTCTTCTTTTTATGCATATTAGGTCGTTCCCTCTTTTTGTTTCGATCATCTAAATTCCATAAATCATCGTACTGTGATATCTTTTTCTTTTCTACATCCTCTTCTAAATCTCCAATACTCCAAGCAAGTTTCGGACGCATAAGCGATGGATCAATATGTTCTTGAATGGCAAGTACTGCATCCAAGAACGTTTCTACCTCTTCTCTTCCATACTTATGTTCATACGCCTTCACACGATCTGCTGTCGCTGCCATACTCTCCACCATATCGCGTTTCGTATTAGAGAAACGAATATTATTTTTGAAGAAATCACAGTGCGCTAAAACGTGCGCCACGATTAATTTATTTTGAATTAAAGAATTCGTATCTAATAAAAAGGCGTAACATGGATTAGAGTTAATAACGAGTTCATAAATTTTACTAAGTCCTAAATCGTATTGTAATTTCATTCTGAAAAATTGCTTTCCAAAACTCCAATGCGAAAACCTCGTCGGCATCCCATATGCACCAAATGTATAAATAATTTCCGCTGGACATACTTCATAACGCATCGGATAAAAATCAAGCCCAAATCCAGTCGCAATTTCCGTAATTTCCGCAATCGCATATTGCAGCGCTTTATCTTCACTTGCTCTCATTATTTTCCCTCCTTACACTTTCCCTTAAGAAAGTGTATGATGAGGAACAAGCTTTCATGAGGATTGATTGCATAATAAAAAGACATCCTCATAAAAACGAGAATGTCTCATCTATTAACCTTCAATAATCTCCATCTTCTCAGTAATCGGCGTACGAGCTTTTCCTTCTGGTGCTTTATCGAAATAGCCAAGGTGAAGAATTCCAACGATGCGTTGACCTCTTGTTAAACCAAGTCCTTCTATAAATAATGGATTGTAGTTTAATCCGCCTGATTTCCAAACGCAACCTAAGCCACGTTCCCAAGCAAGCAGTTGGAAGTTTTGCATAAATGCACATGTTGCAGCGTAATCTTCGTCGCGTTGAATTTGACGTGGATCTTCATTAATATAAACAACAATTTGTGCCGGCGTGCTTAAGAAACGATCTGATAAAATTTTGCCGCGTTTCGCTCTTTCTTCTTCTGTGAAAGAGTTTAATACTGCATCTACTAATTTTTTGCGGCCTTCTCCAATGTATAATTTACAATTCCATGGTTCACGGTGTTTATGATTCGGTGCCCACGTTGCGTCGTTTAATAGTTCAATTAATAACTCTTTATCTACAGCTTTATCTGTGAATGTACGTACAGAGCGTCTTTCTTTAATCACATTTGCGATGGAAGTATATGTAGTCATAGTCATATTTTTCTCTCCCTTATTTTCATCTATATGTATACGTTTGTTATTGATATTGATTTTCAATTTCGATTATACCCTAGTTTTTTACTATTAATCAATGTTTTATGTTGGAAAACTTCCAAAAACGTCATTTTATACTGTGAATAAAAAAACTTAGCTTGTTCACAAGTTTTTCACATTTTATGGAAATGATATGTGTACAGTTTTCCACATTATCTATCTAGGAGGAATTTACATGTACAAAAAAATCGTAGTAAGTATGACTATGGCAGCATTATTATGCGGGATATCTACCTTCCCTGCTTCCGCTGCCACGCCAAAAGAAGTAACATTCCATCATCATAAACCAATTTCAGAAGAAGAAATGCAGTCGCTCGAAAAACTCGGCTATAACAAACATGAAATTTGGAAAGCTGCCCACATTGCAAAAATGAGTAAAAAAGAAATGAAAGATGTTTTAGCTTACTATAAACAAAATAAATCTTGGGAAACAACAGCCGAGCATTTCGGTGTAGATCCAAGTAAGTTGAAAAAGCATCATATGAATAAAGAAACAAAAAAAGCACTACTGCAAGAATTAGCAAATATGCAAAAATCTACACCAGACGGACTAAAACAAAAAATGAAAGATTATAATATCGGATTACGTCAGCTCACGGTATTAACAATCATCTCTCAAAAAAGTAACACTCCTCTTGATGATGTACTAAAAATGAAAAAAGACGGAATGGATATTAAACAAATTGCAGAAAAATTAAATGTAAAAAAAGAAGATATACGAGCTGAAATGATTAAATTAGTAAAGTCTATTAAAGAAAAGAAAACAAATTAATACGCCAAAAAGGAAGAGGTATTCACTCCTCTTCCTTTTCTCTATGAACTTTCAATTTTCAAGTATAAATTCCCGTCTTTCCCAAAAACTAACACAAGTAAATGATATATGTTAGGGGTGAGAAAATGTTCGGTTTATCATCTAAGAAATCCAAAAAGACTAATACAAAAACAATTTGTTCTATTCCAGAATTTATAAAAACCATGAAAGAATCTAGCGATTTTGTCTCTTATAACGTACTTGAAGATGAAAGGTTATGCTTGTTTTATTATAAATCTGTCGTGGAAGCAATTATTATTAAACAGTTTATTTTAACTCCTATGAAAAAGGAATCAGAACATATTCAAAATATCTCTGACTTATGTAATATTGTCTCCATTGAAGATATTATTACCTCTCCCTCTATTGATGATATTCGTGAGAAATTATTAGGTGGATATATTTTAGTACGCTTAAAAAGCAATTCGAATCCCGATCAATATGCTTTAATTCGTGCCGAAAGTACTGTTTTAGGAACACGATTATATAACGATACCGAAAATGAGTATAGCGTAATTGGACCTAAAATCGGTTTCGTTGAAAACCTTGATACAAATATACACTTATTGCGCCGAAATATTGTAACGGAGCAACTCATTTTCAAAGAAGTTATCGTTGGATCTATGTCAAAAACAAAAGTAGCAGTTGCTTATATTGAAGGGGTTACAAATGAACAATTTATCAACACTGCAATACAACGACTAGAAGACATTGACTTTGATGTTCCATTTGATTCGACTATGATTGAGCAATTTATTAGTGATAATAGCAATTCCCCATTCCCTGTCCTATTACCTACAGAACGATTAGATCGAGCAGTATTTGCATTAATTAACGGGGAAGTTTTAATTTTAACAGATGGCTCTCCATATGCTTTATTAGGACCGACAACGTTACTAGATTTTTTCATTTCACCAGAAGATTATTATTTACCGTGGATGATTGGATCGTTCTTTCGCGTTATCCGTTTTTTCGGAGCTATATTTTCTCTTTTTTCCTCCGCTATTTATACAGCGGCTTTAACATATCATTATCAAATGATTCCTGCTGATTTACTAGGACCTATTATTTTCTCGAGAGCGAACGTACCTTTCCCGCCTATTCTAGAAGCACTCTTTCTAGAGATTACAATCGAATTGCTTCGTGAAGCGGGAGCACGTTTACCGACGAAAGTCGGACAAACAATTGGTATTGTTGGCGGAATTGTAATTGGGCAAGCATCAGTTGAGGCTGCTTTAACGAGCACCATCTTACTAATTGCAGTTGCTTTATCCGCTCTTGCATCTTTCACAACGCCGACTGTAAAAATGTCTTCTACTATTCGGTTGTTACGATTTCCGCTTATTCTTTTAGCTGGTGCATTTGGTGGATTAGGTCTTATTGTCGGGTTTGTGTTTATTTTAGCTCATTTAATTAAATTAAAATCACTTGGATCACCTTATTTATTACCTTTATACCCATTTCGTGGTTTAGGTACAGCGGAAGGTTTTTTCCGTTTACCGTTTAGCCAAGCTGCACAAAGGCCTTCTTTCCTTAGACCAAAATCTAAATGGCGCTATAATCCGAACAAAGCGAAGCAAAAACGTGATGGTGATAATGAATGAAAAAACTCTTATTGTTCCTTATTATAACCCTTTTTGTTCTACAAACTGGCTGTACACAAACGTATATAGTGGATACACAGCGTATTATTCATATTGCTGGATTTGACATCACAAAAAACAAAAGATTCCAAGGAACGATCTTATTTCCAGAGTATACACATGGTGTGAAATCGAAACCAGAAACTCAATCAACATCTGCCCGCTCACTTGAAACAATCGCTTCACGATTAAATGCAAAATCCCCCCACAATGTTGTTGTAGGTCAAATGCGTGTCGTTCTATTTGGAAAAGATCTAGGAGAACAAGGAATGGGGGAAATTATTACTAACTTACAACGTGACCCAAATATCGGGCGTGATGTACAACTAGCAATTGTAGATGGATCGGCTGAAGAGCTTTTAAATTATGGAAAAAAAAATGGTTCGTTATACATTGCTGATTTACTTGAACAAAATATACGAAACGAGAACATTCCACAAACCACATTAAACATTTTTTTATATAATTACTACTCTTCTGTATGTGATGCGTATGTTCCTTATATTAAAATGGACGATAATCATTCCGTGGCTGTCAAAGGACTTGCTTTTTTAAAAGGTGATAAAGTCGTTATGTATACAGATAAAAGACATTCTGTTTTAGCAAAATTACTTATTAACCCTACGAAAAATGGACGTTACGAAGCAGCGATAAAGAAGAACAAACATAAAGGTATGGTTGTCATACAAAACTTAGCTGGGGAAAGCAAGTATGATATTGATCAAACTGGTGACATACCAAAAGTAAAAATCCATTTAAAACTAAATGGATTAATTAAAAACTCCCCTAATTGGATTGATTTAAGAAAAAAAACAAATATCAATTATATAAAAAAACAAATTGAACGAAACGTTGAACAAGATTGTGAAGAATTAATAAAACAATTTCAACAAAAGAGAATTGATCCTTTAGGAATACGCGATGAAATTAGAAGCCATACGAGAAAATGGAATATAAACCAAATTCGAAATATGTACCCGAATATAGCTGTGGATATAAATTTAGATATTAACATTGTACAATCTGGAATTGGAGAATAGTGAGGTGAAATAAGCAATGCATACAATGAATAAAACAAAGACTGTCTCTCCATATTTTGCATTTGTTTTGTTACATTCTCTTCAAATTGGAATAGGAATTCTAGGATATCAACGGGTAATTTTAAAAAATGCTGGTTATGACGCTTGGATATCTCTAATCATAGCAGGTATTGCAACTCATATTGTACTGTTTTGCATGCTAAAAATGTTAGAAAAAGATGGCGATTTAATTAGCATTCATACAACGAGCTTTGGAAAATGGATCGGTTCTATATTTTCTGTA
Organism: Bacillus sp. AY3-1; assembly: GCF_008368785.1. Taxonomy (NCBI): domain Bacteria; kingdom Bacillati; phylum Bacillota; class Bacilli; order Caryophanales; family Bacillaceae; genus Bacillus; species Bacillus sp. AY3-1. The sequence goes on along the minus strand of NZ_QORZ01000011.1, from coordinate 34,364 downwards.
ATTTTTACTCTTTATTGCTTATTATTTTGCCTTACTGTTCTTCGTACATATATGGAAGTAATACAAGTTTGGATTTTCCCTACCATTAAGTTATGGAAACTAACCTTTATGTTTTTATTAGTGACTTACTATATTATAAAGGGAGGATTTCGCTCTGTGACGGGAATATGTTTTTGGGGAGTCGTTCTTCCTATTTTCGTTGTATTCTTTTTAATTTATCCAATGAAATATGCACATTTCCGCAATATTTTACCTATGTTTACACATTCACCTTTTGACATGCTTATATCTGCAAAACACTCTGCGTTAGAGTTTCTTGGTTTTGAGACAATCTTAATCTTCTATCCATTTATTGAAAAAGGAAAATCCTTAAAAAGATGGGCTCATGCAGGTATTGCTTTTAGTACCTTAATTTATGTAGTTTTAGCCATCGTATCTTTTATGTATTATAGCGAGGGCCAATTAAATCACACGATTTGGCCTACTTTAACAATGTTAAAAATCATTAAAGTCCCTTTCATTCAACGCTTTGAATATATTATTATTTTCGTTTGGTTTTTAATTATTTTGCCAAACCTTTGTTTAACCATTTGGTCATCATGTCAAACGATGAAGCGTTCATTCCATATTCCCTTTACATTCACATTACCATTTTTTATTTTCATGGTCTTTACAGCTTCCTTATTTTTCACAAACCGAGAAAGTATCAATGTATTAAATACCGTGCTGTCTCAGGCTGGCTTATATATTGTATACGCTTATATCCCGATTTTATTTTTATTCCATTCACTACGATGGCATTTCAAAAATCAGTCGAAAAAATCTTCAACCGATACACCATAATCTCTGATACAATTTGATTAATACATTTGTAAAGGGGACAAGCGTATGAAGAAATATGTATTTTCTTTACTTGCAGTACTGAGTTTAATTCTTGCTGGTTGCGGAGCTACTAGTACAAATGAAAAAAAATCACCTGAATCAAAAGAAGAGCATGACCACGCATCGCATACTCAACAAGCTGACATTCAAGAAAAAACAAAAGGAGTCGACACACTTCCTACCTTCCTAGACAAGCTTGATCCACAAATGAAAGATATCTACACTGTCGCTGGGCAAAATGCAGAGCTATTAGATTGGATTCCATGTTACTGCGGTTGCGGTGAGAGTGTAGGACATAAAAATAATAAAAATTGCTTTATTCGTGAAATTAAAAAGAATGGTGAAGTTGTTTGGGATTCCCATGCAACGACTTGCGTCAATTGCCTAGAAATCGCAGTTGAATCTGCTTCGATGAAACAAAAAGGAAAATCAACGCTGGAAATTCGCAACTATATTGACAATAAGTATAAAGAAGGATATGGAAAACCAACACCTACGCCAATGCCAAAAGCTTAAAAACGAGGATACACCTCGTTTTTTCGTTTCATTCACTTTTTTTCTTAACAAATTCTTTCAAGTGTATTTCTCCTTACTTGTCACACACTATATATAACTCCTCAGTAAGGAGGGTACACAGTGCAAACATATAACGACTATGACAAAGCTCTCTATTACACATATAGCTGTAATTGGGATAAATTACTCGTTCTTATGGTTCAAACGAACGATCAACTATTTTCTAAGCGTATTGAACATTTTTTACACGCTTATCAATACAGTAAAGAAATGCCAGAAGTTGATAAACAATTGCAGCTCCTATTTCAATATATTGACCACGCATCCCAAAAGTCACATATAGAAGAAGTAGAGCAAATTCAAATGTAAAATATAGCGCTATTCTCTTCAGGAGAATGGCGCTTTTTTAAATATCGATATCAATAAAAGTTTTTCCTTATAAAACTTTTATTGATAAACATATTTTTTCTTTCTTTTCTGTGCCACTTCATACTATAATTTAGTATGTAACTATTATAAGAGAGGTATAAAATATGGGACGAGAAAAAAAGCAAGAATATGCTTTACTTACCGCATGGGGAGCTTCTTTTATCGCTACACTAGGAAGTCTTTATTTTTCCGAAATCATGAAATTTGAGCCTTGTGTACTTTGTTGGTATCAACGTATTATTATGTATCCATTCGTTTTATGGCTTGGTATCGCTGTAGCAAAGAAAGATTATCGCATCGCAAGTTATTCTTTACCAATTGCAAGTATTGGTGCTTGTATTTCTTTATATCACTATGCAATTCAAAAAGTCGCTGCATTTTCAGCAGCTGGGGCAGCTTGCGGCCGTGTACCTTGCACCGGAGAATTCATAAACTGGTTTGGTTTTATTACAATCCCGTTTTTAGCACTTATCGGCTTTATTACAATCGCTGTTTGTAGTTTTATTGTAATAAAAAACAAATAAGGAGATGAACAAATGAAAAAAATGCTTATATTTGGTGGTATTATTATCGCCTTGTTTGTAGCAATTTTCGCTGTCACACAAATAGAAGAAAAAAATGCTACTAGTCAAAAAATTGATAATCCTACTGATAGTAAGACCAATGGCCCTGACTACTACACAAATAAAATCTCTCTTTCAGATCTTCAAAAGAATTTAAAAGAGAAAAAAGAAGAAACAGTATACTTTTATCAAACATCTTGCGTTCATTGTCAAAAGCTATCTCCTGTCGTAGTACCAATGGCTAAAGATTTGAACGTCGATATGAAAGTTATGGATATTGAAAAACTAGATGTTCCTTGGGATGAATATAAAATTAAAGGAACTCCAACAATCATTCACTTTAAAGATGGCAAAGAAGTAAGCCGTATTAGTGGTGAACAGCCGAAAGACAAATTAAAAGAATGGCTTGAGCAAACGAAGAAATAACGAGAAAAGGAAACTCCTTCTACACATGAAATGGGCGTAAAGTCCCAAACTAATGTATAAGGAGGGGGTTTTATGCCAGAAGTGAAATGCTCTGTTTCCAATTGCTCATTTTGGGGACAAGGTAACTTTTGTCAAGCTAGTGCAATCATTGTTCAACCAGATGCACAAGAAACTGGTTCGGATACAAATGATTCATATACAAGCGCGGTTTTAACAAACGAGACGCTAGAAAGTTCTGTAACAACGAGTGTAGAGACTTGTTGTCATACATTTAAGCCAAAATATTAAACAAAAAAAGCATACGAGTACTCGTATGCTTTTTTACATTCCTCTCCAAAAATCATGCATGATAAAAAAGTACAAAATAACGAGAACAACTGTCCCACATAAGGTAATGCGCCGATATATACTCTTCTCTCCTTCTCTTGCTTTCACAAATGCCCAAATAAATCCGAAGAACAATATTAAATCAACATATGGAACATAAAAAGAAAAAACGAGAAACGCATACAAATACACGATGAATAAACAGGTCGTTACTAAGAAAATTTTAAAAGCAAATTCACTTTTCATAATGTAACCGTCCCCCTATCTGTACTGTATTATATTCAGCAAAATACAATAGTTGCAGTTAAACTCGAAGTAGAAATAAGCTACCGTCTATAATACGGTAGCCTATAACGGAACATTATATTTCCGTTTATATATATTACTTAAAACCGAAGAAGGAATTTGCTCATAACGAATTTTTTCTCCTGTTTCATCCACAATATACAAATTGTTTCCTATATAATATATTCCATCTTTTCGTTTTGAATACACTGGATATCTTTCGTTTGGCAATACCGTTTTCACTTTTGTTAACTGCCCATTTGGTTCTTGCCAATATATATCGGCACGGTCTACTAACGTAAGCATGCCAATTTGCTCTTCTTCTACTTTACGACCATTCCAGCTCACAACGCGGTAACCAAGCTTATTCGCTTCATATTCGGGGCTCGTATGAAAGCGAGAAATGATCACTTTTGTTTGCAATTGGACTCGGTCATATAACCATTGTATATCCCTGTCATGCATGCGAATACAGCCATTCGATTCTCGGCTTCCAATCGTCCATTCCCGATTTGTTCCATGAATCGCGTACTCCTTTTTATCCAAACCTAACCAACGCGTACCGAGAGGATTATTCGGTGCACCCCCAGCTATTTTTTTTCGATGATATTCTTTATTTTTAAATTTAGTTATAATACAAAAACTACCTTCAGGCGTAGGTGTACGGTCTCTTCCAGTTGTTACGGGGAATGTCTTTGTATAATTTCCATTTTCAAAAAAAGATAATTGGTTTGTCGTAAGATTCACTAATATTAGATGATCTGTATCAGCAAAAGCACTAACCGGTAGGATGAAAAATAATAGTATGACGAAACATAATTTTTTCATCTATATCCCTCCCCTAGCGCTCAATATAATAAGTGGAATTAGCTTTACTTTGCTCTTATAAATGAAAACTATCCATTTACAATAACGCCCCCATTTACATGTATCATTTGTCCGGTAACATAGGATGAATCGCCAGACGCTAAGTATACGTATGCTGGCGCTAATTCATATGGTTGACCAGGTCTTTGCATCGGGACATTGCTTCCAAACTGAGAGACTTTCTTCTCATCAAAGCTTGACGGGATAAGTGGTGTCCAAATTGGTCCCGGCGCAACACCATTTACACGAATTCCTCTTTGCACTAACGACTGAGAAAGTGATCTTGTAAAAGCTACGATTGCTCCTTTCGTTGCCGAGTAATCAATTAACGTTTCATTTCCTTCATATGCAACGATAGACGCCGTGTTTATAATGACATCGCCTTGCTTTAAATGAGAAAGTGCTGCTTTCGTAACGTGAAAATAAGAAAAAATATTAATACGAAACGTCTTTTCTAGCTGTTCTGCTGTAATATACTCTAGCCCTTGCTGTGGATATTGCTGCGCGACATTATTTACTAAAACATGTAAACTACCTAGCTGCCGGACGGTCTCTTCTACAATATCTTTACAATGTTGTTCATTACTTAAATCACCCGGCAACAATACACACTTTACCCCTTCTTTCTCAACATGTTGTTTCGTCTCATTTGCATCTCCATCTTCATCTAAATACGCAATCGCAATATTCGCTCCCTCTTTCGCAAAAGCGATGGAAACAGCTCGTCCAATCCCACTATCCCCTCCTGTAATTAATACATTCTTTCCTTTTAACTTTTCGCTTCCTTTATAATTTGCATCTTCAAACTGGGGAAGTGGATTCATTAATGATTCAACACCGGGCTGTTTATTTTGATGTTGGGCTGGCATTGTTACAAAGTTTTTTTGCTGTGGCATATCTTCTTTCAACTCCTTTTCCTTATAATATGCGCACAATAAAAACTGAAATTCACACGTCGTTTTACGATTAATATTCGAATTTAAGACACAAAATATGAATTGTTGTAAACTTTTTATGCAAAACTATTGCAAAATAGTTAAAAAACGAATATTATATATAACTGTTGTGAAAATTATTCGTAAACAGAAAGGATGTTTATATGTTTAACCTTTCAAAACATAAAACTTCTATTAAAACTGAAATTATGGCAGGTATTATTACCTTCTTAACAATGGCATATATCATTGTCGTAAACCCTGTCATCCTTGGGGATGCAGGAGTTCCATTTGAACAAGCATTTACAGCAACAATTATCGCTGCTGTTGTCGGAACATTATTTATGGCGATCTTTACAAACTTACCAATCGCAATTGCACCAGGTATGGGATTAAATGCTTACTTCTCTTACTCTGTTGTAAAAGCTCATGAAGGCATGACTTTCGCAATTGCATTCTCTGCTGTATTCGTGGCAGGTATGATTTTAATTTTGTTATCATTCACATCTTTCCGTACAAAATTAATGGAAGCAATTCCTGAAAACTTAAAGCATGCAATTACTGCTGGTATCGGTCTTTTCATCGCCTTTATCGGTTTACGTTTGACAGGTATCGTTACAAAAAACGATGCAAACTTAGTTGGACTTGGTGATCTTCACTCCGCTCCAGTATTACTAGCATTAGCTGGACTTGGAATTACAATTGTCCTTATGTCTTTAAATGTAAATGGTGCACTATTTATCGGCATGCTATTAACTGGTATTATCGCTTACTTCACAGGACAATTATCGTTCTCAAACGGTGTTACATCAATGCCGGGATTACCAGAAGGAATTATCGTTTCAAATCCAATTACTGCTGTATCTGATGTAATTAACTACGGATTATACGGCGTTGTATTTTCATTCTTCCTTGTTACATTATTCGATACAACAGGTACATTACTTGGTGTAGCTCAACAAGGTGGATTTATGAAAGACGGAAAACTTCCAAAAGCTGGACGAGCTCTTCTATCTGACTCATTCTCAGCAACAATCGGTTCTATGTTCGGAACAACACCATCAACAGCTTACATCGAATCATCTGCTGGTGTTGCAGCTGGTGGTCGTACTGGGTTAACAACTGTTACAGTAGCTGTTCTATTCGCACTAGCAGCATTCTTCGGACCATTAGTAAGTGCCGTTTCTGGTGTATCAGCTATTACTGCACCATCATTAATTATCGTTGGTAGTCTTATGATGGGTTCAGTTCGCCACATCGATTGGGACGCATTTGATGAAGCATTCCCAGCATTCTTAGTAATCTTAAGCATGCCACTTACATCAAGTATCGCAACAGGTATCGCACTTGGATTTATTTCATACCCACTTATGAAAGTGGCAAAAGGTAAATTCCGTGCTGTTCACCCACTTGTGTATGTATTCGGAATCTTGTTCGCTTATCAATTAATTTTCTTACCACATTAAAATCCCTCATAAAGAGGGATTTTTTCATAAATAAAAAAGTAGAGCATCGAATTCGATGCTCTACTTTCCTTTTGCAACAATCATACGAAAGTCTTCTCCACAGCCTAATTATTATTGTTGCAAGAACGCCTGTAAATCTACAAATTGTCTCTTTGCATCTTCATAGCCTTGCTCATATAAATTTTGTAGTTTTGCTGTATCTTTTTCCATACGATCTACTTGAAGCGGCACTTCTGGACGAATAACAAATAAGTTCCCAGCTTGCTCTTCTTTTTCAATGTAGTGAAGTGTTTCATTATATACTTCATAACGATTCAACATCGTGTTAACAAGTTTCGGATATTTTTTATAAGCTTTCGATGCAATCCAGCCAAATTTTGATTTTTTCTTCGCATAACCATGGTTTCTCGTCAAGATAACGACTGATTTTTTAAACCCATCTTCCTGTGCTTTACGAACTGGAATCGGATCAGAAATCCCGCCATCTAACAATTGCTTACCTCGGTAATTTACTACTGGTGCAATGAAAGGTAATGAACTAGATGCTTGTAATAAATTTAGTGCATCATCATTCGTTCCTTCTTTTTCAAAATAAATAGACCTTCCTGTTTCACAATCCGTCGTCCCTACAAGGAAACGCTCTGGGCTATTAAAGTATGTTTCAAAATCAAACGGTACATGCTTTTCTGGAATCTCATGAAAAATGAAATCCATATCAAATAGCTGACGTTTTCTCCATAAGTTTTTATATGATAAATATTGTGGGTGTGATGCATAATCAATATTGACCGTTTTATTTCTATTTCTTTGTCTGGAAAGATACGACGCTGCATGACAAGCACCAGCTGATACACCGATTACATATGGAAAATATAAATCTTGTTCCATAAAGTATTCTAATATCCCGCCCGTATATACACCACGCATACCGCCGCCTTCTAATACTAATCCCGTATTTTCAAGCATGTTATTCTCTCCTCTTTATATATTGACTCTTTAAATATTCACTATGTTAAGTATCTTTCTCTATTATATATGAGTTTTTTTAGAAATTATATTCAAAAGGCTTGAAATAAAGGAGTTTTTTCTTCCAATTATATTTCAAAATGTTTGGAGACATCCTTTATAAACCTTTGAATAAAATCTTGCTCTTCTTTCGTATATCCATCTAACAGTAGCAGCCACTTTTCTTCAGCTTGTTTATGCAATTTATCATGAGCTTTATATATTTCATTTCCGCTTTCTGTTAAGCGAAAGAAAATTTCTTTTTGATTATCTAACATTTGCATCTTCTCAACGAATTGCTTTTGAAACAACTTTGTACAAATTTTAGAGATTGCACCCTTTGTCATCCCCATTTCTGTCGTAATAGCAGTTACATTCATCAGAGCATTTTTTCCGATACACTCGATCACATGTAGTTCAGATAAAGACATACCACTTATACCTGTTTCACGAAGAAACTTCTCATTTTGCCCTTTCAAATGTTCTTCTTTTTTATGCAAAAGTGTACGAATGTCCGAAAGTATTTCCACTTGTTTCATTGTACGTTCCAATCCGTTCGCCCCCTAGGTTTCCAAAGAAACAATTTAACTATATACCATTTTAAAATCATTTTTTCATATTTACAAGTGAGAAAATTATGTTAAAATAAATTTAGTTTCCAAGGAAACTAAATTACAAGGAGGTTAACATAATGGAAAAATCCAAACTACATTTCATTTTATACGTTGTCTGTATGAGTGCCTTACTCGGTTCCTTCGCTCAAAATATTTACACACCTATTTTGCCTATGATTCAAGATTCTTTTCACACTTCTCTTTATCTTATAAATTTAACAGTTTCACTTTTCACATTCGTTCTTGCAATTATGCAGCTCATATATGGACCTTTAATTGATACAAAAGGGAGAAAATCTATCCTTATCCCTAGTTTAATCATTAGTACAATTGGTTCAATCGGATGTGCTTTTTCGGCGAACATTTATTTATTTCTATTTTTTAGGGCTATTCAAGCTATAGGAATAGCGGCTATACCTGTAGTCGCGGCAACAATTATAGGCGATTTATTTGAAGGAAAAGAACGTGGAGAAGCAATGAGCCTTTATCAAATGTTACTTGCTCTCGCACCTGCGATTGGCCCTCTCATTGGTGGTTATCTCGGCAGTATAAATGGCCACGTATCCGTATTTCTGTTTTTATCTACACTTGGCATTCTCTTATTAATTATAAACATTTCACTACTTCCAGAAACAAAACCAACTGTAATTAAGCAACCGCAAGCAAAAAAGAAGTACTCGTTTATCTTAAAAAATAAAACTGGATTTTCTATTACTCTTATTGGCTTTATTCAATTTTGTATTTACTTTTGCTTCCTCGTTTTTTTACCGAGTATTTTAACAAATTTATTTCACTTAACTATAAGTAAAATTGGTCTTATATTTGTACCAATGTCCCTTTCCATCATGTTAGGAAGTTATTGCTACAAGTTTTTGCAAAAACGCCTCACGACAAAGCCAGCTTTATTCATCACTAGTTTCTTCAATATTATATGTGTCACTTTATTCTCTTTCACATATAGCATCAATATCTCATTCATCATTATCGTTACATCTTTATACGGTTTTAGTATGGGACTTTCTATGCCAACTCACACTACTTTATTAACGGAGGAATTCGTACAAGAACGCGCAACAGCCATCGGTATGTACAACTTCATCCGCTATCTCGGTATGGGCACAGGGCCACTTGTAGGTGGATTTCTTGTATTTAATCAAAATTACTTTTGGATTTTCTTCCTAGGTGCAATTACATTTCTATTTATCATTTTATGCGCAATGAAAATGCTACGTTTTCAGGCTGTACAAAAAGCAAAATAGAGACCTATAGATGGTCTCTATTCTAAACTCTTTGATCTGCAACGATATGAATATCAATATACTTCGTTTCTCTCATAATTTCATTTACAATTGAACCTTTTCGTATTTCTTCCCAACGTGTTCTTGCCGATTGCCCGAGTAAAATTTGTGTTACTTGTAGTCTTTTCGCGACTTCAATAATAACATCCGCTGGCTTTCTTCCTTTTGCCTCTTCTAAAACAAAACTCGCATCAAATTGATTCGTTAGCAACTTCCACTCTTCAATCGTTTGCTTTTTCCCTGCTGAAAGGGACTCTATATTTTCTCTTTCAACATTTAATACATACAATTCAGCGTTTAACCGATCCGCCATGCGCCATCCCCGTCTTATTAATTTCTCTGCTGTTGAACTGTATTGTACACAAACGAGAATTTTTTCTTTTACACCAATCGGTTCTATAACGGTTTGACTAATTTTCTCGTCCATATCATCTGCCACTTCACGAAGCGATAATTCTCTTAGTGCCCCTAAATTATTAAGTGTAAAGAAATTTTGTAAGCTTTGCTCTATTTTTTCTTCCTTATATATCTTTCCGTCTATTAATCTCTTCCTTAATACTTCCGGCGTTGCATCAACGAGCTGAATTTCATTTGCTTTTTGTAAAATAAAATCTGGAATACGTTCTCGCACTTTAACATTCGTAATTTGAGCTACAATGTCATGTACGCTTTCTAAATGTTGAATATTAAACGCTGATAATACGGATATACCAGCATCTAGCAATTCCTGTACGTCCATATAACGTTTCTTATTTTTAGATCCAGGAATATTACTATGCGCAAGTTCATCCACAACAACTACTTGCGGTGCACGTTTTATAATTCCTTCCACATCGAGTTCATAAAATACTTTCTCTTTATAATCTATTTCTTTTAAAGGAACCTTTTCTAAATCAGCAATTGCGTCTTCCGTCTCTTTTCTCCCGTGTGTTTCAATTAAACCAATTACAATATCCATACCGTCCTTTTTCATCTCTCTAGCATCAAGTAGCATTTTATAACTTTTCCCTACTCCTGGAGCTGCTCCTACATATAGCTTTAACTTCCCGCGGTTTTGCTGACGAATATATTCTAAATATTCCTCTGGCGTTCGTCTTTGAAACGTCGGTTTATAGTCATCTGCATACAAAACAATCGCAACCTTTCTTTCGAAACAACACTACCTCAATCCGTTAGATTGAGGTAGCACTGTTACTATTTCAGTAGTTTCTGCAATTCTAAATTTAACTTTAAAACGTTTACGCGGTTCTCTCCAAATAAGCCAAGTGCCGCACCTTCCGTTTGATCTTTAATCAATTGATCTAACGTTTCTTTCGGAATTTTCGTTATTTTCGAGATACGCTCTACCTGTACAGAAGCTGCCTTCGGACTAATATCAGGATCAAGCCCTGAACCTGAATTCGTCACTAGATCAATCGGCACTTCTGTTACCGGAACAGTTGGGTTTTGTTTCTTCAATTCTTCAATACTTTTCTCTACTCGCTTCTCTAAATCTGGATTAGACGGTGCATAGTTATTTGAACCAGATGCTTCTGCCTTATATTCAATACTAGAAACACGTCCATGAAAATAACGTGGATCCGTGAAATTTTGACCGATTAATTTAGAACCAATCACTTCATTTTTATCATTATATATTAGACTTCCATCCGCATTATCCTTCATTACTGCTTGTGCAATACCAGTAACAATAAGCGGGTATACAAGGCCGCACAACACTATAAATGTAAAAGTAATACGGACAATCGGTGATAGTATACTTTGTTTCTTCGCCATCTTTTTCCCCTCTTCCTTATATGAACAAGCCGACAATTATATCAATTACTTTAATTCCAATGAACGGTACAATAACCCCGCCAAGTCCATAAATAAGTAGGTTTCGGCTAAGTAGTGCATTCGAACTCATCGGTTTATATGCGATACCTTTCATCGCCAATGGAATGAGTAATGGAATAATAACTGCATTAAATATTAATGCTGATAAAATCGCTGACAGTGGTGATGTTAGTTTCATAATGTTTAATGCTTCCATTTGCGGAATTGCAAGTGTAAACATTGCTGGAATGATTGCAAAATATTTTGCAATATCGTTCGCAATACTAAACGTCGTTAACGCACCGCGCGTCATTAACAATTGCTTACCAATCCCTACAACCTCAATAATTTTTGTCGGGTTCGAATCTAAATCAATCATATTCGCTGCTTCTTTCGCAGCTGTCGTACCACTATTCATTGCTAATCCAACGTCAGCCTGCGCTAATGCCGGCGCATCATTTGTACCATCACCTGTCATCGCTACAAGTTTCCCTTTATCTTGCTCTGCTTTAATAACCGCAATTTTATCTTCTGGCTTACACTCAGCAACAAATTCATCTACTCCTGCTTCTTTTGCAATCGTTGCTGCTGTTAACGGGTTATCACCTGTACACATAACCGTTTTAATCCCCATTTGGCGCAATTGTTCAAAACGCTCACGCATACCTGGCTTTACTGTATCCTTTAAATAAATTAAACCGTAAATACGATTACCCACTGCAACTACAAGTGGTGTCCCACCCTCTTTGGAAATGGAATCTGCTTTTTGATTTACATCTTTCGGAATCGTTCCACCTTGTGACCTAACCCATTCAATTACGCTACCTACAGCACCTTTTCTCACTTTCGTTCCGTCCTGTAAATCAACACCACTCATTCTCGTTTCTGCTTTAAACGGAACAAACTCACCTTGTTCTGCAATTTCTCGATTATATGATATAGATTTCATTTTTACATATTCTATAACTGATCGACCTTCTGGTGTTTCATCTAAGACTGAACTAATCGCAGCCCATTTCCCTACTTGCTCAATCGTCTCATTTCCTACAGGAAGCAATGTATGTGCCATTCGGTTCCCGAAAGTAATCGTACCTGTTTTATCTAAAATGATTGTATTAATATCACCCGCAGCTTCTACTGCTTTACCCGACATCGCTAACACATTGAACTTTGTCACGCGGTCCATCCCGGCAATACCAATTGCTGATAATAAACCACCAATTGTCGTTGGAATTAAACAAACTAACAACGCTACAAGTACAGCTGTATCAATTTGAAACCCTAAATAGTTTGTAAAAATCGGCAACGTCACAACAACGATTAAGAAAATAAGCGTTAAACTCGTTAATACTGTATTTAAAGCAATCTCATTCGGCGTTTTTTGACGAGCAGCTCCTTCTACTAACGAAATCATTTTATCAATAAATGATTCACCAGGATTACTCGTAATGACAATTGTAATCTCATCACTTACGACCATCGTCCCGCCTGTTACGGAACAAAAATCGCCGCCCGCTTCTTTTATTACAGGAGCTGATTCCCCTGTAATCGCAGATTCATCAACAGACGCTAATCCTTTAATTACTTCCCCATCACTCGGAATCATTTCTCCTTGTTTTACAATAACAACGTCATCTTTTCTCAGATCAGTTGCTGAAACTTGAACAATGTCTCCATTTTCTTTTACAACATTTGCAAACACATCTTTCTTCGACTGTTTTAAAGAATCGGCTTGCGCTTTCCCCCGTCCTTCCGCTAACGCTTCTGCAAAGTTAGCAAATAAAACTGTAAATAATAGAATGAGAGAAACTGTTATATTAAACCATCCTGGTACACTACTAGAATGACTTGGAAGAAACGATAAAATGAACGTAATGATAAATCCAATTTCTACAACGAACATAATCGGATTCTTTATCATGACTTTCAGATTCAATTTCGCAAAGGATTGTTTTATCGCATGTGTCACGATATCACGATCCATCGTTTTCGCTTGTCTAACTTCATCTTCTACAGCATGTATTTGTGACTGATTTACTTGTTTTTCTTTTACTACTACCGGTCTCATCATTTACCCTCCATTACTTCAATGTAAGAAATTCTGCAATTGGGCCAAGTACTAACATCGGGAAAAATGTTAACGCACCGACAATTACAATCGTTCCTATGAAGATACCTCCAAATAAACTATTATCTGTACGAAACGTTCCGACTGTTTCTGGCACTACCGTCTTCTCTTTCAACGAAGCTGCAACAGCTAACATCGTAATTAAACTGAAATAGCGCCCTAAAAACATAACTAAGCCAGTTGTAATATTCCAAAATGGTGTATTATCCGCTAACCCTTCAAATCCAGATCCGTTATTCGCAGCTGACGATGTGTATTCATATACCACTTGCGTTAAACCGTGGAAACTAGAATGAGAAATGGCATCCGTTCCTAAACTTGTTGAAAGAGCTAATGCTGAAAATCCTAAAATAAGCAGTGGATGAAATAGTATCGTTACCGCAATTAATTTCATTTCCTTGCCTTCAATTTTCTTACCTAAAAACTCGGGTGTCCGTCCAACCATCAATCCAGATATAAAGACTGCGATAATCGCATACATAATAATGTTCACAAAACCTGCCCCAACGCCCCCATACACTGTATTTAACATCATATTTACGAGTGGTACTAACCCGCCAATTGGTGTTAACGTATCATGCATCGTATTAACGGCTCCTGTTTCAGCAGCTGTCGTCACTGTTGCGTATAGGGAAGAAAATACTGTTCCAAATCGTACTTCTTTTCCTTCTGTACTCCCTTGTACATGTTCGATGCCCATTCCATTTAACGCTGGATTCCCATGTAATTCAGATGTAGTAATCGTTATAAACCCTAGTAAAAACACCATGAATAGTGATACGAAAAGGATACGACCTTGTTTTTTATTTCCTACCATTCGTCCGTACGTAAATGGAAGTGCTGTTGGCAATAACATCATAAGCATCATTTGTAAAATATTACTCATTTGCCCTGGATTTTCGAAAGGATGTGTAGAGTTTGCTCCGAAAAATCCACCGCCGTTATTTCCGAGTTCCTTAATGGACACGAATGATGCAACAGGCCCACGTAATATACTTTGCTTTGCTCCATCGATTGTTTGTGCTGTAACGGCCCCGTCTAACGTTTGTGGTACACCAAGTGTGACAAAGACTAGTGCCGCAATAAATGCGATAGGAAGAAATACTCTCGTTAGTGCTCTCGTAAAATCAAAGAAAAAGTTACCGAGTTCCTTCCCAGCAAGCCCTCTTATAAACGCCATTACAAGTGCTAAAGTCGTTGCTGGTGCTGCAAACATTAAAAATGTAATTCCGATTAATTGTGATAAATAAGATAAACCATTTTCACCGCTATAATGCTGTAAGTTTGTATCAGCCATAAAACTAATCGCTGTATTAAAAGCAAGCGTAGGCTCCATCCCTTCAATGTGTGCTGGATTTAATGGCAATACTCCTTGTAGTCTGAAAATGAAATATACGACAACAATCATAAATCCATTTAATAAAACTAATGACAATGCGTACTGTTTCCACGTTTGATTGTATTCTTTTACACCCGTAATTTTAAAAATAAGTTTTTCAAAAGGCCCGAATACTTTATCTAACTTTTTACTACCTTGAAAGGCTTTCTCTAAATAAATCCCCATTGGCTTTGCCACAACAATAAACAATAGCATTGTAATAACGACTGCAACCCAAATCATAATGAATGATTCCCCCTAATTAAAACTTTTCCGGATTTAATAATGCATACACTAAGTACACCGTAATTGCTGCAACAATAACCGATAAGGCAATCATCATGATTGCTTCCCTTCTTTCACAACTTTATCTGACCAACTTGTAAGACTTACCATTGATGCAACTAACACAACAAAAATCCCGATCATTACAACATCTAACATAGCTATCCCTCATTTCTAATTGTTAAAATTTACCATTAAAATATTAAAAAAGAACACTGAGCTCTACTCAGTGTTCAAAAAATGAACAACAAAAAGTAAACCTCCTCTCTAAACGCTTACGAGGTTAGCTGTCGGATTCGGGCCTAAAGAGTAGCCCTACTTTCAAAACTGAAAGATTCACCCCAAGTGACGATGCACAAAATTGGTTCCCCCGCTCCATTTCTGGAACTCAGCGATTTTAGGTTTTTTTGGAAATTTTATGAATGATTTATGAGAGTAAATATACTCCTCTATATTTAACTTGTAAAGAGCCAAATTACTGAAAATAAGAGAATATCCATCTATTTAAACGCTTACATTGAGTGTTATTAATATGATTTCATCTGTTTTCTCGTCTTTTCTTTCTTTTTCACAGAAATGATCTTTTAAATACGAAATAAAAAGAGCGAATGACATGAAGTGCATAGCTTGTTGCACTCAGCATTCGCTCTTTTTTTCACTATTTATTCTCCACGCAAAAACGCGCGCAAATTTCTCCCGCGAATATAAACTTGTGACAATTCTGCATATAGCTGCTCATATTCGATAACATCTGTTTTTAAATATAAAGCTTCTTTCGATGGCAATATGATATAGGGCCTTGGAAAAATAGGATCAAGCACCACCAATTCTTGAACTCGCTCTACTGATACCGCCCAACGATTCGCTATATCTCCTAGTAACAACACCTTCATCTTTTTTCCCCCGCCCTATTCAAAAAATAAAAAAGAAATATTATTACAATTCGTAAACACGACAAATGTAGCCCCAATTGTTTCATAGAGCCTCGCTGGATATCGTTTATTCCTTGTAACAACAGTAATAGGTGCTTGAAAAGAAAAGCGCATGTGTTCTGTGAAGAAACTAATGATTGGAAGCTCATCCCCTAGTAAAATCACCTTCTTAATACACTCACAAATACTAGTAAAATCTTGCGCCTTACTACAGCTATAAGTCCAATCAAACCCACAATTCCTAACTTCAGCAGCTATCTCTTCATTTGCTGTAAAAATAATTAACTCATGTTGAAACGCTACTAAATCTCTTAAACTATTTACCTTGCTTTCTTCCCCAACACAAATAAGTGTTAATTCCATGTACCTCATCCTCCTTAGCATAAAAGAACTCAAACATAGATTGATATTCCCCTATACTAATCAGATCGATGAAGTGATGTATCCATCATGGCACCGTCCTCTCTCAAGACGCTTACGAAGTTAGCTGTCGGATTCGGGCTTTGAGAGTAGCCCTACTTTCAAAATTGAAAGATTCACCCCGAGTGACACTGCACAAATTGGTTCCTCCGCTCCATTTCTGGAATTCAGCGATTTTAGGATTTTTTGAAAATTTTCAAGAATGATTTATGAGAGTAAATATACGCCTCTATATTTCACTTGTAAAGAGGTAAATTACCTAGAATAAGAAAACATCTCATTATTTAAACGCTTATAATATGTATTTTTAATACCCTTTCATCTGTTTTCTTATCATTTCTTTTTTCACAGAAATGATATTTTACATACAAAAAAGCAAATGTATATAAGCACCTATCTTAGGTGTACTTAACATTTACTCTCTCTTTCTTTCAAAATTTATCCCGCGAATGCAACTTACAAAAATTCTGCACGTAAGGTAATATCCGCCTCTAAATATATCGTATTTTATTATAACGATATAATATATAACTTCAAGAATATTATATACTCACAATCTAAACTACACTTGCAAAAAAACTCAAAAATATTCTTCCTTTAATTTTTTTGCAAGTGTAGCAAGAGAATTACAATAGGTAAACAAACTGATTTTATTTATTTTCTTAATCCTACGATAGCCGTTAGCCTATAATGTAACTTATCATCCAATTCATTAACCCATGTTTTTTATTTAACAATCTTCATCTCATTCAAAGGCCAATAAACAACATTTGCTTTTCCAATAATATTATTTGCCGGTATAAAACCAATATCGCGACTATCTTTACTACCACGGCGATTGTCTCCTAATACAAAATAATGCCCCTCTGGAACTATAGGACTAAGAGTTGATGGCAATGTTTTTATATTAAAGTCATCAGTAAGTAACTCCTCCCTTTCCAAATCTTTCTTTTGACTTTCCAAATAAGCCTCACTATATTTTTTACCATTTATATATAGCTGGTCATTTTTATATTCAATATAATCCCCTGGAAGGCCTATAATACGCTTTATATAATTCGTTCCATCTTTATGCTTGAATACAGAAATATCAAATCGTTCTAGACCATTTAATTTGTATCCAATTTTATTCGCTACCATTCTATCTCCGTCCTGAAGAGTTGACATCATTGAGCTTCCCTCAACTACTACAGGAGTAAACATAAAGTGGCGTAGCAAGAGAATCAATATAACTATTATTAAGGGTAGAATCCAACTTCCTTGTATTCTTTTTTTAGATTCATATGGCTCATTTTTCCTCATTATCTACCATCCCTTCCACCTTTGAAAAACCTATAAAAAATTTTCAATTCAATATTTTTTAGTAAACCTTTCCATCTACTATATTTATTATTCCATCACACTGTTTCGCAACCCTATCATCATGGGTTACAATTAAAATAGTTTTTTTCTGTTCTTGATGTATACTTTTAAAAATATCTAAAACTTGCTGACCTGTTCTTTGATCCAATGCTCCAGTTGGTTCATCAGCTAGAATAATATCTGGATTGTTAATCAATGCTCGGGCAATTGCCACACGTTGCCGTTGTCCACCTGATAAATTATATGCATATTCAGATGCCTTTTCCTTCATACCAAGCCTTTCAAGTATTGATAGCACTCTTTCTTTTTTATTAGTTTTGTCCTTACTATATAGAATTGGAATTTCAACATTTTTCATAACAGTGTAGTCCTCAATAAGTGCAAAATCTTGTACAACAAAACCAAAGTGCTCATTTCGTATAGTAGCTAATTTCCTTCGATTTAAAGATTGCAATTCTTGATTATACAACTTATAAGTACCCATACTCGGGATATCTAAGCAACCAAGTATATTCAACAATGTAGATTTCCCTGAACCTGATGGACCCATAATCGCTAACATACTACTTTTTTCTATTTTCAAGTCAATATTTTGAAGAACTTTCACTTCATTGGCCTTCGATTTATTATAAACTTTTGAAATATTATTCAGCTCAATCATTTATTCTTTTCTCCTTAATATGTCACTTATCTGTAAACTAAAAAGTTTAATAAAGCTAGGAATACATGTTATTAAACAAAGAAATAAAATCGCTCCTGAAACCCCTAATACTATGAAAGGTTGATTGGATACTAGCACAGAAATAATAGAAGCAAGGATCCAAACAATAAATATTTGTAAAAAAATCCTTAATGCAATATCCGATCTGTTTCCACCACAAAAAATATGAATACTAAATTCTCTTAAATTTTTTCTAACAAATTCTAATGTATTAATAATAACTAATGAAAAGGCAAAAATAATTACCCATATTGATATAAACAAAAATACACCTACAGATTTTTTGGTAGACATCTCCATATACTTTGAGACGCCACCTACATTATTGAAGTTATAATTATATAGTCGTGATTTTTCTGTAATATTTCTAAGTTCTGTTATATCATTTTTATTCTTTGTTATAATTGTTGCATTTTCAAGATAGGTTTCATATGCATAATTTCCATTCACATACATATCATCAAATTTTGTAACATCCATTGGTATTAATACCGTGTCATCCAGCTCTATAACACCTTTGCCGGATGATATATCAACGAAACTTTGTCCTTCTTGTAAAAAACCAACCACCTTATACTTTAAATTATCTATATTAACAAACTCATCATTGATATTCATAAACTTTTGATAAGAATGCCCCAGTACAACTGGTATACTCTCGTTACTTGTATACTCCCAATCGGAATCAAAAAATTCTCCCTTTGATAAAGCTAAATCAAAAACATCTATAAAACTATGTGAAATAGCTAAACTTTTATAGGCTTGAACCTTAGTTTGTCCTTGCTCTATTTCAACGGAAAGAGAATTTTGTGGAATACCCTTTATTTCTATATAATCTTCAATATCAGAAAAAATTGTATACTTCTCATTTTCATTGACATATGTATATAAATCTTTCATAATACTTTCTTCATATTCGCCACCTACATACTTTTCTTTTTCTGCAAGTGATACATAATAAACATTAGAAATATTAAATGTCTTAGATAAATAGTTAAACGCATCTTGCTTTTTATACATTAAAGAGAAACATTCCGTAATTAACAATGTGATAATCATAATCTGAGTAAAAAACAAAATAAAATAAAGCTTTTTCCTCCAAATATCTTCAAGAGCATATTTTAATTGAGTTGACATCTTCCTACCTCATTATCTTGATTAATTGTTTCCTTTGATTGATAAACAACATCGGGAACGTGTAAAATATATCCATAAGAAAGAATAGTATGATACCTACAACGATTGATTCCAAACGAAATACAGTATTATACGGTAATAGGTTTAAAACATCAGTAATCAGAAATGTTATCGAGCTTCCAATTATGATCCCTATTACTCGAATAACTAGCATATTAGTATAAACTCTTAATAATAAACTTGTTTCTCCCGCACCTGATAATCGCCTAACAAACATCTCACGCTTATATTTTTCTACCCATGAAAGCACGATAGTAAATCCTGATACAAATAGCATCGCACTAGTTCCAAGAAATATAAAAAGCGCATATTTTTGGTTTAATAGATTATTTATCCATGTTTGCTTAACCTTTTCATAAGAAATTGTAATTGTATTATCTGTTTCTTGTATAGTAGTTAATAAATCCTGTATAAGGGACTCACTATTTCCTCCTGCATCCAAGAAATACTCTCCCTTTATTGATTCTTTTGGGGTTGCTTCTAACGACGACTCAAGATTCGCTACTACATTAGTAAAAGTATCAATATAGCCAATTACTTCATACTCCCTACCATCAAAGTAAAAGTACTTTTTACCATTTTTAACAACTTGATCATCTTTGTTCCAAACATTAATATAAGCTTTTCCCTTCTCCACGCTATACATAAAAGTATTTTCATTTGAAAAGCTTAATCGACTAGCTTCTTGCGGTATATTCTTATAAAATGTAAAATTGCCACGTTGTTTATTTAACCATGATAGTAAGTCTTGGTTTGTAAAATTTGTTTCTACTTCATTTTGGTTAATAGAAATCCGATACGTATTTTTATTAATATTATTTGACATCTGTTCTTCTACAGATAAAATCATCGAAATTCCGCCAGCAATAGTCCCAAATACAATGAATGTAAAAAAAAGAGGTAACCATGATTTTTTCATTATTTTAGACATTATACTCATTATCCTTCACGTCTTTATCATGTTTAATAATAAAGTTATTCTTTATAAATGAAACTATTTCTAACAGTAATGTACATACTGTTAGAAATAGTTTTGTAAAAGACTAAACTAGTATCTCCAACTATAGTTTGTATAAGCCGTGTTGAATGGATTATTGACTTTTGATAATTTCTTTGTCCATCCTCCTCTCTTGGCATAATTGTTAGCTGACTCATTAAAACTGCCTTCTTTTAAAGTTACTTTAACACCCGTCACTACTTTATTTTTGTTTGTACCATAAGCACCAGTACCTTTGTGACCAACTTCGTTAAACCCTTGAATGTAAACAGTGGCACCAGAACCCATAGAAATATGCTGTAGTCCCATTGCTTGTGCTGAAACAGCACCAGTACCTATAATCCCTAACGCCGCCGCACCAACAATAAATGTCTTCATTTTTTTCATTTTCATGATAAACCCCCATTCAATAATTTTATCATTACGTTTTATTAGTATTACATATAGATTAATAGTTATAAATTATACTTCACCAATAATCCCAGAGAAAATACTAGTCAAATATAATCATTTGTTCTAAATAATCTAAATTGATAATAAAATCCGCAACAACTTAATAATAAATTAACATATTTTAAAAGTAAAGGAATAAATTACATTTTTTACTATTATTTTAAATAGCATCCTTTTTTACCTATATTAGTGTTTTTTAGATTATCGAACAAGGCAGGCAGTTGATATGAAATATATAAAATAGTTTCCGAGGGGGAACTGTGGAGTAATTATCAGATAGTAATATGAAGGAGTACGTACAAATTATTAGTGTTTATAAAAGACTTTTCAATTTTATAAATGTAGCAGTGAAAATATTCGTCTCATCTATTTGCTTCGTTCAAGAATAATCTATGTTCTATGAATTCAGCCTTGCTTAAAACAATATATTCTTTCACTATTTTTTTATTAAAATGTTATATTTTACTGCTATTTCTATTTTCTCCTCGAAAAAAACAAGCCCTCCATCCTCTTAGAAAATATAAGGGATAGAGGATTTAATTGTCTTCAAAATTCATTTCTTTATGCTTTTGTTATACTCAACTTATATGCAAAATGATTCGTCGGCCCATGACCACTTCCAATATTCAAAGGCTCTTCAATTGCTATACTAATAAATCGTTTAGCTTCTTGAACTGCCTGTTCAATCGAGTATCCTTTCGCAAGTCCTGCTGTAACCGCTGAAGCAAATGTACACCCGCTTCCGTGCGTTTGCTTTGAAGGAATTCGTTCACTTCTAAATTCGATAAACGTTTTCCCATCAAAGAGTAAATCAATTACTTCATTACCTTGATACTCTGCATGGCCGCCCTTCATAAGCACGTATTTCGCACCTAATTCATGCAGTACTTTCGCAGCTTCCTTACTATCTTCAACATTATGAATTTCCATCCCAGTTAACACTTCTGCTTCAGGAACATTCGGCGTTACAACTGTTGCTACTGGTAATAAATATTCCTTTAATGCTTGTACTGCTTCTTGTTGTAATAATGATGTACCACCCTTAGCAATCATAACAGGATCTAGTACAATATTATTCCACCCAAATTTATTAATATATTCTGCTACAATTTGAATAATTTCACTGCTAAATAACATTCCTAGTTTCACAGCATCTGGTGTTAAATCCGTACCAATTGAATTCAGCTGTTCCGTAATACCTTCTAACGGAACTGGATATACCCCTTGAACGCCAAGCGTATTTTGAGCAGTAATTGCCGTAATAGCCGTCATCCCATACACACCAAGCTCTTGGAAGGTTTTTAAATCTGCTTGAATGCCGGCACCGCCTCCACTATCAGATCCTGCAATTGTTAAAGCTTTATTTACTTTCATCCCACTCATCCTTTTCTATCCAAAATAGCGATGATAAATTGTTTTTGCTTCACTTATATCTTTCGTTCCATGTACGAGTACACGTCCATCTTTGAAAGCAACTAATCTCTTTTCTTCAACTGAAAATGATAATAAATATGGATTTACATTTAAATCATTTACGCGATCTTTCAGCAGCTCTTTATATCGTTCAAAATCCATTTCTTCTTTATGAGGTGGTCTAATTTGAACTGTATTTCTCCCGCATAAAACTGCTGTTTTCGATGTGTTTTCTTTATTTAAATACGGGTATATCGCATTCTCTCCGCACGAAGGACAATTATGCTTACGAAGCTTTTGCACATTCATACATGAATATTCATTCTTCCACACATCAAACGACACAAGTCCATCTCGAAGTGATTCATAATCTTCCACTAACAATTTAAGAGCTTCCGTTACTTGATGAGAAACGACGAGAGATACAGCAGGTGATATAATGCCCGCTGTATCACATGTCGCCCCGCCAAGCGGAATCGATTGTAATAAACAAGATAAACATGGCGTTTTACTAGGAAGAATTGTGTAAGAAAGGCCGTAACTCCCTACACATGCTCCGTAAATCCATGGAATAGAATGTTTTTGCGCTATATCATTCACAATAAAACGTGTTTCGAAATTATCAGTTGCATCAATCATTACATCTACGTTTGTAACAAGCTCTTCTAATTCCTCAGCTGTTACATCTTGAACGAGAGCCTCTACTCTTACTTCACGATTGATCTCTGCTAGACGTTTTTTTGCCGCTACAGCCTTCGGAAGATTATTTTCTACATCACTCTCTGCGTACAATTGTTGCCTTTGTAAATTACTCCAATCGACATAATCTCGGTCAACAATCGTTACTGTGCCAACACCTGCTCTTACAAACATCTCTGCATTTGCACTACCTAATGCACCTGCACCGATAATGAGTACATGCTTTTCTCTTATCTTTCGTTGCCCCTCTTCTCCAATTGGAGAAAATAATTCTTGGCGAGAATATCGATTATTCAACTACGCTCATTCCTTCTAAAGGACTGCTTGCTGTTGCACAACGTTTACGTGCAATACGCCCCGCTTCAAATCCTAATCGTCCTGCTTCAATACTTAATTTCATTGCTTGTGCCATTTTTATTGGATCTTTTGCTCCCGATACAGCCGTATTTAATAACACACCATCCGCTCCTAATTCCATCGTAAATGCCGCATCAGCCGGGCTACCAATACCAGCGTCAACGACAACTGGCACTGTCGCTTGTTCAATAATGAAACTTAAATTTAATGGATTTACAATACCAAGCCCTGAACCGATTGGTGATGCTCCTGGCATAATTGCATGCACACCTAGTTCTTGTAATTTACGTGCTAATACAACATCATCAGATGTATACGGAAGAACGATAAATCCTTCTTCTAGTAACATTTCAGATGCCTTTAACGTTTCTACTGGATCAGGTAATAACGTTCTATCATCACCAATAACTTCTACTTTGATCATATCGCAAAGCCCCGAAGCTTTTGCTAATTTTGCAATACGAACAGCTTCTTCAGCATTTTTTGCTCCAGCTGTATTCGGTAATAACTTATATTTTTTCACATCAAGTTTCTCTAATAAATTAGGCTGCTTTGCATCAAATATATCCATACGACGTACTGCGAACGTTAAAACCTCAGCCTCAGATACATCAATTGCCTTTTGCTGTACATCAAAATCAGGGAATTTCCCTGTTCCTAATAAAAGTCTAGAATGAAATGAAAATGGTCCAATGTTTAACATAATCAACCGCCTCCTACGAAAGTTACAATCTCAATTTGGTCTCCATCAAAAACAGATGTATCTGTATGATCATCTTTTTGTAAAATATCTTTATTACGCTCTACTACTACAATTCTGTTATCTAACTCTAAATGTGTAAGTAGCTCAGCCACTGTTTTTACACTCTCTGGCACTTCCATTTGATTACCATTAATTTTTAAATTCAAACTTCCATCCCCTTTCTAAACCGGTTTAGAAAGCAATGAATCTAGCAAGTGATTCTCCTGCTTTCCTTCTATTAAATCAGCCATATACTGACCAGAAACCGGGCTTAATAAAATGCCATTTCGATAATGTCCAGTACAAGCATATAAACCTTTTATTTCTTCATGCTCTCCCATATAAGGAGCTTCGTGATTTGATTGTGGCCTTAATCCTGCCCATGTGCTTTCCCACTCTGCTTCTTTTAAAGCTGGCAATATTGTATAAGCACGCTCTAATATAGAAGTAATACTTTCTGGTTGCACTGTTTTATTAAACGTATGAGGCTTCATCGTTGCTCCAATTACGTAACGTCCACCACGCTTTGGGGCAATGTAAAATCTTTCTTGGAAAATAGGCGCCTTTAAAAGTGGTTTTCTACTTCTTACCGCTACTACTTCTCCTTTAACTGGATATGTACCCCATTCGCGGTGAAAATAACCTAGTAACTTCGTGCTCCATGAACCACCCGCAATCACAACCTTCTCGCACGCGATAATACCTTCGCTTGTAACAATCCCAGTCACTTTATTATTTTCAATACGAATATCAAACACTTCTGTCTGTTCATATATATCAGCACCCGAGAATGATGCGGAATGTGCGAATGCTTTCGTAAGCTCTGGTGCAATAACATGACCGTCTTTTGGATAATATACAGCACCTATAATTGACTCAGATAGAAACGGCTCTTTCTCTCGTAAAAGGTCGCCTGTTAGAAAATAAGAATCTTCACCTGTTTTCTGCTGCCAATCCATAATGTGAAGAATTCTTTCCTTCTCATCTTCATTTTGGGCAATGCGATAAATGCCTTTCTCTTCATACCCAATATCGATGCCTGTTTTTTCACGTAAAACTTCTGCAAGTTGTGGAAATATAGCACGGCTTTCTCTAGCAAGTTCAAATAGTGGGTCATACGCATCCCATTCTGCCTGAACCCCAAGTAAACCAGCGGCTGCTTTCGAGGCTTCAGATGCAATTCTTTGCTTCTCTACAATCGCTACTTTATGTCCTCTTTCTGCTAGAAAATGTGCAACTGAACTACCAATTACACCTCCGCCAATAATCGCTACATCATACTTCTTACACATGTTTTTCCGCCCACTTTCTTATTGATTCCTTATAAGATTTTGCTTTGCTATATGGATTACTACTACTTATAATCCCAGACATAACAGCAATACCACTGACACCGTTAGTAAGAACATCCCCTGTGTTTTCCGTGGTGATTCCTCCAATTGCTGTAATCGGTATGGATAAACACTTTGCAATGTCTAAAACTTCTTCAAGCCCTCTCGCTGGCACACCTTTTTTACAATCTGTCGGAAATACATGACCATAGACGAGTGAATCCGCTCCATTCTTAAATGCATCGATTGCCTCTTCTAAGGAATGCACAGAATAACCGACATGCAAATAAGAAAACTTTTCTTTCACTGACCTTACATCTGCGCTTCGATATCCTAGCTGCACGCGCGGAATGTTTAATAAAATAGCAATATCAATTCGATCATTTATCACTATTTTCGATGCCGGAAAACCTTTCTTCAAAAGACTTTCCACACCTTCATACAATTCCTTCGTACTTTTCTCACGTTCACGAATATGCAAATAATCAATCTCACTTTCAATTTGCATCGCTACATTCACTAACTCTTCGAATGACATGTGACCATTTGAGATTACATGAAGCTCATTTTTCATATTCATTCGCCTACTTTAAAATGTTTTCGAATAATTCCTCAGCCGGAATGATTTCTTTCGTCATTCCTTTATCTTTCAGCCATTTATTTTGTTTCTCCCATGACTCTTTTGAATCCGATAAGAATGGCTCATCTTTCGTTTCCATCTTCTCTAATAAAATTTTCATACTTTCTTTTTCAACTTCTGGTACAAGCGGGAAGTTTTCTTTTTCTTGATGATTTAATAAAATATTTAATGCTTCATCCGGATTTTTCTTCATGAAATCATAGCCTTTTTTCGTACCACGTAAGAAGGCTTGCAACGCTTCTTTATCTTTTTTCAACGTTTTATCACCTGTTACAAATACAAGCTCATGATAATTCGGTACACCGTAATCGGCTGGATTAAAGTATGCTGGTTCATGACCTTCATGACGCATAACAGGTACTTCATGGTTAATGTATGCCCCTGTTACCGCATCCACTTTCTTCGTAATTAATGCTGGTACTAAATCAAAGCCAACATCGACTACTTTCACTGTATCTGGATTACCACCAGCTTCTTTTACCATCGTTTTTAAATACATCTCACTTAAAGGTGTTCCAGAATATCCAACTGTTTTCCCCTCTAAATCTTTTGGCGATTGAATGCCTGCTGATTTCAGCGATACAACATGATTTAATGGTGAACGTACGACAGCTCCAATTGATTTCACTGGAATTTGTTCATTTGCTTTTGCAATGACAACATCTGGCTGATAATATAAGCCAACCGTTACTTTTCCTGCAGCTGCTAAAGTTAATGGATCAGTCGGATTAGAAGGGAATTTTATACTCACCTTTACTCCTTCTTCTTTAAAATAGCCTTTTTCAATTGCTGCATAAATAAAGCTATGTACCGCATTTGGGTACCAATCAAGCATGACCGTTATTTCTTTTTCCTTTTTACCCTTATCTGACGCTGAATTACTAGAACATCCAGTAATCATTGCAACTAATAATGTAAACACAAAGATGCGTTTTAAAAATTTCATGAATACTTCCTCCAACTAATAAATTTCTTTTCTAATACTGATATAAGTATGACGAAGAAAATAGCTAATAATGATAACAATACAATGGGTGCAAATACACCTGCTCCGTCTAACTGCGTCATCATTCTTTTACTGAAATATCCAAGCCCAGCTTGTGCACCGAGCCATTCACCGATTGCTGCCCCAATTACACTAAGCGGAACTGCAATTTTTAAAGCTGAGAAAAAATAAGGAAGAGCAGACGGCAATTTTAATTTAAGAAAAACATCTTTTTTCGTTGCCCCATACGTAACTAATAGCTCCTCCCATTCTTTTTTCGTACTGCGTAGTCCATCATACGTATTGACCGCAATTGGGAAAAACGTAATTAAAACCGTAACAACAACCTTACTCCAGATCGTATATCCAAACCATAAAACAAAGAGCGGAGCAAGCGCTGTAATCGGAATCGTTTGTGAGGCAACTAATAGTGGATAAAATGCTCTCTCCATCCAATTACTCGCATTCATTAACATCGCTAGCCCTACCCCAAGTACGATAGAAATAGCCACCCCTATTAAAACGACGGATAAGGTTGCCGGCAAATGAACCGTAAATAATATATCTTTTAGTTTCCAGATCTTCATCACAATTGCAGACGGTGACGGTAAAATGTACATTTCGTCTACGATTCTTGCGCCTACTTCCCAAAAGGCAAGTAAAATACTAGTAAGTGTAAGGACAGGTAATAGCTCCTTCAACCGGTTCATCATACGAGTACCTGCCTTTGTAACATACTAAGAAGCTCATCTTTAAGCGCTAACACTTCAGGCTTATATAAATCTTTTCTTGTTCGATTATGATCAAGTGGTACGACCCTCTCGGTTAAAGTAGTTATCGGTTGCTGCTCTACTACTAAAATTCGATTAGAAAGAAACAACGCTTCTTCCACATCATGAGTGATAAATAAAATTGTTTTTTCCCACTCTTTCCATTGTTCAAATAGCCATTCTTGCAAAGATGCCTTCGTTAAAGCGTCCAACGCGCTAAACGGTTCATCTAACAACAATATCTCCCCGCCTGTTAATAAAGTTCGAATAAAAGATACGCGTTGTCTCATACCACCAGATAAATCTTTCGGATATTTTGTCTCATACCCTTGTAAGCCAAATTTATGTAACAGTTCCTTTACCTTTATTTGTGCTTCTTTCTTCTGTACACCTTGGCACTCTAGCGGTAGGGCAGCATTCTCAATAATCGTTCTCCATGGCAGGAGCATATCTTTTTGAGGCATATATCCTACAGGATGGCTCTTTATTTCTGTCAGCTCTATCTGTCCCGTACTTGCTTCTTCTAAACCTGTAATAAGGCGAAATAGAGTACTTTTGCCGCATCCACTCGGTCCGATAATACTTACAAACTCTTTATCTTGTATAGAAGCATTTAATTCATTGATGATTGGTTTCTCATCATAATGAAAAGAAACATTATGAAACTGTAGTATGTTCTTGCTCCTCAAATCCCCACATCTCCTTACGATAGGACATATCCCAGAATAAATATTCAAATCGACTGGAATATAGGAATATCTCCTCTAATCGATCTAGCTCTTTGTCAGACTTTCCAACTGCCATTTCATTTAATAAATCGATTAACCAAATACAAAGGCTACCGTATTCTTCCGAACTATATCCTTGAATCCACTCACCAAAGAACTCATGATCTCTTGCTCCAGGAATATCGTTTAAACGCTTTCCAATTTCCCAGTAGCTCCACATACATGGAAGAAGTGCTGCTATTAATTCCGCAAGTGTGCCATTTTGAGATACAGACATCATGTAATTTGTATAGGCTAAATTTTTAGCAGATGGTTTTGCAGATTCTATCTCCTCTATAGAAATACCAAGTCTTTTTGCATATTGTTTATGGATTGTCATTTCTCCATTTAATATGCCATCAATTTGTTCAGCAAATTTCCCCATTACTTGTGGATTCGTTGCTTTTACAACACCAATCGCATATAGCTTTGCATAATCTAACAAATATAAATAATCTTGAATAATATAATACTGAAACTTATCTTTTTCTAACGTGCCATCTCCCATACCTACTACAAACGGGTGATTATGACTCATCTCCCAAACTGGTTGTACAGTTTCTAATAATCTATCGCAAAATTTCATTTCTCTATCCCCTTTCAATTTATATATCTAAATAAAAAACCACTTCTAAATAAGAAGTGGTTACAGCAAATAAAATTATAATTTATTCGTTGCTCCACTTCCCTTCGCTAGTATTACCTAGATCAGGTCTGTAAGGGTTAAGGATTATTCCTCTCTCAGCACAACAAGCACCCCTAGTGGTTTCAATATGAAATTTTCAAACAAAAAAGCCCCATTTCTATACGCAAAGAAACGGGGACTCATTATTAGTGTCCGTATTGCTTCCCTACGCTAGCATAATCTAGATCAGGTAATGAAAAGGATCAAAGGCTTACGGCCTACTCTCAGCTGGCAACACCAGCTCTCCTAGCAAACTATGAAATTAACACTGTCAGTATAACACCGTAATAAGACATCATCAAATATTTTAATTTTCTCAATTGTCAATAAAATAACAAAACTATATAATACTTATATTCTATGTTAGAAATTATTATCCTAATTAATTGGATAAAAAGGAATCATTATCCTCAAAAAATTTATTTTTATATTGATTTCATATTACATTTATGTGAATACACCCACTATATTATATCTTTATACTATAATAAAATTACAACTATACAACTAGAGGAGGTCTCTATTATATGAATATGAAAGCTACTGCTTTAACAGCAACTACTGTCGCAATTGCCTCTTTACTTCCTTCTATGGGAGAAACAAATGTACAAACAGCCAAGGCTGAACAATTATCTAATGTGAAAACTGGATATGTCAAAGTCGATCAAGTAGCCTTACATACAAAAGATAACGCAAATAGCTCATCAATTGATACAATTCGCTTTAATACGAAAGTAAACATACTTGAAACAACTAATGGCTGGTATAAAGTATCTGTTAATAATAAAGTAGGTTACGTACAAAAAGATGCTATTCTACTAAAAAACAAACTTCAATCTAATAATCAATACATCGTTAATGCCAATGCATTAAACGTTCGTTCTGAACCTAATTTAGAATCTTCAATTTTAGATGTATTACCAAATGGAAAATTCGTTACCATTCAAGAAGAACAAGGCGAGTGGTATAAAATTTTACATAATGGCAAAACAGGTTACGTACAAAAAGCATTCGTATCTAATGGTTCACAGCCTTTAGTAAAAGGCATCACAGTTCAAAATAATACGAAATACACAGTTGCAACACCTAAACTTAATGTACGTGGCAACGCTAGTACAAGTAGTGCACTACTTGGTTCATTACAAAATGGTACACAAATACAAGTAGTGGAAACTGTAGGAACTTGGTATAAAATTCGTTTTGGCACAGGATACGGATACGTAGCAAAACATTATGTGATGCAAAATCAATCACAAGCTCAAACGGCTCAACCTACTTCCATTCCAGCAGTTTTCAAATTCCCTACTCAAGGAAGAATTAGCTCAACCTTTGATATACGCTGGGAACAAATGCATTATGGTATAGATATTGCAGCTCAAGGTAATGTCTCTATCCAGGCGGCGGCTGCAGGTAAAGTTGTAAAATCATATTATTCAGCTAGCTATGGCAATGTTGTGTTCATCGCCCATCAAATAAACGGGAAATTATATACGACAGTCTATGCTCACATGAAAGATCGCACTGTACAAGCTGGTGATCAAGTACAAGCTGGACAATTAGTAGGTCATATGGGCAACACAGGTCATTCATACGGGCAACATCTTCATTTTGAGTTACACAATGGAGAATGGAATTTTGAAAAAACAAATGCAGTAAACCCACTGCCATATTTAGTTAGGTAAATTGTATGCAACGCAATATCAATATACCTCTCTTAATTGAATACTTAGCCTTTTTAGCTTTAATCTGTTGTTTAATCATTTACAATACAAACACTGTATTTTTATCTATTATCATTGCTTTTGTGGCTTTAGAAATTATGATGGAATCCTTTCAAGTACAACTAAAACAAAAAATTGCCCATATATATAATGCCATCTTTCTATTAAGTGCCCTAATAACAAATATTATTAGTAATGGTTTTTATTTATCTACCGTGTTTCCTGTATTCTTTATGGCTGTTTTATTATTCATAGCTAGATACATTCATGTCCCTAATACCAAAAAACACGAACAAGAAGCTTAGAAAGAGGAGACACTGTGTACCGATCTTTCAAAGATAATCCGATAAAATATATATTGAATTTATACACAAAAATAAATACTTTTTTTGGTATACAAGGAAGTAATACGGCACAATTTCTCCTTTATGGAATGTTATTTCTCGTCTTAATTGCGTTCTCCTTGCTTTACTAATAAAAAAAGGATCTCACATAAACTTGAGATCCTTTTTAATTTATATAGAAAATGCTCTTTATCCGCAAGCATATTTTTCATAAATAAAGCTAAGATTATATTTTTTCTCTAAGCTCATTCTTTGTTCATCATCACACCAATAGAACAGAATATCATGAATTGTTGCATAACGCTTATTTTTAAGAAATAGTTTAAAGAATGATGGTAAACAATCATGTAATTGTATAAATATATAATTGCGTAATATTTCTTCTTTATATTCAATGCCCTTACAAATATACAATAATTCTTCACAATAATACGCATGTTGTGGAACTTGAATCATTTCGAAAAATGGCACATATGATAATAACTTCCCGATAAAATGATCATATCGATCCATTATTCCTATCGTCATATGCTCCATCATTTCTTTCATTACATATAAATAATCATCTACATGAGTAGTTTTCAATGGGTCTAATCGATCTGAAATTTGAGAAAGTACAGCTCTTTGACAAGCTAACACCGCTTGACTAGGTCCATAATATGATAGGAAGTCTGTACACTTACGATATTTTCGTAATAAGTCATGTGTATATAAGTCATATACAAAAGTATTACAATACATTGCTAGACTCATCATATCACTATTTAATTGCTCTTTTGATAGAGATTTAGCTCTCTTACACATATAAAAGAATGTAAATTCTAATACTTCTTTATGGGATAATAAATGTTTACAATCCGTTATACATTTCTCATTAAATTTAACCCTATCCCAAATTTCTACATCCCCATCAGTCAATTCACCAATACGATATTTAATAATTAAATAGTTTAAAGCAACCGCTTGTGTCAAAAGATCCCACGTTTCATATTCCAATGAAGTGTGAACAAACTCAGCTAGTCCTTGAGTTATCATAAACGTATTTGCTTCTTCATACCAACCAATCTCTTGGCATAAGCGAAGAATACGTACTAGAGTTGGAATTTCATCTTTATGAAACTGCGGCAAATTCTTTACTTTATCCATTCCATATACGATAAATGCCGCTAAATTTTCTTCTTTATAAAATTCTTTTTCTTTCCACACTAATATAGTTCGTTCTTTCCCTTCGCCTTTTGGATGACAAGGTACAAGCAAAGAAAATAATTCAGCGAAATTATTTGGTTCTATATATGTATCTGTAACCAAATTCCAATTTGGATCGCGCTGTACAGCCCTCATATAATTCCCCTTCCCTTTTATCTACATAGGAAATATTAATCCATTATTACATCATTAACGATGAATATTGTTATATTCGAAATCTTTCATAATACTTATATCTATCAGTATATCATTTTTTCTCTTATTAAAAATTAAGAATGACAAATTTAAAAAAAACTGTCGAAATTACTAACCATATATTTATTATATAATGTCTCAGATACATCATGCTAACATATTAGCTTAACCCTATATACTAGAATAATGTATCTGATTTTTATACGTAACTTATTCCACTAATTAAAGTCTCACTTCATTCCGTATGCTCTGATATTTCACTTAAAGCAAATCCCGCTTGATCATCTGCCGATTCTTTTATAGCTAAATCTCCTAGTGCTAACATCCCAACGAGTTGACCACTCTCAACTACTGGCAATCGTCTAATTTGATACTGTGCCATTAACTCTGTAGCCTTTTCAATAGGTTCATCTGGAGAAACTGAAACAATGTTTGTTGTCATTACATTTGTAATTTTATTAGATCCAGGATGTTTCTCAGCAATCCCTCGAACAACTAAATCTCGATCCGTAACAAGACCAACAACTTGCTCATTTTCAACAACCGGAATCAATCCAATCGATTCTTCTTTCATCTTTACAGCAGCTTCATATACATTGTCTAGCGGTGTACAATGTACAACATCAGTACTCATAAAGTCTCTCACTCGTGTCATTTTTGTCTCCTCCTTTTTATACATACCATAGCTTTTCCTAAATCCCTTTATTTATTTCAGGAAAATCAGTTGATAAAGGAGGATTCCACAAAATAAAAAAGAGTCAGCAATATGCTGACTCTTTTTTTTATGACCCGTACGGGATTCGAACCCGTGTTACCGCCGTGAAAGGGCGGTGTCTTAACCACTTGACCAACGGGCCATGGCTCCGCAGGTAGGACTCGAACCTACGACCGATCGGTTAACAGCCGATAGCTCTACCACTGAGCTACTGCGGAATAATATATGGTGGGCCTAAATGGACTCGAACCATCGACCTCACGCTTATCAGGCGTGCGCTCTAACCAGCTGAGCTATAGGCCCATACAAATTGCAGGATTTATTTATATCGAACCCACACTGGAGGTTTTGGAGACCTCAGTTCTACCTTTAAACTATGCCCCTAAAGGATGCCGACTAGAGGACTTGAACCCCCAACCTACTGATTACAAGTCAGTTGCTCTACCAATTGAGCTAAGTCGGCATAAAAAAATGGTGGCTCGGGACGGAATCG
>NZ_QORZ01000010.1:0-2154 GCF_008368785.1 Bacillus sp. AY3-1 | reverse complement strand
TGTTCTATATTACACCTCTAAGATAAAACCGTCAATATGTTTTTATAAAAAAACTTCATTTTTTATAAATCCTATTTACGTTATTAAATTATGTATTTATATACCTCTTCTATAAGAATAGATAAGCAACCCATAAAATACTCTATGGGTTGCTATTCCTTCATAAAAACTATTGTTCTTTTGAAGGTATCGAACAACTTTCATCCGTACAAGACATATCGCTTCCACCCTCTGAAGAAAGCTCTTGTAACTTAGGTGCAGGATTCTCTTCTTCCCACACTTGTTGAAGTGCACCGACAAAAGTTTCGAGTGGTTGCGCACCTGAAATAGCATACTTTTGATTAATAATAAAATAAGGTACTCCTGAAATTTGATATTGCTGAGCAATCGCTTCATCAATTCTAACATCATTTGCATATGCACCTTTATCATTAATAACACGTAAAGCTTCTTGCTTATCTAAACCTGAAGCTTCAGCAATAGTAGCAAGCGTATCCACATCACTTAAATTTCTCGATTCAGTGAAATATGCAAAAAGTAGATTTTCCGTAATCTCTTTTTCTTTCCCTTGATCCTTTGCAAATTTAGCTAGACGATGCGCATCAAAAGTGTTCGTCGGCTTCATCTCTTCAAAATTAAAATTTAAACTCATACTAGCTGCATGATTGCCTAGTTGTATATTATTACGCTTAGCTTCTTCAATACTAATCCCATACTTTGATGCAAGTACTTCATTAATACTTGTTCCAGAATAGATTGGAGCATTTTGGTCTAATTCAAAACTTTTAAACTCAACTTCAACATCCTTCTTATGCGGAAATTGCTCTAAAGCCATTTCTAATCTACGTTTCCCAATATAACAAAATGGGCATACAAAATCTGACCATACTTCAATTTTCATAGAAACACCTCATTAACATGTAGTTTTCAATTTCTGATTATCGTATATACAAATCTAAAACAATCTAATTACGCTGGAATGTATCTCCCCACGAACTTCCATACGGTATTCCAATATTTATTCGAATCTACCTTCTCGGCTTCTCCATGTCCAGCACCTGGAACAATTAATTTCTCTTTTTCTACTTTTGCAGCATTATATACTTCATCTAACATTTCATAAGGAACAAATGTATCAGCATCCCCATGAATAAATAGCATAGGTGTTTTACTTTTCGCCACTTGTTTTATAGCTGAAGCTTCTTCTAAATCATATCCAGCTCTTAATTTTGTAACTGTATTTGCCGCATTCATAACAGGAAACTTCGGCAAGTGGAATAAATCGTTTAATTGATAAGTAAATTCATCAATAACTGTTGAGTATCCACAATCTTCAATAATAACTTTAACGTTAGAAGGTAACTCTTCACCTGAAGTCATCATTACAGTTGCCGCGCCCATTGAAACACCAAAGAGTGCTATTTCAGCATTAGGGTCTTTCTTTACAATTTGTTGAATCCAAATCAAAATATCTTTACGATCATGCCAGCCCATCCCTATATAATCACCTTCACTATTTCCATGCCCACGAAGGTCTGGCGCTATGACGTTATATCCTTGTTCATAAAAGTTCCGGATATATTTCGTCATTTTCGATGCCCTACTATCATATCCATGAACTACAATTGCCCATTTATGGCTAGATTGTTCATTCATATATTCATAACCTGTTAATTTCAACTTATCGAAAGAATTTATGTTTCGTGTATTAGGTTTATGATTTGATACAAAGTTCGCATCCTTTTCTTCATTTGTAGCGAACACACCGCCCGATGCATTCACAGTTTCTACTAAGTGAGGATTATCCTCTAAAAACTCTTTCTCTTGTTTCGCATTCAACGCATAATTATAAAAATAATTCCCGACTAACATATAAGTAATTGCTAGAAGGACTAAAACTACTATAGTAATTACACCTATCTTTTTCATATTATCTCCTTAAAAAAATTTAAATCTTCCTATATTAAAGTACCTCGAAAAACAACTGTACTATTTTAACACACCGATAGATTGCTTCTACAAAAAATAGAATAGAAAATCTTAAACTACACATCAAAAATGATGAAAGAAAATGAATATGAGGGGATCAAAAGAATACGGATTACTTACTTGAAGCTAATAAGAAGTTTAAAACACAAAAAAGACGAGTCATTC
>NZ_QORZ01000001.1:0-62569 GCF_008368785.1 Bacillus sp. AY3-1 | reverse complement strand
TTCTTCATTTCAATTACTTTCCACTTTATTTCTTCTGGGTAATGAACTCTTGTCGTCATACGAAAAAACACCTCCATTGAATTTGCATACTTAGTATGCGAATTCAGGAGGTGTTTTTTTCATGTACCACTATTCGGGTTCACTTCATAATGAGCAGGTTTTTTTATTTTTTATTATACTTAGCATGAATTCTGAAAGCTTCTTCAATTCCTCATCCGTACCTTTAAATACGCCTTTAGGCATTGAACCTTTTCCATCTTTCGCAATTTTAGCAATTTCTTCTGGCTTTAAAGTTAAATTTTGCAGTGCCGGTGCTGCTGCCCCGCCTTGTAAATTGTCACCGTGACATGTTAAACAAGTATTTTTTTGCATTAATTTATAGCCGTCATCATTTTTATCAACTGGTGCTGTTTTTACAATTGCTCCTTGTTTTTTTGCAGCTTCCCAGTCGTGGTGTGCTACAGATTCCCAAGTTAAAAAGATAATCGATGCAATTGCTAAAAGCATAAATCCAGTTGCTACAGGACGCTTCAATGGGCGTCTTTCTGGGCCTCGATCAAGAAATGGAGCTAACAGTAATGCGCCAAACGCAATCCCTGGCATAATAAACGCTCCAATTACAGTAAATGAACCAGAAGCATAAGAATACTTTAATAACTGATACAAGAATAAGAAATACCAATCTGGAAGTGGTATATATCCGGCATCAGTTGGATCCGCCATTCTCTCAAGTGGTGACGGATGCGCCACTGTTAAACATAAATAACCGATTAAAAAAACTGCACCAACCATCCATTCTTTTAACAAGAAGTTCGGCCAAAACGCTTCTGTTTTTCCTGGGTATTCAGAATAGTCTTTTGGAATATTTGGTTTCCGAGCTACTGGTACCCGAGAATCTCCTACAAACTTCATCCCTTTGCCTCGATGCATAATCTCCCTCCTTTAGTTCTTTCCCCTTTAATTTAGCAATCTCTTATAGCGGACCGGAAATACCTTGTTTGCGAATCATGATGAAGTGGAAGGCCATTAAACCTAGAAGTGCTGCTGGTAAGAAGAATACGTGAATAGCAAAGAAGCGAGTTAATGTTTGAGCGCCAACAATTTCGGAATGACCAGCGAGTAATGTTTTAATATAAGGACCAATGAGCGGCGTTTGCTCTGCAATTTGAATCCCTACTTTCGTAGCAAATAATGCTTTCATATCCCACGGTAATAAATATCCGGTAAAACCAAGACCTAACATAACAAAGAAAATAAGAACACCAACAATCCAGTTTAACTCACGAGGCTTTTTATACGCACCCTGGAAGAAAACTCTAAGTGTATGTAAAAACATCATTACAATGACGAGACTAGCGCCCCAGTGATGCATACCACGAACAATTTGCCCATATGCAACTTCATTTTGTAAATAATAAACCGATTCCCAAGCATTTTTAATATCAGGCACATAATACATCGTCAAAAACATTCCTGATAAAATTTGAATTACAGTAACGAAAAAGGTAAGTCCTCCAAAGCAATAAACGAATGCAGAAAAGTGATGTGCCGGGTTTACATGTTCAGGTACTTCATGATCAGCAATATCACGCCATATTGGTGTAATATCTAACCTTTCATCTACCCAATCATAAATTTTATTTAGCATCTACTTTGCACCCCCTTTTGGCTTCGCTTTGCCTAAATACAGCGTTCCATCTTTTACTTTGGACTCGTATACATCAAGCGGAGCAAGGGGCGGCGTACCTTTAATGTTCATCCCGTCTTTTGTGTAACGGCCCCCGTGACATGGACAAAAGAATTGATTCGGATGTGCTTTGTCCGAATTCCAGTTAACTGTACATCCCAAATGTTTACATACTGGAGAGAACGCAACAATGTCTCCGCTTTCATCTTTATGAACCCAAGCTGATTTTGGCTCTTCGGACTTGTACCAACCATCAACCTGCTTCACCTTAAAGTCGAAACGTTTCGGCTCTGTTGTAATATCCTTTACTTGTGCAACAGCAACCATATCCGTTCCCGCTTCTTTTCTTAACACCGGATCAAGCGCAAATCGCGTCATCGGCATTAAAATACCCGCTGCCATAAAGCCTCCTACCCCTGTAAGGGTGTAATTTAAAAACTGTCTTCTTGATACACGATGTTCTTTCTCGCTCACGAAAATTTCCCCCCTCTATCAGAAATTGTCCCCTCGTGATAAATTATATAAAAAATAAAAACTAGGACACTATCATGATATAATACGCTTAGGTACAGGTCAATATCATACTACTCATAATAATAAGAACTTTCTGTTTATTACTACTTTCCCCATTTTTCTTCTAACATCACCATTATATTTTTTATATGTGCATGAATAACTTCTCTTTTTGCTTGATCACTAAATTGTTCTAACGCTAATGAAGGAAACCAAAATAAATCTCCTTGTAACTCTTGCATATCTTCTTTCCATGAAAAATCACTTGTAACATAAGCAATATGCTTAAAACCTTGCTTTTGCAAATGATTTGTCCATTCTTGCAAACGACCTTTTTCATTTTTTTGACTTTCTACTAAATACGTAAATGCAGGTAGTAAAAGTACTCTTCCTTTATATTCTCTTTCCAACTCCATACTCAACAATTCGATAAATTCACCTTGTTCTACTACCATTTTCATTTCTTTTGCTGCCGAAATTGATAAAAGTGGTATAACACCAGTATCTACATACTCTCTTGCTTGCTCAAACTGCTCCACATCTTTTACACTCCATTTCAAATGTCTTCCCTCCCTTCATTTGTAAATGACAGAACTTTCACTTTATATATATTAAACCATACTAAAAGAGGTAAAAAAAGAAAAACTACCTATATTAAGGTAGTTTTTCTTAAAAAGTCTGAAATTTGTAAAATTTTATGAATCCAAATGAATTCTATAACATCTTTAACTCAGCTGTTAACTTATGAAACGCTTCCTTATCTTGCTTATCCAGCGCTTCATCAATTTGTTTCAAAAGACGTTCTCTTCTAAAAGAAAATACACTTTCTTCTAAAAATCTTTCTGCAAGTAAACGATCTTTTTCATTTACTTCAATATGCTTTGGTAAATACGGGTTTTCTTCTAATACAGCTACATAATTGGCATTTTGAAACGATGATTTAAAATTGAGTTGAATATAAATATCTTCATCTCGATTTAAACGAATATCATGAAACGATTTTTCAGCATCTGTTGTCATAACATTTTGTTTAAAAAAGTGAAACGGTGTGTCTTTCACACAATTCGCGGACATCACTAAACCACGCGGACAATATTTTGCATGCTCTACGAAGTGGACTTTATGCATCAATTGGTCATGACTCATTAAATAATTCAAAATCCATACGCATTCACGCTGTTTCAGTTGGTAATTATTCAAAAACCATTTTACAAAATCCTTCTTCTCGTTTACAGAAACAGGGGTATTCATAGCAATTAAGTCCCTCCTCTGTCTTTCTCTTTTCTTTTTAGATTCAAGAAGCGGTATTCAGTTTCCTTCCAACTTATGAAAAATCCTCTAAATTATATAACAATTCTTCAATATGAATTTGTGTCGGGTCTAGTTGTATTAACTGAGTAAATACTTCTTTCGCCTCTTTTCGCATACCTTCTTCCAATAAGAAATAACCGTACTCTTCCAAGAAGTCTGGATGATTCTTAAAAGAAGTATATGCACTTTCATAGTGTTTTAATGCATCCGAATACATTTCTAATTGTTTTTTTGCAAACGCAAGATCCCAAAGTAGTTGTGTATCTGGTTCTCCGCTATCAATCGCACGCTCTACAACTGCAATTAACTCTTCATATTTTTCCTGTTCTTTTAAGATATACGCATATTTTAATATCGCACCTAAATGTCCTGGATCTAACTCAAGCGCTTTTTGAAGCACTTCCTCTGCTTCCGCTATTTTTCCTAATTTTGCCGCAATGTTCGCTAATTCTACGTAAAATGGTACAGAAAGCTCATCTACTTTAATTCCTTCTTGAAGTGTTTCATAGCTTTCTTGAAGCATTCCTTCTTTTTCATAGCTTTTCGCCAAATACATGTAAAGCGATGCATACTCCGGATCTAATTCTTTTAGTTCTTGCCAAGCACCAATTGCTCTTTGGTATTCTTCACCTTGGTATAATGTGAAGGCATATCCAAATAATGAGTGGATATCTTTTGGTTCCTCTAAACCTGCTTCATAGTAAGAGATCGCTTCTTCCCAATTTCCAATCGCACTTAACGTCTCTGCGAGGCGAAGTGCAATGACAACACCACCCATGACTTTATGTTCTGCTAATAGCGACTCATAATGAGTGATTGCCTTTTGTTCTTCACCTTTACTACTATATAACTCTGCTAATCCAAACGTAATAACAGGTTCGTCAGGCATCATTTCTTTCGCCTTTAATAGTTTTTGTTCTGCTACATCATCGAAACCTTGCATTTGGAATAAATCTGCAACAAGTAATAACGATTGAACATATAAGTCATCATTTTCTGGAATATCATGAAGCACTTCAATCGCTTCATCTTCTTTGTCTAGATCAATATATAATTCTGCTAAAAATACAGTGAATTCACTTTCTTCCGGATACAATAAACGCAAGTCTTCTGTAATAGCTAACGCTTCATCCGTAAATCCAAGTGTATGATAATAGCGAGCGATATCATACTTCTCTTCATCATTCGCAATTTTTAATTGTTCTTTTAATAATTGTAATCCTTTTTCCGCTTCACCATTTTCAATATATGAAACAGCTTGTTCAAACTTTTGCATAAACGTCTCCTTTAATTCTAACAAATATTATTTTTCTGTTCATTTACCCCGATTGGTGCGGGCTAATAATCAGTGAGGGGATAAGCATCCCCTCACTGATTAAAGTTTCACTTTATCATAAGCAACTAGGTGTACGAACGCAACCTTTAGAATAAGCATACTTCTTCTTGTACTTTCACTCATAACGATTCGAATATGACACCGATACCGCATTACTACTTTCTATTGTACCGTTTTCTTTCATTACCGTGCAAATAACTTCCCTTATTAATTATTAACACGCACGGATCAAGCTTTACAGGCCTTCATTTAAATAAAAAAGACTCCTATATTAGGAGCCTTCACAAACTCTTAAGAGTATGTTTCTTCTTTCTTTACTTGCTCGTTTACAAGCTCTTTCAATAATTCTATAATTTCATCATTTTCCTCTTTCAAACCGACAGTAATACGAATACCATCATGTATACCAAATGCAGCACCAGAACGAACAATATATCCTTTCTTCATTAATCGTTCGAAAGCCTCATTACCAGGAATACCGAGTTTTAAGAAAATGAAATTTGTTTGAGATGGATAATAGAATACGTTATATTCCTTACAAAATGCGTAATATTGATTTAATCCTTCTTCATTTTTTTTCACACATTCTTGTAAAAATACTTGATCTTCTAATGCAGCGAGTGCTACAGCCTGCGCTACAGTCGATGTATTAAATGGTAACCTTGCTACTTCTAGCTGCCCGATTAAATTCGCATTACCAACCGCATATCCGATACGGAAAGCAGCTAAACCATATGCTTTTGAAAACGTGCGTAAAACCATAAGATTTTCATACTTTTCAAGAAGTGGTAATGTTTGCGGATAGTCTTCTGTCCCCGCATATTCATAATATGCTTCGTCCATAATAACGAGCGCTGACTTAGGAACTGATTCTAAAAATGAAAGTAAGTTTTGTTTCTCTACATATGTACCTGTCGGATTATTCGGGTTACAAATCCATACAATCTTCGTTTTATCATCTACTTGCTGTAACATCGCATCTAAATCGTGAATGCCATCTTTAAGTGATACTTCACGAACTTCTGCTCCTTCAATAACAGCATGGTGATGGTATTGCGAGAATGTTGGATTCGCCATTACAACATTTGTTCCTTCATGTAGTAATGCACGGCTAATCATTTGAATGACTTCATCTAATCCACTACCAAATAACAGTTGTTCTGCTTTGACACCTAACTGCTCTGCTACTTTTGTCCGAAGTTCAAATGCATATCCATCTGGATAAAGAGCGTATTGACTCGCTAAAGAAGTTAATGCTTCTGTTACGCGTGCTGAGCAACCGAATGGATTTTCGTTCGATGCTAATTTCACAATTTTTGATAATCCATATTCCCTTTTTACTTCTTCAATATTTTTCCCAGGTACATATGCTCTCAAAGTTAACAATTGCTCTTTCACTCTCATTTTTCTTCCCCCAGTCGTTTTATTCAATTCAATTACAATAAGGTTGTAATCTCTCACTGCAATCGTTTATCTTAACCGTCACTATTACGAGGATACCTTTAAACAAGCACTTCTTAGCTCTTAAACCATATCCTTTTGAAATGCCTCTAACGCAATATGAACAGTCTCATCTGGAATAGATACGACATTCACTACCCCATATTCCTGCATTAACACCATATGAATTGCTCCAGCGTTCGCTTTCTTATCTTGTTTCATTAATTGAACGAGACGCTCTACATTCAAATCACTTGGCATTTTTGGATATCCGTACTTTAAGAACCACTGCTTCATCTCTTCATAAGAAAGATTAACCTTGTACACTTGCTCACTTAAAAATAAGGCAAATAACATTCCAACCGCTACTCCGTCACCGTGAGTAATATTTCCATATCCTAGTTCTTTTTCAAGAGCATGGCCTAACGTATGTCCAAAGTTCAAATGAGCACGTACACCTTTTTCTGTTTCATCTTGCGATACAATGTTTGCCTTTACAGGAATTGCCTTCGTTAATATATGGATTAACTTCTCATCACGAAGATCCGCTAATGTTTGCACTTCTTCTTTTAACCAATGATACAGCTTTACATCACCAATAAGAGCGTGTTTTATCACTTCTGCATAACCTGAACGCCACTCTTTTTCAGGAAGAGATTGTAAAAAAGGCGTATGATATACAACTGCTTCTGGTTGATGGAATGCCCCTATCATATTTTTACCTAACAGGTGATTAATTGCTACTTTCCCACCTACTGCGCTATCGTGAGCTAATAAAGTCGTTGGAACTTGAACGAAGCGAATTCCACGCATAAACGACGCAGCAACAAAACCAGCTAAATCTCCAATCATCCCGCCTCCAAGTGCAATAATTAAAGAATTTCTATCTAATTTATTTTCAAGAGCTGACGTATGAGCCGCATAGAAATTTTCAAAAGACTTCTCTTTTTCGCCACTCGGTACGACAAATGAAAATACTTTTTGCTTTATTTGCAATGCATCTACAACTGTCTGTAAATGTAAAGTTGCAACAACTTCATCTGAAATGATCATGATGTTTGATACAGATGGCTGCATGTTTTGAATGATTGTTGTCAAATGTGACAACGATTCTTTTCCTACATGTACATCATATTCTTTTGATTTCGTTTGAATATGTATGTTTCCCATTAAAATCCCCTCGCATATTCATTATGTTTCTCAATATTTTCACGAATAAGGTCCATACGATCTAATCCGAATTGTTCTATTAAAGCTGTCGCTAATTCCCAAGCCACAACCGCTTCTGCAACGACACTAGCTGCTGGCACAGCACAACTATCTGAACGTTCAATGCTCGCTGTAAAAGGCTCTTTCGTTTCAATATCTACACTTTGAAGAGGTTTATATAGTGTAGGGATCGGTTTCATCACACCGCGCACAACAATTGGCATTCCAGTCGTCATACCGCCTTCTAATCCACCTGCATTATTTGTTCTTCGTGTATATCCATGTTCCT
The DNA here is from genome assembly GCF_008368785.1 of Bacillus sp. AY3-1. Taxonomy (NCBI): domain Bacteria; kingdom Bacillati; phylum Bacillota; class Bacilli; order Caryophanales; family Bacillaceae; genus Bacillus; species Bacillus sp. AY3-1. The sequence continues at coordinate 54,784 of NZ_QORZ01000001.1, read as the reverse complement.
CATTCCACAGAATTTCATCATGAACTTCACTTCCCGGTCTATGCGCTGCTTCAAAACCAATTCCAATCTCGACGCCTTTAAAAGCATTAATGCTCATAATTGCAGCTGCTAATTTTGCATCCAGTTTTCGATCATAATGTACATAGCTACCGACCCCAATTGGCATTCCTTCCACAATCACTTCAACGATTCCACCTATTGAATCACCATTTGCTTTCGCATCATCAATTGCTTTCATCATTTGGTTACCTGCTTCTTCATCTAAGCAACGTACAGGTGATGCTTCTGTAATACTTTTTAATTCTTCAATTGAACTATACGTAATTTCCTGAGCCTCAACACCGCCAATTTCAATTACATGGCCCGCCACTGTAATACCAAGTTCTGCTAACACTTTTTTAGCAACCGCACCAGCAGCAACACGCACTGTCGTTTCGCGTGCTGAAGAACGCTCCAGTACATTTCTCATATCTCTATGACCATATTTAATCGCACCATTTAAATCAGCATGCCCAGGTCTTGGTTTTGTTACTTTCCTTTTCATTTCTTTTTCTTCTTGTTCCGTTAAAGGCTCTGCGCCCATAATTTTTGTCCAATGTGCAAAATCACGATTTTCAACAACAAGTGCAATTGGAGAACCTAATGTCTCTCCATGTCTAACACCACTTACAATTTGCACTTGATCTGTTTCAATTTGCATGCGTCTACCACGCCCATGCCCCTTTTGCCTTCTAGCTAACTCTTCATTTATATCATCCGCTACTAAAGGCAGTCCTGCCGGAACACCTTCTATAATCGTTGTAAGTTGTGGACCATGAGATTCACCAGCTGTAATATATCGCATACGTTATTCCTCTTTTCGTATATGTATTTATCCCGCTATATTAAGCAATGATATTATCTTTCCTTACTCTAAAAATATGAAAGTAATTATATATTTGATCAGCCATTCGCTTATTCTCCAATAGGCCTTTTACTTTACATATCAATATATCATAACAGCTCTAACTTCGTAACTAATTGCAACAAAAAAAGTGCAAGAAGAATACCCCTATTCTCCTTGCACTTTCTACTATTATCACAGTGATTAAAGCGTTTACAAATTATTTCAAAATAATTAGTAAATCCATTCATTCATTAATTTTGAGTAGTCAACTAATTCTTCTTCCTTAAAGAAAATAGCAATCTCGCGCTCTGCACTTTCTAACGAATCAGAACCATGGATAATATTTTTCGCAACAGTTACACCGAAATCTCCACGAATTGTTCCAGGAGCTGCTTCATGTGGTCTTGTTTTACCCATCATGTTACGAGCTGTATCTACTACACCTTCACCTTGCCATACCATTGCGAATACAGGTCCAGATGTAATAAAGTCTACTAATTCACCAAAGAAAGGTTTCTCTGTGTGCTCAGCATAGTGTTGTCCAGCAATTTCCGGAGTGACTTGCATTAATTTTGCACCAACTAATTGAAAGCCTTTTTTCTCAAAACGAGCTACGATTTCCCCAATGAAGGCACGTTGTACACCGTCTGGTTTTACCATTAGAAATGTTTTTTCCATAAAAAATCTCTCCACTTCTGAATTATGTATGTAATTGTATATCCCCACACACATATTAACACCCTTATCACAATTGCGCAATAGTTTTGAAATAGAGAGATTATTTTATTTTTTAGAAAAAACACTAAAATTTTCGTTTCCCAATATACTTTGCTACATTTTGTAATGCATACTTCGCTTGTCCACGCGGAAGTGGTTTTATGATTTCTAATGCTTTATGTAAATAACGTTCACTAAACGCAAATGCTTGATCAATAGCGTCACTATTTTTTACAGCCTCAATAATTTCTTTCATTTCGTCCGCTGTTGTATTTTCATGTACAGATGTGATTTTCTTACGAAGCACGGGATCTTCCATAGCGTATAGGGCAGGAAGCGTAATATTCCCTTGTAACAAATCACCACCAGCAGGTTTTCCAAGCTTCTCTTCTGTGGAAACGAAGTCTAAAATATCATCAATAATTTGATACGACATTCCTACAAAATACCCATACCAAAATAGTCGATTTACCGTATCACGATTAGCGCCAGCAGCAATTGCTCCTAGTTGACAACTCGCAGCAATTAATAATGCTGTTTTTCGCTTTATTCTTCTTAAATACGTTCGTAAATTTTGGTCATAATTGTACTTATCTTTAATTTGTTCAATTTCACCTTTACACACTTCTAAAATGGTATGCGATAGCGCCTGATGCGCCTCTGGAATTTCGATATTTGTTATACATTCAAGAGACTTAGCGAACAAATAGTCCCCTGTATACATTGCAATACGATCTCCCCATTTCGCATTCACAGTTGCACTACCACGTCGTAAAAATGCAGCATCAATAACATCATCGTGAACAAGAGAAGCCATATGAATAAGTTCTAACGCAACAGCTACATGCTTAATTGCATCTAACTTATAATCTCCAAATTTTCCCGCAAGCAACACAAATACAGGACGAATTCGCTTCCCACCAGCTTCAATAAGTTGTAATGCCGCCTCTTCTACCAATGGCTGTTCAGAAGCAACTGTCTTTTTTAATTCTTTTTCTATCACATTAATATCCGATCGTAAAAAAGAGTACATAAGTTGTAACTTCATATTGTTCACCTTAACCTAAAACTTCTTTTTTCTTTTTTCTATTTTCTATTTTGATTCTGGTTTCATACCTAAATGCATCGCTGCTACCCCAAAAGTAAACGGCTTCACTTGTACACGTTCAAGTCCAGCTTCTTCAAACATATGAGCCAATTCTTTCATACCCGGGAATGTACTAGCAGATTCTTGCAGCCATGAATATTCTTTAAAACTTTTCGCAAATAACTTTCCAAATAACGGCATGATATATTTAAAGTATAAAATATATCCTTGTCGAAAACCAATCATTGTTGGTTGAGATGTTTCTAAACAAATTACTTTTCCACCTGGTTTTACTACACGCGTCATTTCTTTTAATACGTGCATATAATCCGGTACGTTACGTAAACCAAATCCAATCGTTACATAATCAAATGTGTTATCTTCAAATGGAAGTTCCATTGCATTCCCGTGTAAAAGTTCTACTTGTTTTAATTGTAACGCCTCCACCTTTTGCTTACCGACAGATAACATATTTTCACTGAAGTCTAAACCAACAACCTTGCCCTGTTCACCTACCGCTCCAGCTAGCGCAATTGTCCAGTCCGCTGTCCCGCAGCATACATCGAGAGCCTTGTTACCTGGTTTTACATCCATAATGCGCATCGTCTCTTTACGCCACGCTTTATGTCTTTGAAAACTAATGACAGAATTCATCACATCGTATTTATCAGAGATTTTCTCAAATACATCATGTACTCTTTCTTCTTTTGATTGTTGCATGCTCGTACCTTCTTCCAATGTAAAATTGCTTATGTCTTCGATCTATCTCTTAACACAGAGTTTATTTCACTTATATCTGTGTGGTTTTCCAAAAATTGATTTTCTTTCTTTCTGAGTTCCATCATCCATCCATGAATAACTCTTTCTGCCTCCGCTTGATCCTTCGCAATCCCTTGAACTGCTTGAAAAACAGGTGAATGTTGTTTTTCAGCATGCAGTTCACATTCTTTTTGAAGACGGTTTTTTCCTAGTACATACGTTATAAATGGCTTCCAATGCGATAAATGAAAATGATCACATGTTTTTTGCAAGAGTGCAGACTCAATCGTTACTACACTTTCCATTATGTCATCCATCGTTTCATGCGCTTTTTGATATAACATTATTTTGTGTTCATTAATTTCTTTAATTCCTTCAGCAAGCGCACGAATTAAAACAATATCACGATTCATAGACAGTAAGTAATAATATAACCCGCTATAGTAATCACCAGCAAGCACTGTTAACTGGCGACGTTTATGCGATTCATTTGCTTCTTCCCCTGCTTTATTTGATACTCTTTCATGTGTATCAAGCGCAATTTGCACAAGCATAATCGTTACTACATAATGCTCAATTTGTTCTATATGTAAATTTTCACTTTTTAAAGCACCATATAACAATGCTATTTTTTCTTCATCAATAAATGGTTCTTCAATATAGTTTATAAAATAAGGATGGCGTAATTTCTCCATCAATTTCTCTCTTATACCCGCATACCCTCCGTAGATGTCACACACAAAAATCACCCTTGTTTTCTAATTCATAAAACTTATTATAACACATACATTCTATTTTCTATAACCAAAACTTGGCTACTCTTTCCAAACTTCCACCGAACTAAATAACATCTTCCATTCTTTTTAGTAGTCTTTCTATTCTCACTCTGCCTTGCTAAAACTATATCATTTATTTACATAAAAAAAAAAGAAAAGCAGTTTCCTACTTTTCTTTACTTTGTTTTAATAAAAGATAAAATTTCACTACGTGCCGCTGCATCATTTTCTAACACACCACGTACTGCTGTTGTTACAGTTTTCGCGCCCGGCTTTTTCACACCACGCATCGTCATACACATATGTTCCGCTTCTACTACTACCATTACACCATGCGGTTCTAGTACTTCCATAATAGAGTTCGCTACTGTTGATGTAATACGTTCTTGCAGTTGTGGACGACGTGCAATTGTATCTACAGTTCGAGCTAATTTACTTAACCCTGTCACTTTTCCGCCTTGCGGAATATATGCAACGTGAGCAACTCCATAGAATGGAACTAAATGATGCTCACACATCGAATAAAACGGTATATCTTTTACTAGTACAAGCTCCTCGTGATCTTCTCCGAACACTTTATGCAAATGTTCTTTCGGATCTTCATGCATACCCGCGAACACTTCTGCGTACATTTTTGCCACACGCTTTGGTGTATCAAGTACTCCCTCACGATTTGGGTCATCTCCGATTGCCTCTAAAATAAGGCGTACTGCATGTTCAATTTGTTCTAAATTAACTTTTGCCATCCGCTAGCCCTCCCGAAAACCTAAAAGTGATACGAACACATTCTAGCATATTTATGTTTTTAAAAGCAAAAAGAAGAGTTCCCAAAAAGGAAACTCTTCTTCCCTGTTAATATGTAAGGATTATTTAACCGCATCTTTTAACGCTTTACCAGGTTTGAATGCAGGTACTTTACTTGCAGCGATTTCAATCTCCTCACCTGTTTGTGGGTTACGACCTTTACGAGCCGCACGCTCACGAACTTCGAAGTTACCGAATCCGATCAGTTGTACTTTATCACCTTGTTTTAAAGCTTCTAAGATAGAATCAAAAACAGCGTCTACTGCTTTTGTTGCGTCCTTTTTAGAAAGGGAACTTGCTTCTGCAACAGCATTGATTAAATCTGTCTTGTTCATGCCATTCACCTCCTCCCAAAGATAAGACTGTATAATGATCATAAAATGAGTCTTACTTTCATTTGTAGGCAATTTTTACAAATTCTATACTACAAAGATGTAGATAAATCATTATCAACGCCTATATTATACGATTCTCCTTTATAATTCAATATTTTTAAGGAAATTGTTACTCTTAAAATGTGAAAATCTGATGAAACTTGACAATTTACAACAATATATTAGATAATGACTGTTTATTTTGCTATGCTATACGCGAAAATCAAAAAAAATCCCTCTACGATGAGAGGGATTTTTTCTTATAATATAATCGCAATTAATCCGCCAGATCCTTCATTAATAATTCTTTCTAGCGTTTCTTTTAATTTATATCTCGCATTTTCTGGCATTAAAGATAGTTTCGCTTGAATGCCTTCTCGAACAATAGAGCTAAGTGAACGTCCGAATATATCAGAATTCCAAATTGATAATGGGTCATCTTCAAAATCCTGCATTAAATAACGAACTAATTCTTCACTTTGCTTTTCAGTACCAATGATTGGCTCAAACGTTGACTCCACATCTACTTTAATCATATGAATAGACGGAGCTACAGCTTTTAATTTCACACCAAACCTTGAACCGTGACGAATAATTTCTGGCTCATCTAAGCTCATGTCAGCTAACGCAGGCGCTGCTACACCATATCCTGTTTGCTTTACCATACGCAGGGCATCCGCCACTTGATCGTATTCTATTTTCGCATGAGATAAATCGAGCATAAGCTTTAATAAATGATCTTTCCCTCGAATTTCTACTCCTACTACTTCTTTTAAAATTTGATCATATAATTCATCTGGTGCATATAAATCAATCTCTGCTACACCTTGCCCCATATCAATGCCAGCTAAGCTCGCTCGATCAATAAATTCATACTGACTAAACTGCCAAACAACACGGTCCACATCACGAAGACGTTTTATATCCTTCACAGTCTCTTGAACAGCTTCTTGATAACTTTGGCGTAACCAATGCCCTTCATTTAACACCATCACCCAGCTCGGAAGGTTAACATTCACTTCTAAAACCGGGAACTCAAATAAAGCCTCTCGAAGCACATTGTACACATCTGTTTCCCTTAAACTTTCTACACTCATCGCAATGACTGGGATATCATATTCTTCAGATAAACTTTGGCGCAATTGCTCTGTATCTGGATGATACGGCTGTACAGTGTTAATGATCATAATGAAAGGTTTTCCGACTTCTTTTAACTCATTTACTACGCGTTCTTCTGCCTCTATATAATCTCTTCTTGGAATTTCCCCAATCGTTCCATCTGTTGTAATTACAACACCAATTGTGGAATGTTCTTGAATTACTTTACGTGTTCCGATTTCTGCAGCTTCATGGAATGGAATAGGTTCTTCATACCAAGGAGTATTAATCATGCGCGGGCCATTCTCATCTTCATAGCCTTTTGCTCCTGGAACCGTATATCCAACGCAATCTACCAATCGAATATTCACTTCAAGACCTTCATCTACTTCGATAGAAACCGCTTGGTTTGGAACAAACTTCGGTTCCGTCGTCATGATTGTACGACCAGCAGCACTTTGAGGCAGTTCATCCTGCGCCCTTTGACGGTCAGACTCATTCTCAATATTAGGAATAACTACAAGTTCCATAAATTTTTTAATAAATGTTGATTTCCCTGTTCGAACAGCTCCTACAACTCCAAAATAAATATCACCGCCTGTGCGTTCCGCAATATCTTTAAAAATATCTACCTTTTCCAAGTGATTCCCTCCCTCAATATTTTTGGGAATAATTCCACATTTATAGTCAACTAATACCTTCTCTAACGTTGCCTATAATATCTGATATAATATAATGGTATTCTAGAAGTTCGGACAATATATCATATAATTTTGTCCAATTTCATATGACTATTAAAAAATACCTTTTGTTTGCATCGCAAGTTGTGTAACATAAAAAACCTTTCTTCTAGAACTTATTCACTAAAAGAAAGGTTCATGACTTATGATTTTAAAAAAATTGGTTCTCCATTCTTTACCGTATACGGTAAAGAATACGCAGGTACAAATGGAGAATCTTTCGAAAGTATATTCCGAATATCTTCCCCTTCCTTAAATTGCCCTTCATTTTTTTTCAACGCTTCATATAAATCGATTCGATAATCAACATAAATTTCTCCCTTTTCATCGATTACAAAAGGAAGCCCTTTACCAGAATACGGACTTGTCACTTGCGGCACATCTTTATATCCTAGTTTTTTGAAATCTAATTCATACACACCATCTGAAATTACCTTTTTAAAAGGCGGATATTGATGTTCATCCCGATACATCCTAAGCTTTAATGATAATTCCTGGATTTGTTCAGCCATCCTAACATCAATTAACTTTACTGTCGGGTTTGTTTCAACGTCTATTAATACGTATTGGTATACTCCTCCGCTTTCATACGCATTTCCTGGCGCTTCTTGTATGTAACGCGGAGCAATCTTTTGAAAATCGATTGGATACTTTTGATAAATAGGCGTACTCATATCCCGCGTCTTAATTGGCAATATCCCCTCATTTTGCTCCTTAAATGTCACTACAGCTTTTTGAACAACCTGTATCTGATCTTCATAAGGAACGGCATTTTGTTTCATATTTTCTTTCGGATACAGACATCCTGTTAAAAGGCTCATACAACAAAATATTAAAATAATATGGACTTTTTTCACTAGCAATCACCTTTTCATACTAATATAACTTGCTCCGTATGTAGCATTTTCGAGACCATTCCCTTTACTGCTGTACAGGTCCACTAAATACAACAAGAAAAATAACAATTCCTGACACAATCATAAGGGTGTACGCTACTAACGCTGTAATCCCTTTCAAAAATTTATTCTTTATTTTGTATCTACTTAGTAAAATAAAACTTACTGCAAAAAACATAAATCCAATTGCTCCTAAAGCAAACCACATTTTTATGAGCCCTTCTGACATATACACACCCCTTTTTATTAATCTATTTTTATACTATTTTAACAAATTAAAATCTTTAAACAAATACAAAAAGAACATTTTACTAAAAATTACGAATATATAACTTTAATCAACAGGTTTTTTCGCATCTTCCACTAATCTAAATAAAAATAAAACCGAAGCGAGTGTATCTCTCGCTTCGGTTGACCAAATATGCCCAAAACAGCTCTATTCCCATACTTTCATGGCTATCATATGCAATCTACAAACTCTTTGTTTCTTATATCTTATTTTTTAAACATTTTGCTTAACGAACCAAAATCAGCGGGCATATTATTGTTAATAATCGCTTTTACAATTTGATCCTCTTGTTCTTTCGGCACTTCACGTCCTGCCATAAGAGCCACTTGATGAATCAATTGACGAAGCACAGTCTCATCACGTAAATTCGCATTCTGTACAGATGATGCTAATTTAAAAATATCTTCTTTATTCACTTTCGCTTCTTTTTCAATGTTATTAAAAATGTTATTATCCATTCTTTTCACCCTCTCCTCAAGTTACTCTTCATCCTATGCAAAATTAAAAAAATGGTGAAAAGACCCATAAAAATAAAAAGCGACAGAAGTACAAATGTACTTCTGTCGCTTTTCTTTAAAGTAAGTCAGGTATAGCTTCCACTTCATGTTTTCGAACACGTCCCATTAATGAGCCTACTGCATCTTTCACATTATTCCCATTGAATAGCACGTCATATAAGGCAGCTGTAATCGGCATTTCAACTTCCATTTTCTCTGCTAATTCGTGAGCAGCTTTCGTTGTTCTTACACCTTCTACAACCATACCCATGCTTTCTAACACCTCTTCTAAAGAGTGTCCTTTTCCAAGCATATTTCCAGCGCGCCAATTTCGGCTATGAACACTTGTACAAGTTACAATTAAGTCTCCCATACCAGTTAGACCAGCAAACGTTAATGGATTTCCGCCCATTTTTCTTCCTAAACGAGCAATCTCCGTTAAACCACGTGTCATTAATGCCGCTTTCGCATTATCACCTAATCCAAGTCCATCAGTTATCCCAGCAGCTAATGCGATAATATTTTTTAACGCACCACCAAGCTCAACTCCAACGATATCTGGATTTGTGTATACACGGAAGTAACTATTCATAAACAAATCTTGTACTTCCTCAGCCGCTTCCATACGCTTTGCTGCAGACGTAACAGTTGTCGCTTGACGTAAACCAACTTCTTCAGCATGACTCGGTCCAGATAGTACAACAACATCTTTAATCAAGTCCTCTGGAATTTCTTCCTCAATCACTTCCGAAATACGTTTTGATGTACCAGGTTCAATCCCTTTACTTGCATGAATCCAAGTAGTCGGACCTGCTACATATTTCTTCATATCTTGTAATACCTCTCTATACGCTTTCGTTGGTACTACAAGAAGTACTACATTTACATCTACTAACGCTTCTTCTAAAGAAGAGTAGGCTGCGATTGTGCTTGGCAATGTAATTCCTGGAAGATATCGACTATTCTCATGTTTTGTATTAATCTCATCCATAAGTTCAGAACGATTTCCCCAAATACGTACATCATGTCCATTGTCAGCTAATACCATCGCTAACGCTGTTCCCCAGCTACCTGCTCCAACTACTGTGATTTTTGTCATAAAATCACATCCTCTCCATTAGTCTCTTGCTCTAGCGATAATGTGAATCGGCGTTCCTACAAAACCGAACGCTTCACGTAAACGATTCTTTAAGAAGCGCTCATATGAAAAGTGCATTAATTCTGTATCGTTTACAAATATAACAAATGTTGGTGGTTTTACCGCAACCTGTGTCGCATAGAAGATTTTCAGACGGCTACCATTATGAGTTGGTGTTGGATTCATCGCTACCGCATCCATAATTACATCATTTAATACGTTCGTTTGAATACGGATACTATGGCTTTCATTTACTTCATTAATAACTGGTAATAATGTTTGTGTACGTTTTTTCGTTTTCGCAGATAAGAATACAATCGGTGCGTACTCTAAAAATTGGAAATGAGCACGGATGTTTTCTTCAAATGCTTTCATTGTTTTTTCATCTTTTTTCACTGCATCCCATTTGTTTACGACGATAATAACAGCACGTCCTGAATCATGAGCATATCCAGCAATTTTTTTATCCTGTTCAATAATTCCTTCTTCTCCGTCTAAAACGACTAAAACAACGTCAGAACGTTCAATCGCTCTAAGCGCACGAAGTACACTATACTTTTCTGTACTTTCGTATACTTTCCCTTTTTTACGCATACCAGCTGTATCGATGATTACATAATCTTGACCATCTTTACTATATGGTGTATCAACAGCATCACGTGTCGTTCCCGCTATATTACTTACAATTACACGTTCTTGACCAAGAAGTGCATTTACAAGTGATGATTTCCCTACATTTGGACGTCCAATTAAAGAGAAACGGATTGTTTCATCATCATACGCTTCTTCTTCAATCTTTGGAAAATGATTTGCAGCTTCATCTAACAAATCACCAAGTCCTAAACCGTGTGTACCTGAAATCGGGAATGGCTCGCCAAATCCTAATGCATAAAAATCATAAATATCACTACGCATTTCTGGATTATCAACCTTATTTACCGCAAGTACAATTGGTTTTTTAGAACGATATAAAATTTTAGCAACTTCTTCATCTGCTGCAGTTACACCATCGCGACCATTCGTCATAAAAATGATAACATCTGCTTCATCAATCGCTACTTCCGCTTGTTGACGAATTTGTGTCAAGAACGGCTCGTCTCCAATATCAATTCCACCTGTATCAATAATGTTAAATTCATGATTTAACCATTCTCCCGCACTATAAATACGGTCTCGCGTTATACCTGGTATATCTTCTACGATTGAAACTCTTTCTCCAACAATTCTATTGAAAATAGTAGATTTTCCTACGTTCGGGCGGCCTACTATTGCTATTACTGGTTTCGGCATATACTTTCATCCTTTCAACTTGCTTCTGTTTATTATGTAAAAAACCCTTCTTTGTGCAAGAAGGGATTTGCATTCCAGAATATTTCTCAGCGTATCAAAACACCTCACATTATACCACACGTTACTAATGTTTCACAATAATATATACATTCTCTTGTAAGCGATGCGCAATACCATCTAAAATTGCCTCTAAATTATTTGCAACAAATTCTAACTCATCTGTCGATTCACAAGTAAACAAAGGGGCACCACCAGCAAATTTCTCCGGCGTTGTTGTAATAACCGCGAGAATTACACTTTCTAACATCATCTTTTATCTCCCCTTCCTTTCGGGGCTTCCGATGACATATGAACAGCACTTTCTAACGTCGGCACATTCCCTATGACACCTATCGCTTTCTCTGCATCTTGATCTTGTGGCAAGACAAAAATCCCAACCCTACCATCTTCTAAATCACGCTTTGCCAACGGCACAAGTGCTGGCGTACCAGAATCTCTATAAATCCCTAAAGCAACAGAAACATCATGTAAAATAGCTTGTCGTTGTCCTAAGTTTGAGATTGTCACCATCGCATCAATTGTTTTCGGCCTTAAAATAAAGCCCATTCCATATTTCATAATTTCCTCTTGCCTTGCTGGTAATCCAATATTCATAATGTAAATATTATCAATATACAGCCCCGCTCCTTCAAAACGAAGTGGAACATGCTCGATATCAACAAGATCATGTAACCTTCTGCCAGACATTAATTTTTTCGCGATAATAAATGCGATTATAGCCATAATTACTCCAGCAATCCATGAATGGAATCCTATATACGCAAACGTCGTTGCAAACGACGTTAACATCGCCAAATAGTTTCGACTTTCAAAAACTAATGCAATCCCTTCAATATATGTATTTCCACGCGGTACGAGCTCATATCCATCTAATTGTTGAAGGGTATTTCTTTCCATATTACGCACATCACGAAACTGTGTTGCTGCTAATGTAAGAAATGTAATAGCAGAAAAATCTTTTTTCAAAATTGACGGAATTGCAATCGCTCCTAAAGCCGCTGCAATTAACCCCATCGCAACGTGAATAATTTTCCCGTGGAGCCTCGTCGGATATTGACGCGTATCTGTCCGGAGCATTAGCACTCTCGTTACTGTCCCCGCTATTACTCCGCATAAAATGGCCGGTGTATATTCAGTCATGTATTACCCTCGCCTTTCTTTTACGTGATTTCCTCTTGAACTGTTCCATGTATACTGATGCTTTTGCAATCCAAAACAAAATTGCCATGAAAAATGTAGTAACGGCGATGATATCAAAAAACGCTAAACTTCCGTAATCATAAGGGAAATGTAGTTTTCGAAAAATAAGTGTCACTAACAATTCCCCCTGTAACATTCCTATATAAAGAGAACATAATCGTAATATGCGATCCTCATGCAATAAAACCGATGCATACACAAGAGCACCACTTACCAAAAACAACCTGTCCACCACAATCCAAATCGGATCATATACTTCTAACAAATGAAAACTTGTATATAACATTGCAATAATAAGTGCCGAAAGTAAGCTATATAATTTTTTCCAAATAGAATATAGTGCGATTCCTATAAAAGCAACAATACAAAGCAAAAGTGCATTTACTGATACCGTGAATGAAGCAATCGTTACATGTAACGGAGAGCAAATAATAAAAATCAATATACAAGCGCTTATCTTCCACCGCATAGAGTCCTTTTTCATAAAAAAAGTTACAACAATCCACCCTATCCAAGCTAAAAAATAAAAAGTACTCCCTTCCATCATTTCACCTCCTATGTTTTCCATTATGGGAACTTTTTATGAAAGTTAATCCACTTTCTTCGCGCATAGTTTTTTCATATAACAGCAACACTTTTAATAAGGAGGTGCTATTCATTATGGGTAAAGATCGTCAAGAACGAAAACTAAGAGAATCACGACGCGTTGAATCTGATCGTGACCAATCACTACAATATCCGGGTGCAACTGGACTGGATACACCAGAGCAAGCCCGAAAACAAAATCAGCACTAATGAACACAAAAAGACGGTTTCGATATTGTACGAAACCGTCTTTTACATAATTATTTTAATGATTTTTACTTATATCAAAATAACATTTAACATCCGAATTTTTCTATGGTTTATTTTTATCTCTACCTATTTTTCCTTTACGAAATTAAACCCTCCCCAATAATTCAGTAGAAAACTATCTACATTTTCCAGCCTCTTTTTCAGTCGCAACTTGCACAAGATAGTGTTTATATAGGAATAATTTTATTTTGATAGAATATTAATTCCATTCCTCACCTTATATTACTAAAACGAACAAAAACAAAAAAATCAACCAAACGGTTGATTTTTTTATCTTCTACTATAATGCGTCGTATCAATACCACGCTGTGTTAACCAATGATACGTTTCGCCCTTTACAACAAGAGGTACAGCCTGTAACTCTTCTATCGTCTTTGCACCAAGAGCTGTCATAATAAATTTCAAATCTGTATGTAAAAGATCAATTTCATCCACTAACTTCTCGATACCATCTTGCATTAAAATACGTAAAAAGTATCCAGCAAACGCAGTTGTATTCGCCCCTAATGCGATTGCTTTCGCTACGTCAAGCGCTGTTTGTATACCCCCAGATGCAATAAAAGAGAGGTTATTATTTGTAGAGGTTGCTTCAATAATCGAGGTTGCTGTTCGTATGCCCCAGTTATTAAAATAAGAAAGCATTCGCTGTCTTCTTTCATTTTCAACAGCAGCAAAATTTGTACCACCTTGTCCACCAATATCAATTGCCGTTACACCTATGCTCGCTAACTGTTGTACGGTTTCCTTACTCATCCCAAATCCAACTTCTTTCACAATGACAGGAACTTTACTATTTAATACAATTTTCTCAATGCGCTGAAGTACACCAGTAAAGTCACGGTCTCCTTCTGGCATCGTTAACTCTTGTATGACATTTAAATGAATTTGCAATGCATTCGCTTCAATCATATCAACGGCACGCTCTGCTTGTTCGATAGTTGCCTCACTACCTAAATTAGCAAAGAAAACACCATTTGGGTTTACCTTTCTAATAATCGTATAAGAAGCAGCCTCACTTTCATCTTTTAACGCCGCCATTTGCGACCCTACAGCCATAGCAAGATTATGATGTTTCGCTACATATGCTAATTGCTCATTAATATGTAACGTTTTCTCTCCCCCACCACCAGTCATCGCATTGATAAAAATCGGCGAACTTAGTGAAAGTTCGCCGATTTTTGTTTCACATGTTATTGTGTCATAACTTGAATTTGGCAATCCTTGATGCACAAAATCAATATCATGAAAGCCATGCGTACGAGACTGACCAGTAGAAAGAGCGTATTCAATATGATCTAATTTACGTTTTGCCCTTACCACTTGTACCCCTCTTTATTTCTTTAATTTTTTCAGTTGTTCACCAATAATATCACTTAATTGGAAAGTAGCAGAATCAGCATTTGGTTCATACTGACTGTAATCCTCAATTACATTATTTTCCTCAAGCGTTTCTTTTATACTTAAAGAAATACGTTTCTCTGCAACATGGACTTCAAGCACTTTCACTTTTACTTCTTGTCCCATTTCCAATACTTCATTTGGATTTTTCACGTGACGATTTGCAATTTGAGATACATGCACAAGACCTTCAACGCCAGGTAAAATTTCAACGAATGCACCGAATGTAACAAGACGTTTTACTACTCCCTCACGAATATCTCCAGCTTTTATTTCGCCAGCAACATTCTCCCAAGGTCCTGGCTGTGCTGCTTTAATTGATAAAGAAATACGTTGTGTATCAGCATCAACAGATAATACCTTTACCTTTACCTTTTGACCTTGCTCTAATACTTCAGAAGGTTGCTCTACACGTTCGTGTGAAATTTGTGAAATATGAACTAAACCGTCCACACCACCAACGTTAACGAAAGCACCAAAATCCGTTAATCGTTGCACTGTTCCTTCAACAACGTCTCCTTCTTTTAATGAAGAAATCGCTTCTTTTTTCTTAGAATCTAGTTCTAATTCTACTACTGCTTTATGCGAAAGGATTACACGATTTTTTTCGCGGTCTAATTCAACAATTTTCACGGCTAATGTTTTGCCTTTATAGTCAGTAAAATCTTCTACATAATGTACTTCTACAAGTGAAGCTGGGATAAAACCACGAACACCAAGGTCCACAACTAATCCACCATTCACGATATCTTTTACAGTAACATCAAACACATGACCAGAAGTAAATTTCTCTTGTAATTCTACCCATGCTTTTTCTGCATCAACAGCACGTTTAGATAAGACAAGATCATCTTCTTCTAATTTAATAATTTTTAATTCTAGTATTTGATCTAATTCTACAACATCGCTTGCTTTTTCAATATGAACGTTAGCTAATTCACTAATTGGAATTACGCCATCTGTTTTGTATCCAACATTTACAAGCACTTGTTTCTCTTCAACTTTCGTTACAGAACCTGTAACAACGTCACCAACTTGTAATTCTTTTGAATCCATAACTTCTTCATTCATTTTCTCTACCATGGAAATACCTCCCTACAGAATTGACAAAGCATTTTTTATGTATATACGAAATGAAAACATATGTTTTCATTTGCATGTTTAAGAATTTATCATCACATACTCAGTTTTCATACATTTCACTAGAAAATATATTAAACCTATATAAATAGTATACAGCAAAATCATCTTGAAGAAAGTATGTTTTGAAATATAATAGCGAATATATTCTGAAAGTTTTATCCTTCTTTTACTAACTTCTTACAAATCCGTTCATTTGTCAAGGAAAGAGACTCACAATTCACGCATCCTTTACATTTCTATATAAACAAAAAAAGAAAGAGGTTATCCCCTTTCTTTATTTCGCAAACACTCCTGAAACAATACTCATAATTTTTTGGACAACTTCTTCAATTGATAAAGAAGTTGTATCTAATTCCAATGCATCATCAGCTTTCTTTAGAGGAGAAACCTCGCGTTCTGAATCTAATTTATCACGCTGAGCAATTTCTTTTTTTAACTGCTCTAAATTAGAATCGAAACCTTTATTTATATTTTCTAAATGTCTTCTTTCTGCTCTTTCTTCAACAGAAGCAAGCATAAAGATCTTCACTTCAGCATCTGGTAACACATGTGTACCAATATCACGGCCATCCATTACAACGCCGCCTTTTTCCGCTAACTCTTGTTGACGACGTACCATTTCTTCACGAACAAGGCGATGTTTCGCCACAATAGATACTCGATTCGTCACCTCAGGTGTACGAATTACTTCAGAAACATCTTGTCCATTTAAAAATACAAGTTGTGTATTTTCTCCTTGCTGAAACTCAATATTTACATTCTTTACAACTTCCATTAACTTCTCTTCATTTTCAATGTCCACTTTTTGTTCAAGGGCTGCATATGTAATCGTGCGGTACATTGCGCCTGTATCAATATAAACGTAAGAAAGTTTCTTTGCCACAACTTTTGCAACCGTACTTTTTCCAGCAGCTGCTGGACCATCTATAGCAATTGAAATTCGTTTATCCATTGTAACACCTCATTTTTTCACTTATAAAACAAAACGAAAAGCAGGTATTCTCCTGCTTCTTCTCATTTGCTTCACGTCATTAAATCCTCAATTATTGTAGCATAATCCTCCATAGAAGAAAATGAAAACTACCTATTCACCTGTAAGATTTCTGCTTTGTTTTTTACCATGACACCTTCATAATAAACAATTTTAGATAAATATTTCACTGATGACTTATGTATAAATAACAATTGCACAACAGAAAGACAAATGAATTGTATTACTAATATACGAATAAAAATTTTCTCCATCTTTTTCAATGTAATTGCTCCCTCCTATCCTACATTTACACATTTCGTTTCGTGATTTTATACATCGTATATATAGCAGCTAACTTTATTGTCATTTTCGAGGCATACTTTTATACATTTCCATTGTCGAATTTACTCAAAACATGTTATGTTCTAAATGTATTTTTCAACTTGAAAGGGGTATAAGCATTGAAAAGAATCCTAGTTTTACACACAGGTGGAACAATTGCAATGGAGGAAGATAAAGAAACTGGGGTCGTACAACCAGGTGAAAAAAATCCTCTTTTAAAATTTATTCCTGATTTAGAAGGCGATGTTGATTTAATCGTTGAAGACGTGTTCCATCTACCATCTCCTCATATGACACCGAGCGAAATGTTACAATTACAAGTCATCATTGATGAAAGAGTAAAACAAAACAACATTCATGGCGTAGTCATTACGCATGGTACGGATACATTAGAAGAAACAGCCTATTTCTTAGATTTAACAGTGCAAGCAACTATTCCGATCGTTGTAACAGGTGCAATGCGTTCTAGTAATGAATTAGGTGCTGATGGTCTATATAACTTCTTATCAGCTGTAAAAGTAGCTAGCTGTAGTGAAGCTGCTGAAAAAGGTGTTTTAGTCGTATTAAACGACGAAATCCATTGCGCTACAAATGTAACGAAAACACATACAAGTAACGTGGCAACATTCCAGAGTCCACAGTATGGACCAATTGGTATGGTAACAAAGCGCGGCGTTGTATTCCATCACGCTTTAGTACACCATGAAACATATTCAGTAAATAAGGTTTCTAAAAACGTAGTTGTTCTAAAAGCATACGCTGGTATGGACGATACATTGTTAGCAGCAATTGAAAACCTTCCAGTAGATGGTATTGTTATTGAAGCACTTGGACAAGGTAATTTACCTCCAAGAACACTTCCTAGTCTAGAACGATTAATCGACAAAGGAATTCCTGTCGTATTAGTTTCTCGCTGTTTCAATGGCATCGTGCAAGATGTATATTCATATGAAGGTGGCGGCAAACAATTAAAAGATATGGGTATTGTATTCACATACGGTTTAAATGCTCAAAAAGCACGTATTAAATTATTAGTTGCATTAGAGAATACAAATTCTCATGAAACAATCCAAAATATGTTTATGCACAATTAAAAAGAAGCTGTCGAAGTTTATTTCGACAGCTTCTTTTTATATTTCCCTTGACGCAATGGTTTGCGCAATCGCATCCCCATGAAATCGACCGTTCTCAATAAATATTTCATTTGCATTATTTCCAGCAGCAATTACACCTGCAATGAAAATATTTTCAGCGTTCGTTTCCATTGTATCCTCTGCATAAATCGGACGTCCTGTTTCTTCATCAATCCGAACACCCATCTTCGTTAAGAAACTATGATCAGGATGGTAACCAGTCATCGCAAATACAAAATCATTTTGGATTGTATATGCCCCATCATCGACTGTAAACGTTACTGTATGTTCAGTAATTTCTTTCACGTGAGCCCTGAAATGCATTTGAATTGTGCCGCTTCGTACTAACGCCTCAAACTCCGGCAAAATCCACGGCTTAATGCTTGGTGAATACTCACTTCCGCGATATAAAACCGTTACACGCGCACCGGTTTTAACAAGTTCTAACGCGGCATCTATACTCGAGTTTTTCCCACCTATAACTACTACATCTCGATCAAAATAAGGATGTCCCTCTTTAAAATAGTGAGCTACTTTCTTCAGTTCCTCGCCGGGAACATTCATATAATTTGGATTGTCATAATATCCAGTTGCTACAACAACATATTTCGCTATATATATTTCTTTACTTCCGTCACGCTTTGTTGTCTCAACATGAAAAACTTCTCCATCTTTTTGTACTTTCTCCACTCGCTCAAAAGCATTTACACGTACAGATTTACGCTTTACTACTTCACGATAATACGCAAGCGCTTGATTTCGAACTGGCTTACGATTTTCTGTAATAAAAGCTACATCACCAATTTCTAATTTTTCACTAGAAGAGAAAAATGTTTGATGAGTTGGATAATTATAAATCGCATTTACAATGTTTCCTTTTTCAATTACTAACGGATTTATCCCTACCTTTTGCAACGAAATTGCTGCTGCTAATCCGCACGGACCGCCTCCAATTATGATAGCTGTTTCTTTCTGCATACTCAGCTCACTCCTAGTCTTCTACCAATACGCTATTTATAAAAACAAGAAAAAACCTACTTACAGCAGTAGGCACCTATCTTTATTGTATTCATTTTTCATATATTTGTCATCTAAACGAAACGTACATCCGATAGACATCTGCTAAAAACTGCTGAAATTTAATACCTTGTTTCCCTAATACATTTTCAGGATCAATCTTTCTAGCTGGGTCAAGTGTTTTATGTGATACGATATCTTTCTTCGGATTCAAGCCGAAGTTTTGACATAAATACGCATGATACCACGTAAAACGGGTATATGCTTCCCAAAAGTTAACATCACCGCCATAACAAAGTTCCACTCCAATGGCAGCCTTATTAGCATCATAACCATATAAGTCATTATCTGTCGGCACACCATATCGAACGTGATAGGCAACTTCATTTATAGGAACAATTTCCAATATTGTTTTATCATCTATAAATGTATGTGCCGAAGCTTTCGGTTGTATTTCATTAAAATAATCCCGATTCCCTATCGCATTGCTACCAGGGTTCCCCGTATCATGACTTACAATAAACCTTACTTTAGAAAGAGGAATTCCCGGTCGTGAACTTCCATACCCAATATAGTTACGCTCTATAGGAAACATCGCCATTACTACCAACTCCCGCTTCAGAAGATTACCTTACTTCTTTATATATGTATTCGGTAGCAATGTCCTTATCGCATATTTCTTACGCGAAGAGAAAATCGAAAATATTTGATGTGAACACCATAAATAATAAAATACTTACAGCAACTCCATAAAAACCGTAAAACCAAACACAATCTTCTTTCGTATCTAAACCGAAAAATTTATTTACAGATTGTAATAATGTGCCGCGCTTACTTTGTTTGTTTCTTAATACTTCCACTCGTTCTACAACATCTGCTGGCATCATAAATCTTTGGTCTACTGTCATTTTCATCATTTATCTCTCCTTAAAATCATTTCCGTTTTGTTTATCTAAGGAAAGTATAGCACGTTTGTTCGTGTAGAACAAGCGTTCTTTTTTGTTTTTATTTTATTTTTCAACAATCCAAGTAAGAATTGAGATTACAAAAGCGATAATCGGCCCTACTACAACTGCACCAAATATTAAAAACAGTAGTCCTTCTCCGAACATCCGAACGTTACTTGTTTTTCGGGCTTTCATCGTTCTTGAGAGTTCTCCCTCTAACCTCTTAACCTTTTCTTCTAATTGTTCTACTCGTTCCATCATTTCATTTTCCATATACAACACCTCAAACTAATACTTCAACAAAAAAACGTGATTCCCTCGAAAGGAATCACGTTTTCTCACGATATAATATTATACC
This sequence comes from Bacillus sp. AY3-1, assembly GCF_008368785.1. Classification (NCBI taxonomy): domain Bacteria; kingdom Bacillati; phylum Bacillota; class Bacilli; order Caryophanales; family Bacillaceae; genus Bacillus; species Bacillus sp. AY3-1. Next base: position 34,007 of record NZ_QORZ01000001.1, on the reverse strand, counting down.
CAACCTCTGAAGCGACTTGCTTCAGCCATTTTACGAACACCGACCATATACGCAGCTAGGCGCATGTTCACTTTACGAACTTGTGCTGTTTCATAAATAGAATCAAATGATCTTACCATTACTTTTTCTAAACGTTGTTCTACTTCTTCTTCAGTCCAGTAGTAACCTTGGTTATTTTGTACCCACTCAAAGTAAGATACTGTTACACCGCCAGCACTTGCTAATACGTCTGGAACAAGTAAAATTCCGCGATCTGTTAAAATTTTAGTTGCTTCTAATGTTGTTGGACCATTTGCAGCTTCAACAACGATTTTTGCTTTAATATTATTAGCATTTTCTTCTGTAATTTGGTTCTCAATTGCAGCTGGAACTAAAATGTCGCAATCAAGTTCTAACAATTCTTTGTTTGAAATTGTATTATTAAATAGTTTTGTTACTGTACCGAAGCTATCACGACGGTCTAATAAATAATCAATATCTAATCCGTTTGGATCATGCAATGCACCGTAAGCATCCGAGATTGCAATAACTTTCGCGCCTGCATCATGCATAAATTTAGCTAAGAAGCTACCAGCATTACCGAATCCTTGAACAACAACGCGTGCACCTTTAATATCAATGTCGCGTTTTTTTGCAGCTTCGCGAATACAAATTGTTACACCTTTCGCCGTTGCTGTTTCACGTCCATGTGATCCACCTAATACAAGTGGCTTACCTGTAATAAATCCTGGTGAATTAAATTCATCAATACGGCTATATTCATCCATCATCCATGCCATGATTTGAGAGTTTGTGAATACATCTGGAGCTGGAATATCTTTCGTCGGTCCTACGATTTGGCTAATTGCTCGTACATAACCGCGGCTTAATCTTTCTAACTCACGGAATGACATTTCACGTGGGTCACAGATAATTCCACCTTTACCTCCACCGTATGGTAAATCAACAATACCACATTTTAAACTCATCCAGATTGAAAGTGCTTTCACTTCATTTTCTGTTACATTCGGATGGAAGCGAATTCCACCTTTCGTTGGACCAACAGCATCATTATGTTGTGCACGATATCCTGTAAATATTTTAACAGTCCCGTCATCCATACGAACTGGTATTTTCACCGTCATCATACGAATTGGTTCTTTTAATAATTCATATACTTCGTTTGGATAACCCAATTTTTCTAATGCTTCACTAATAACAATTTGTGTCGAATTCAATAGTTCAAAATGTTGTTCCCTTTGTTGTTGTGTTTTTGTTTGAGTTCCCTTTTCGGCTACCATAGTAAGTAAACCCCCTGTAATTTCACTTGTTTAGTAAACCTTCATTGCCTAGTATACACCGTTAAATTTGGAATGCAATAGAAAACGCTAACAAATATATACAAACTATTTCCTGTTGCAAGCGTTTTCACTATCATTATAGTCCTTTTATTGCTTTTAGAAAAGTAAAATACTTAAATATTTAAATATTTTTTATTTTACTTATATATAACAACTTAAGAAGATATTTTTAAATATAGTAAAGAGCGCCCAAATATTTATGATTCCCTCTATACCACTAATCGTTTTGACATTTTCAGACCAATATTTTATGTTTCTCCAAATAAAAAACAAAACCTTAGCTTTGTTATATTAGCTAAGGTTTTGTTTTTTCACAAAGTAATTGTGTATTTGTTCAATTGCTTGAGAAGCCATTAATTCTTTACCATACTCCATTAGACGATAAATAGTTGCTGTAGACGGATTACCATATTCTGCTAAAATAGCTATAAAATCTGCCTTCAGTAATTGAACTTGCTCCTCTTCTTCCATCCAAAGATAGAAACGCCCATCCCACGTATATAGTTTTCCGCCAGTTACATCAAGGTTATATAAACGATTCGACAGGTTAATTACGTCATCTAGTGTAGCAAACTCATAAAGTATATGCTCGCTTTCATCTAGAGTCACTTGCATTTCAATAAACTCGTCACGGAACTCATCATCTGTATCCACATCTTGATGTTCTTTCGTTACAATTACGACCATTCCTTGCGCTTGTAGAGAAAATACTTCAACTGCAATCGGACCATCCGCTTCAAACCCTAGTTCCTTATTTGCTTCTTGCATCATATCACGAAATAATTGCTGTACTTTCGGTGCATTTCTCCACAAATCTTCTTTCGTTAATCCTCGTTCAGATAAATCATCAAATGTTAAGAAAATTTTTATCTTATTGTAATTTAATCGTTCCAGCCTCATCTCATACCCTCCCTACGTAACCAATGAATATAATTTTTATTATATGAAATAGAAAATAGATGGTTCTTTTCGAACAACTATTCTAACATTTTTAACCAATCATCCCATTCTTCTTTCGTATCACCAATTAGGCATGTTTGAATGTTCAACTGATCTCGAGCACCTATTTCTCCTATAAACCCAACAGAAAGTTTCTCACTTTTTTCTTGCAACAAATTCATGTCTTTCATCGCGTTCTTAAGTTCTCGTTCCTCATCAAAAGAGACTACTACATATGTAGGTTGTATTTGCTCAACAGCTAAAAAAATACCATCTTCCGCTAAGCTTGACCTAATATATATCACCTCATATCCCTTTAAGCGTAAATACGTTGAGAAAACAAACCCTTTCAACATATTATTTTCTAACACGACAACTTTGTGTATAGAAGAAAATGATGATGCATTATGATACACCATTCCTAGACGAGTTTGTAAAAATGATACGACATATTGGAATTGCACCATTGTAACTTCATTATTATTTTTTAACGTTAACAATTTATTTGACATTTGAAGAACAATACTTGCTATGACTTTTTCTGTTGCATAAATACTGAAAGCCTCGTTTAACAATGCAGAAGTTGTAATTTCATCAAATTTTAACAAAGCTTGCAGTAAATCGTCCACTAAAACAACTTCTCTATCGTAATGTATTTCTTTTTGAACATTACTCTGCAAACGATTCCCTTCTAATAATTGAACTGCTTGTCCAATCATCATGCCAGAAGAAACCTTGTCCATTAACCATTTCAAAATTTGAATATGCTCTTCTGTATATAATCGATGCCCCGCATGATTCCGCTTTGGGGCAATAATTTGATATCGTCTTTCCCATGCACGAAGCGTACTCGGCTGAATTCCAATTATATTCGAAACAGCTTTTATGTTATATTTCCCGTTTAGAGTTGGCATCATTTCCCTCCGCATAACGTAATAATATGTGTTTGAGCAGGTGCTCGGAAGCGAAGTGGAATCAACGTTGTTCCATACCCATTACTAACAAAAAGAGTCATATTTGAATGCTTATATACGCCACCTTTTAAATATTTTTTAGATGGGAATAATCGAATCTGTCCTCCATGTGTATGTCCACTTAACACAAGTGAAATTTGTTCTTTTCCAGACATTTTATTTATTATATCAGGGTTATGGCTAATTAATATGCGAAAACCATCTTCTTTGCAATCAGCCAAAGCTAAATCTAAACGATCACGCTTCAAACCAACATCATCTACACCGAGTAAACAAATTTTTTCTCCTAGTTCAGATTCAAATACAACTCTTGTATTATCTAAAACTTTCACATTATTTTCTAATAACAAAGCATCTAATTCATGATATTCAATCTCATAATCATTATTTCCCCACACAAAATATACAGGAGCTATCGCTCTTAACTTTTGTATATTCGCAGAAATTTTCGATAAAGGGACGCCTCTTTCCGCTAAATCACCGCCAATAATTACAAGGTCTACTTTTCCTTTTACTTGTTCAATTAATGAACTTGAAATGACCCTTCTATGAATATCAGAAATAAAAAACACCTTTACTTTTTGAAAACTTTTCGGAAATTCTTCAAAAAGTAAAGTATGTTCTAACACAGTATTACGCATCGCTTCTGTATACATTACAAGAAGAAATATAATACCAATACATATGAGAGCACTTAATAAGATAATCCATATCATATATTTTTCACTCCCTTCCGCAGAAAGATAATCCTCAGTTTTTATAGTAGGTATGTTACTAGCTATCCTGTTTTGCGGACTTATCTTTTATCGGAATTTTTATTTCTTGACCTACATTCACTTCATCTTCTTGTAAATCATTATACTTTTTAATCACTTCAATCCCAGTTTCATCTGAAAAATATTGCTTCGCTATACTTTCTAAAGTTTCTCCTTCTTTTACCGTATGCGTTACTACTTTCTCAGTTGTTGCCTCAGACTCAGATTTAGCTGAATCAAAGAAAATGACCTCAAACGCACTTTTCCCAGCGTTATTACCATCACTTTTCACCTGAATATATTTATCTGTATACCATAAGATACTAATTGGTAGTAATATGAATAGAAATGTTAAAACTCGGACGAAAATATGATTCATTTTAAACTTTTCTTTTTTCTCTTTATTTCTATGAATTTCACTACGCGGCGGTAAACTTTCTTTTTCTTCCACTCGCTCAACTTCTAATTCCTCTTCGAAATCAGGAATTCGTTTTCTCATGTTGTTCACCACCACCTTCCATTTATTTTCTTAATTGGAGTCCCATTATAAAATCAACAAGAAAGTGTGCAAAGATTGTTATAAATAAATTTCCTGTCCATTCAAATACATAACCAAAGACAAAACTAATGAAACAGACGAAACAAAACAAAAATGGCTTTGTTATATACCGAATATGTAACACTGCAAATACTAAACTAGCTATTACAATTCCAAAGTGCGTCTGCACTACACCTCTAAATAAAAATTCTTCTGCAAAGCCGATAATGAACGTAATAACGAGTAGGTGCATAACTGACATTCCTTGAAACATCTTATCGTTAATACCACCATCATCAAACCAAGACTCTGGAAATACTCGCATTGCAACATAATCTAATAACACAATACCAATCGCCAACAAGCCACCTATTATAAGTATAGACACCGGTTCCCACTTCCATAGACTATACACCGATTTTATATCTCGGAATAATACATATGCTAGTAAACAACCGATACCGATAATAATGAACTGTGTGATATACAGATTCAGCCTTATTTCTTTCGGACTCATATCTTCAATATTATGCCTTTGAATGTTCATCATTCCCCCATCTTTTCTAGACCGAAAAGCTTTTGTAACTCTGTTTCCCAATTATAGTCGAAATCCGATTGTTGCGCTTGTCTTTTTTTATAATCTGTTTTTGTAATACCACAATAGTCACAGCAATTTTTCAACTCGTTCTCTTTTCTATAACCGAACTGTTGTAACAAATATTCACGCCTACATTCTTTCACTTGTATCCACGATTTCATGTTTTCTAGCTCACTATATTTATTACGTAGCCTTATTTCTACTTCAACTATTAATCTGTTCATAATTTCATCTGACAAGCTCTCTAATTTTAATTTTCGCTGTTGTATGATTCCAAGCTGTTCAAGATGATAGCGGATAAAACGCCAATATTGTTCATTAAATCTTGCTGCATTATAACAAATTTCTTCTACCTCTTCTATTGGTAATTCTTTCGTTTGAAACATTCTTTCTTGTAGTAAAGAGAATAAAAATTGTATTTGCGACTGACTTGGCAATTCATCTTCAATTATCGAAATTGGTAAATCGTGATCTAACGGACTACATAGTAAGATAGCTATACTCGGTTCACCATCTCTTCCAGCTCTTCCGATTTCTTGTAAATAGGAAGCTATATTAGTCGGATAATGAAAATGAATAATATAGCTCGTATTCGACTTATTTACTCCCATACCAAAAGCACTTGTACATATTACAAGCTGCAACTGGTCATTCATAAACTGCTGTTGAATTAACATACGCTCTTCATGTTCCATACCACCATGATAAAAAGCGACACCAGTCACGCCTTTTCCTCTTAAATACTCCGTTAAACGTTCTGTCCACGCTCTGCTTGAACAATATACAATCCCTGGCCCTTGTAAATACATCACCTGGTTCAAAAGCGCTTCTTTCTTCTCTTCTATTGTCTCCACAAATTGTACTTCCATCGCAATATTTGGACGATCAATAGAGTATACATGCTGCGTCACTTTCTTCAAATCTAAACTCTCTGCTATATCTCGGAGTACATCTTTTGTCGCTGTTGCCGTTAATGCTAGCACCGTAGGAGACCCGATATTTTCAATGACTACATTTAGTTTTTTATAGTCTGGCCTAAAATCATAACCCCATTGTGAAATACAATGAGCCTCATCCACAACAAATAATGAAATATGAACTTTCTTCAATTCTCTTATTAACACTTCCGACTGCAACATCTCTGGTGAAACAAAAATAAATTTATATGAAGCTAATTTTTTCATCGCTTCTCTTTTTTCATGTAATGTCCGAAAACTATTAAGTGCTATTACTCGGTTTTTCACAACATACTTTAATTGTGTAACTTGATCTTCCATCAAAGATAATAATGGTGATACAACAAGCACGGTTCCTTCTTGCATTAGCCCTGGAAGTTGATAGCACATAGACTTCCCTCTTCCAGTCGGGAGCATTGCTATAACATCTTTTCCTTCTAATAAATCTGTAATTACCCCTTTTTGCCCTGTACGAAATTCAGAATATCCAAACCATCTATATAAATATTCCTCAAGCTTCATTTATACCCTCCATCCGCGCCAATACAAGACGAACTTCAAAATAAGAGATACCCTCTCCAACCGCTTGTTTCAACTCACGCAACTTACGTGTTTGTAATGCCTCAATTACTTTTGTTACTTTATCTATTTTGTCTTTTTCCATAAACATCTCGATTGAAAACTCTTTTTCCCGCAAAGCAATTTCAACAAAATGATCTTCTATCGTTGCAACCTTTAAATTTCTAATTGTCGCTATTTCATCTAAAGAGCGTCCTTGTCTCCAAAAATTATATGTTTTTTTCGTTGATAAACTAAATAATTCAGCTCTCTCATTTGGATAAGAGATAATCTCAGCCAATAGCGGAAATTCATTTTCTTTATCGTGAACTTCTTGTATAAAGAAATGAATCGTACCCCAAAATAAAAAATACACCCGGAATATATCTTGTTTCGTAATTTCCGCTAATTGCTGCAATGTACAACCGATACGTTCATATCCTGTTAATCTATATGTTACAATCGTCGCTTCTACTACATCACCTTTTCCTAAAAGATTATGTATTTCTTTCCATAATCTTTTAGCCAATTCACTTCGCCTATATGGTATACCTGTTAAAAAGCGTTTTACCCACATCATTATTTCTGTATCTTGTTGAATGGGAATAAATTTCGTATTATTCTGTTGTAAATTAGATATAGTTTGAATAATTAATGATAAACGTTTCCAAAATGTTTCACCTAATTCACCATAGTGTAAACTATGTAAATGCGCGGGAAAAGCATACACTTCCTCCCATGTATGTAACTGCATTTTACCTTTAGATGTTAACAAATATGTATTTTCATGTATTTCTCGAATCAAATCTGCTTGCAACAACTTTGCAACTTCACGATCATAGTCTGTTCTATTTAACGATTTATATATTCCAAACAAAAATGAAATTCGGAACATGTTTCCATCTTGTAACGTTTGCGAAGATCGTTTTCCTTTTAATAAATAATAAATAGAAGAAACGGTCCTTTCACCATTCAATTGTTTTAAACAATACAATAAAGTATATTGTAGTTGCATTACCGCTTCCACCTTTCAATCTAGCTTAATTACTTTTTAGTATGATTGCACTTACTCATTAAACTTATCATATCGGCACTATGTACTTGTATATAGTATATTGTACCAAACGAAATAACATTTACGTATTTTGAAAATCTTATGACATAATGCAAAAATTAGTTGACACTCTAATTGATAAGGATTATCATTATAATTTTATGTTGAAAAGTTTTAAAAACCGTTTTACAATAAGGTTATAATTTTTATGGCGAGCTTTTCACATACATATTATCAGGAGGGAAAAAAGATGGCAAAATATACAATCGTTGATAAAGATACTTGTATCGCATGTGGTGCTTGCGGCGCTGCTGCACCAGACATTTATGATTATGATGATGAAGGTATTGCATTTGTAACGTTAGACGATAACCAAGGTATCGTTGAAATTCCAGATGTATTAATTGAAGATATGATGGATGCATTCGAAGGTTGTCCAACTGACTCAATTAAAGTTGCTGATGAATCATTTGATGGCGACTCTTTAAAATTCGAATAGTCTTTTATTAACTTCAAAAAATATCCCTCATTCATATGAGGGATATTTTTTGTTTTCTATTTTCATTCTACTTAATAAAAAACCACTAGTAGTTCCATACTACTAATGGTTTTATTTTATATTTTATGCATTTTTCATTTTTGCAAACACCCATACTTTCAGGCGTGAGAATAACGCTACAAATACAATTGTCACAACAATTCCTTTAATCAAATTAAATGGTAAGATTGCCGTTACAACCGTTGTTCTTATAGCCTCGCTAGACATAGCTGGTGAATTTAAAAACCAAGTGTAAGCTGGGAATATAATGATGTAATTTAATACACTCATAATGAGCGCCATTGTAATTGTCCCTAGCATTAATCCTGTCGTTAAACTCTTAACAGTACGATACTTTCTAAATAAGAAAGCTGCCGGTCCAATAAATAAACATCCTGCAATAAAGTTAGCAATTTCTCCAACTGGCACTCCCGTTAAACTCCCTTGAATTCCGTAATGTAAAATATTCTTTATCGCCTCTACAATTATCCCTGCAACTGGCCCGAAAATAATTGCTGCAATTAGAGCTGGTACATCACTAAAATCAATTTTTAAAAATGGCGGAAGCCCTGGAAACGGGAAATCCAACATCATCAGTAAATATGCAATACTACTTAGCATCGCTACACTCACCATCTGTACTACACTGTTTTTTTGTTTCATCTTTCTCTCTCCTTTTCCATCGATCTTCTCATGGAAAGTGGAAAGGTTCTGCTATGCCTACTTTTTCATAGAACGAAAAAACCCTTTGTGTTTTACACAAAGGGAGAATTTAAGGCACATCAAACAGACGTTCAAATCCATATCTTTTTTGAACGCTTGAACCTCCATCTTCTCCCATCCAGACTATACTGTCGGCTTTGGAATCACACCAAATCCTGCCTTAACGGCTCGCGGGCTTAGAACAAAATCACATATAGTTCATCACCGCCGGTCGGGATTTTCACCCTGCCCCGAAGATAGACCGATATTCTATTTTCCACTTTATTATACAACAACATAATCGTATTGTGAACAAAAAAAGTGTAACTTATTAAAAATAAGTTATTAATTTTATATAATTAAAACCAATCACTATATTTTACAATACACCCCAGATTTTTTAGTATTCGGCATTTCCCCTATGAATCCCCTAGTCATATATAATGAAAAGTGATAAGATGTTGAATTGTTAAGATAAGAACATTTTCTGGATTATGGAGGAAATGTCATGAAAAAAGAAAAGAGACACTCTATTCGAGAAGCAATGAAAAAAAACTTAAGAAAAGAATACTTTTACTTAAAAAAAGAATTACTTTTCTACTGTCCAATTGATTTAGGCACATTCTCAAGCGAGACATACTATGCTGCTTTCGATGAAGATGGCATCAGTATTTATCAGTATGATAAAAAAACAGAGAGTAAATTAAAACTGTGTGAGCGTCACCCATGGAAAAGTTGGAATAAAGTGAAGGTGGATCATTATTTGACAACTTCTCAATTTATTTTTCAAGGTGAGCGAAACTGGATATTATCCCTTTTCCAAAAAGGAAAAGAAGCTCAAAAAATAATTGAAGAGCACACATCTTTACAAACTGAAGTTGTTTCCCGCTCCTTCTTGAAAAAACTTCCAGGGTTCCGTTCTAATGCACCGTTGAATAAATACATCGGCAGCATTTGCTACACTGCACTTATTGCATTTTTATTAAAATGGATGATTCCATTTCAAGCACCACAAATCGCCCTGTACTCCATTTCAATTGGTTGTATGCTTCTTGGTTTACTTTGTTTGACAATCGGTTTAATTGAACCGACTATTGTACTATTTCGAACGAACGAAAAAACAAGAACGAAAGTATTTTACTTATATAGCTACTTAGCTATTTCTGGATTTATATGTGTCTTTATTTTTTGGTAAAAAAAAGAGCTAGTTTAACTAGCTCTTTTTTTACTTTACGTATAATTGTTGATTTGGATAAATCCTATCTTGCTGCAGTCCATTTTTATCTTTAACTTCCTTAACTGACATACTAAATTTCTGTGCAATACTAACTAAAGTGTCCCCTTTTTGGACGACATATAAGGATGAGGAAACAACTTCATTTCTCTGTTCATTTAGAACAAGCAATGGATTCATCGCATTCTTTTTCGCCATCGTCCATCTTCCTTGATGAACTTCTAAATGTAAGTGTGCACCTCTCGATTCTCCTGTATTTCCTACTTCTCCAATTATTTCTCCTTTTGAAATATAATCCCCTTGAACTACATATCTCTTATTTAAATGCGCATACACGGCCTCATATTCTCCATGTTTAATAAATACAACGTTTCCATAACTACTTGAATAATAAGACTTTGTTACCTTACCTTCTTGAATAGCTGCCACAGGCGTGCCAATCGGTGCCGCTATATCTATACCGTAGTGTTTTCCATGCCTTGTCCCAAAATAATCACTTATCTGCCCTTCAACAGGCCATGTCCATTGATTTCCCTCTGCGTACACATGTAATTGAGATAAAAACAATACCGTCAATAACATGACGCCACATTTTAACACTTTCATATACATCCTCCGTTTTCTAATTAACACCATACCTTCTCTTATTTTGGTATATTACAGAAAAAAGTATACAAAAAAAGAAAGTGAATCACTCCACTTCCTTCTCGTTTTTATCACGAAAAACGATTGCACTGCGATTATACTCCACATCTTTTACTTGTAATCGAGCGTTTATTACTCTAGCTACCGCAAACAAATAATCAGATAATCTATTTACATACTTTAGAACAACTTCATTTATTTTCCCTTCTTTTTGCAAGGACACTACACATCGTTCTGCTCGCCTTACAACTGTACGTGCAATATGAATAGCAGCTGCCGCTTCGCTTCCACCTGGTAAAATAAAACGCTCTAACGGCGGTGCTTCTTCTATATACGAATCAATCCTTCTTTCTAAGCTTTCAACCATTTCAACCGTTACTTTATAAGGAATTTTCCCCTCTACTATCGCCAAGTCTCCCCCGCAATCAAATAGTTCATGTTGAATATTTTCAAGTTCATTGTAAATATCTCCAAAAGATCCGCCTTGTAGCTTAGTCATTGCATATCCAATATGAGAATTCGCCTCATCTATCGTGCCATATGCTTCAACTCGGATATTATCTTTATCCACTCTGCCGCCTATTACACTTGTTGTCCCTTTATCTCCTGTTTTCGTATATAATTTCATCGCTTCACGACACCCCTCTTGCTATTCTTCATTCGACTAAGATAGAAAAAAAATTCTACTATTATTTATTTAATTGATTTTACAAAAAAATAAAAAACAGTAGAACTTTATTCATTATCAACTTTAAAAACGTATATCTAAATTATACGATTCGGTAAATATACAGAGAATGTAGTTCCCTCTCCAACAACACTTGAAACAGCAATTTTACCATCATGGCCTTGCACAATATTTTTTGCAATCGCAAGCCCGAGCCCCGTTCCACCTTTTTTCCCACGTGTTCTTGCTTTATCAGCTTTGTAGAAACGATCAAATAAAAATGGAATATCTTCTTCTGGAATACCAGCGCCCGAATCTTGTACTTCAAAAGTAAGACCATTATTTTTCGTATTAATTACAAGCGTTACATGTCCGCCTGCATTCGTATGACGAATTGCGTTATCAATTAAATTCGTCAATACTTGTTCCATACGATCTGCATCAAACGGGTATTGTTCAATTGGATTCTGGAAATCAACCGTTAATGCGACTTCTTTATCCTTTGCAATTCCTTGGAATTTACGACCTATTTTTTCAACGAAAGGATGAATATCAACTTCACCTATATGTAACTCTACATTACCACTTTCCATACGCGCTAAATCTAATAGTTCATTTACAAGTTTACCTAAACGAACGGATTCATCATAAATAATTTGAACAAACTCATTAATTTCTTCTTTCGTTTGCACAATATCATCTAAAATCGCTTCACTATACCCTTGAAGCATTACCATCGGTGTACGAAGTTCATGTGATACGTTCGCAATAAAGTCTTGACGCATCTTCTCAAGACGGCGCTCTTCCGTCATATCACGTAATACAGCTACAGCACCACGAATTTTCGTTTGATTGTAAAGCGGCGTCATAAGAACTACATAGTTCCCTTTTTGTAAATTAATTTCAACCACTTGTTGTTGCTCACTTTCTACAACGAGATGGAATAGTTCAACAAGTTCAGAAGGTAGTTTTTTACTGAGCTCTACTTCCTTTTCCTCTTGCCAAACTTGTAAGAAATGTTCAGCCGGCGGATTAATTACAACGACTTCACCTTCTTGATTTAACGTAATAACCCCATCTGCCATACTACTTAAAATACTTGCTAACTGTTCTTTTTCTTGCTGCAGGGCATTCATATTAAACTTCAACTGTTTCCCCATTTGATTTAAGGCCGTTGCAAGCTCACCAATCTCATCCTGAGATACCATAGGTGCTTTCGCATCAAACTTCCCACGCGCGACCTCAAAAGCAACCTCACGCATTTTACGGAGTGGTGCTGTAATTCGAGTAGATAAGAAGAATGCAAAGAACGTTGTTAATATAATCGCAATCCCTGCTGATAAGAATATAAAATCAGTCGTTCTCTCCATACCTTGTATCGGTACTTGTAAAGATTCGTATACGAACACTGCACTTTGATTTTTTGAATGCACTGGTTTTCCGACAATCATAATATCATTTTCAGTGTTTTTATTCTTTCTACTATTAGAGGCTTTTCTAATGTTATTCTTAATTTCTTTTTTGTCTGTAAAAACAGCCGCTAATTCTTTGTCTTCTTTCAAATCATCCATTGTAAGAGTGACTAATCCTTCTTGTTTCGGCGAAGAAGATATTTCTTTACCATCTTCTACAATAATGATCCTTGAAAGTGGATCAGAGAATTTGTACGCGATATTCTCAATCGTTTTTACATCGGCACCTTCTTCAATTAACTCTGAAACACTTGTTGCAACTTTTTGAAGCCTAGCTTCACTCATATCAACATAATATGTTCTAAAAAACTGTGAAAGTAAAATCGCAACAAATCCAAGAACAAACGAAACGAGAAGTAATATAGTCATCCATAACTTCCCTACTACACTTCTCCAAAGCATCAGTCGTTCACAACCTCAAATTTGTAACCTACGCCCCAAACGGTAACAATCATCTTCGCAGCATCTGGTGATTTTTTGCTTAACTTCTCACGTAAACGCTTTACATGCGTATCAACTGTACGTAAATCTCCGAAGAATTCATATTGCCATACTTCTTTTAACAATTGCTCACGATCAAATACCTTATCAGGCGCTTTCGCTAAGAATAATAGTAATTCGTACTCTTTCGGTGTTAAGTTTACTTCATTACCATCTGCTGTAACACGGTGTGCATCATTATCAATTGTTAAATGAGGGAACACAGTAACATCTTTTGTCGTTGTATCTTGTGTAAAGAACGTTGTTGGTACAGAACGGCGTAAGACCGCTTTCACACGAAGCACTACTTCACGTGGGCTAAATGGTTTCACAATATAATCATCAGTTCCTACCTCAAACCCTTGTACTCGGTTTACTTCTTCACCCTTCGCTGTCAACATAATAATTGGCGTCGCTTTTTTCTCACGAACCCCTTTACACACTTCAATACCATCTTTACCTGGCATCATAAGATCTAATAGGATTAAATCGTAATCATTTTGCAGTGCCATTTCTAAAGCTGTATCACCATTGTCCGCTTCTTCAATTGTGTATTGTTCTCTTTCTAAATACATTTTCAACAAACGACGAATACGATCCTCATCGTCTACAATTAAAATTCTTGATTCATTTTCCATTTCTACCCGTTGCGTACTTTTACCACAACGGTTTACACCTACCCTTCTACACTAGTATGTTGCGCTATTCTCGTTTATTTAAGCAATCTTCTAAATGTTTCACTTCCCATATTATGCTTCACAAGAATAATAAAGTTTGTTCAATTTTTTTCCAAAACTATGTATTTTTTTTGAACAGGATATAATGTCCTCGACATCATTTTACAAAATCAACCGCTACTTTGTCATGTTTTTCTCAAAAAAGAAGAAAAATTGACAAAAATAAAATAGGAAAGTGACATTCACTCTCCTATTTTATTTCTCTATGCGTATGAATGTAAACCCGCGATAATTAAGTTTACTACAATAAAGTTAAACATAATGATTGCAAAACCAATTACCGCTAACCACGCTGACTTCTCTCCGTGCCACCCTTTTGATAAGCGTAAATGTAATACCGCCGCATAAAAGAGCCAAGTAATAAGCGCCCAAACCTCTTTTGGATCCCAACCCCAAAAACGTGTCCACGCTATTTGAGCCCAAATCATGGCAAAAATTAATGCACCTAATGTGAAAACAGGGAATCCAATTGCAATAGAACGATATCCGATTTCATCCAGTAAATCACTATTTGTATTCTTTACTAACGGCTGAAGTGCTGCCGATACTCGTTTGCGTAAAACAAGTCTTAATACAATATAAAGTAATGTCCCAACTAACACAGACCAAATTACTGTATTTAATTTTTTCGCATTTACAATCGCCGGAACTTCAACTGTCGGCTCTAATTTATTTTCTGTCAATAACTTTCCTTCGTGCGGTCCCACTAAAGCCGGAAGATTGTACTTCATTTCCACTTGTTGTTCATTTTTATCAACCCATTGAAACTTCGCTTCATATTTCATACTAGAAAATACCGTTGTCACTCCAATAAAACCAACTGTACAAACAAGTGTGAACACTACCGTTTCTAACCAAAATGTACGTTTGCTTCTCGTTGATTGATCTACATTCTTCAATAAATACATAACGCCTGTAATAAAACTAATTGCTAAAATTGCTTGTCCTGCTGCTGCAGTCGTCACGTGAATATGCAACCAATTACTTTTTAAAGAAGGAATAAGCGGAGATATTTCCCTCGGAAACATACTTGCATAGGCAATTAATAAAAGTGCAACTGGTAATGCAAAAAGTCCGATTATACTTACGCGATACATAAAATACATGACAATAAATGCTCCGACAAGCATCATGCCGAAAAATGTACCGAATTCAAAAAAGTTACTAACTGGTGCATGTCCTGATGCAATCCATCTTGTAACAAAATATACTGTTTGTGCAATAAACCCTAAAATTGTAATCGTTATTCCTATATTTGCCCATTTATGACCTTTTTCTTTAATTGCTCCCCCGAAAAATAGAGTTGCAATTAAATATAAAATAAATGCGGTAAAGAGAAAGTTACTACTTATTTGCACCATATCGTTTCCCCACCTTAACTAATTTTTTTATCCACTACTTTATCGATTGGCTGCGGAATTGCTGTACCTTCTAGTACTCTTTCAATATCTTTCTTTAAACCGAACCAATTTTTATTCGTATGTCCTGCAATCCACCATTCATCATTAACGCGTTGTATCCAAATACGGCGATGATTCCAATACATCCCTTGAATGACACCAACCATAAATATAAATCCTCCAATACCGAGAATCCAAAGCGTTAAATCTTTCCTTACAGTAAGTGCTGTTGCATTTTGCATTTCCACACCTGCAAACGACATTTTATATTTATTATTTCCATCAGGTTCTATATTTTGCTGAATACCGACAAAACTCACTTCACCATCTGGTGTTTCAGGCGTAAACATTTTAAACACAAATGCAGGGTTGTTTGGTAATTTCGTTTTCGTATTTGGTCTTCCATTCTCGTCAAAATAAAAATCTGGGAAATAGCTTAATAGTTCTAAAGAATAACCTTTTCCTAAATCATATTTTTCTGTAGGGTTCGTTAAATCAACTTTGATCGGTCCCCACTTTTGATTATTTTCTTTGTTTTGCAGGTTAAAGGACATACTTTTAAATTCATTTTCTTTATAATCCACTTGATAAACAGCAAATTGATCAAATTTCAGCGGTTCATTCACTCGAATTTCCGATTCTTTTACTTTTTCCAGTTTAGGTTTTTGTCCTGCTATATTTTCGCCGACCGCTTTATATAATACCGCATTCGTTTGGAAATTTTTCGCAATCATTTTATCGCCTACACGATCAATCGCTTCATCATAAACTTCCTTGTCCTTACTTTTATCATAAACTTCCTTTATAAACTTCTCATTTTTTAAGTAGTATTGCCCATCCGTTCCTGGTATTTCTTTCGTTTCACCATCACGTAACCAAAGGGCTTCGTCTACGTACATACTCGGTAAAAAACGGAGCATTGCACCGAATAAAAAGATAATGAGACCGATATGATTCACATATGGACCCCAGCGTGAAAACCGTCCCTTTTCAGCTAAAATGTTACCGTCTTCCACTTTCACATTATAGTTCGTTTTCTTTAAATTTATTTGGACTCTTTCCAAATCACCATCTTGCGGTGTACCAGTGCCGTATAATCTTTGTCTCTTTAAAAAGCTAGGGTGTCTTTTCACCCCTTGCTTCTTTAAAGCTTTATAAAGTGGAATGACACGGTCTAAGCTACATATCACAAGTGAAATACCAATTGAAGCAATTAAAATCATATACCACCATGAACCGTATAAATTATTAAATCCTAATTGATAGTATAATTGCCCTAAAAATCCGTATTCTTGCTTATAATATTCAGCTGGTGCAATTCCTGGAGTTATGTACATTTCTTGTGGAAAAATAGTTCCTATCGCTGATGCAGCTAAAGTGATTACAATGAGCCATACACCCACTTTTACAGAAGAGAAAAAGCTCCAAATTTTATCGACTATCGTTTTTGTTTGCGTGAGAGATCTCCGAGCACTCCCCTCATAGCGCATATCCAATAGTTTTATATTTTCATTGCTTTCAAATGGTTTCCCACATGCTTCACAAAAAACAGTTCCTATCGGATTAACGTGTCCACATTCACACTTAATTTCTTTCAACACTCTCACCGCCCCTATATCTATATGTACTATTGTATATTCTACCTTCAAGTTACCGCAATACTCAGAATTTTTAAACCGAAGACGCTATAGGTAAGCGCCTCGTATGTAAAGGCTTTCTTTATTACGGAGTAATTTTCTTTAAATACTCTTCCAATTGTTCTATCGTTTGTTCACCTTTAATCTCTTGAATCACCTTACCATCCTTATCAATCAAGAAGCTTGTTGGTAACGGTATTACTCCATACGTTTTTATAATTTCTCCACCTTTATCAATTGCGACTGGGAACTTAAGATCGTATTGTTTCACAAAATTCTTAACAGCAATATCCGTTTCATCTGCATCTAACGCAATAATTTCAACGCCTTTTTCTTTATACTTTGGATATAATTCGTTCATATAAGGCATTTCTTTTTCACACGGTTTACACCAAGTGCCCCAAAAGTTTAAAAATACACCTTTTCCCTTTAAATCTTTTAATTCAATTTTCTTTCCTTCTAAATCTGTTACAACAAAATTAGGTGCTTCTTTTCCGATTTGCATTTTCTCTTCTTTAGTGAAATATCCTTGATAAAGTGTAAATCCTACAGCACCGCATAAAATGAGTAGAATCATAACGCGAAATAATAAGCGATTTTTTTTCATATTGTCTCCCCTCTCTTCGACGAGTGATAAATATATGTATTTTTTAATAAATCACCAGCGGAGCATTCCACTGGTGAAAGTTTCACACTATCGATTAGCGCGGCTTTGTAGAAGCCAATGCACGTAATTGTTTCACCTCATGTGGTGACAATTCTCTCGCATCACCAGGGCGCAAGCTACCCACTTCTAAAAAGGCGTAGCGTTCACGCTTTAGTTTCACTACTTTACAATCTAGCGCTTCAAACATGCGGCGTACTTGACGATTACGTCCTTCATGAATCGTTAATTGTACAATCGCAGTCTCTTTACGCTTGTCCCAAGAAATAATTTTCACTTGTGCTGGTGCTGTTTTCCCATCTTCTAATGCAACACCTCGTTCTAACATGCGAATTTTCTCACCTGTTAATGGCCCTTTAATTTTTGCAACATACGTTTTTTCAACTTTATATCTTGGATGCATTAATACATTTGCAAATTCCCCATCATTTGTCATCAATAATACGCCAGACGTATCATAATCTAAACGTCCGATTGGGAATAAACGTTGTCTAATTTCAGGGAAAAAGTCTGTTACAACACTTCTTCCTTTATCATCTGATACACTTGAAATTACGCCAGTTGGTTTATATAGTAAAAAATAAACAGGTTCTTCTTTTTCAAGAGGGATGTTATTTACTTCTACTTTATCTTGAGGAGTTACTTTCGTTCCTAACTCCTTCACTATTTTTCCATTCACTTTTACTTTTCCTTGCTGAATTAATTCCTCAGCCTTTCTTCTCGATGCAATACCTGCTTGCGCAATCACTTTTTGTAATCGTTCCATTTCTTTTTTCACCTCGAATTTATCTTACCTTACATTAGAAAGACTTGGCAACCGCATACGCTTGACGGCTATTCGCTTCATCTTACTTAAACAACATAGCGATGATAATAAACATATAAAGGGCAAATCATGTTTTTACCTTTTATTATTGTCCATATTCTTCATATTGCTCACAATAAAAGTTCATCATTTTGTCAAAAATACCGCATAAAAAAACCACTATTAAGCAACACCTTAATAGTGGTCGTATACGTATTATAAGCGAAATAGCATAAAAAATGAATAGCCGCCTTACTTAAACATTAAAGAAACAAACACAATTGAACAAATAATCCCGATTAAATCGGCAAAAAGTCCTACTTTTAATGCATCTCCCATTTTTCTAATTCCAACAGCTCCGAAGTATACTGTTAAAATATAAAAAGTCGTATCTGTACTCCCTTGCATCGTAGAAGCCAATCTTCCAATAAACGAGTCTGGCCCATATGTGGCAATTAAATCGGTCGTAATACTTAAACCAGCAGAGCCTGAAATAGGGCGTATAAGTGCTAGTGGAACAATTTCTGCTGGGACATGAATTAAATCTAACATCGGCTTCATTACTGATATCATTGCATCTAACGCTCCAGACGCCCGAAAAATCGAAATAGATACAAGCATTCCAACCATAAACGGTAAAATAGAGATCGCAATTTGAATCCCTTCTTTTCCCCCCTCAACGAACGATTCATACGTCGGCACTTTCTTTATCGTGCCATATAAAAGGATAAAACCGATTACACAAGGGATTACCCATAATGATATCGTATTGACAATACTCATTTTTTCCGCCCCTTCCTACTCCTTCTTCGGTAAAAATAGCGGTCAATCCAAATCGCTCCGATCATAGAGAGTACTTGTGCAATGAATGTTACCCCAACAATTTCAGTAGGATTCGCTGATTCATACGTCATTCGAATCGAAATGACAGTAGTAGGAATTAAAGTAATCGCTGATGTATTTAATGCGAGAAACGTCACCATAGAACGGCTCGCCGAATCCTTCCCTCCATTTAACTCTTTCAATTGTTCCATCGCTTTAATACCAAGAGGGGTTGCTGCATTACCTAACCCAAAAAAGTTCGCCATCATATTCGATAAAATAAATCCCATTGACGGATGATCTTTCGGTATTTCTGGAAACAACCTTTTTACTATCGGCATAAAAAGTGACACTAACTTTTTTAACAACCCTGCTTCCTCTGCAATTTTCATTAAACCGAGCCAAAATACTAATACACTAATAAGTCCTATACAAATTGTTACTGCATCTTTTGCTCCGTCAAATACGGCTTTATTTATTGCTTCCATCGTTCCATTTATCATGGCATATACAATCCCTATGACTGCCATCGCTACCCATACGAGATTAACCATCGCTCCCAACACCTATCATATGAGAAAAAATTTCTTTCACATTATTCCAATACATTCCCGTTGTAGCTACTAACTTTCGTTTACTATAAAATAAATTCCGTTCTCCAACTTTCTCATTGCCAACATAAATTTCCGTCTTCCCAACCTTTACTCCATCTTTAAGTTTTGCACTTTTATCAAGTTCAACTTTTAATACGACATTCTTTCTTTCCTGCTCAGTTAATGGTACCGCAAAACTATTTTTTGTATATACATGATTGGCATATTTCTTTTCAGTTATTTCAGCAAGAGCTCCTTGTCCTACAACGTTCGTTTGCTTGAAACGTTCAAAACCTTTATCAAATAAATTCATATGATCATCCCAATCGCTAGAAGCGCTCAAAGTTACGACAATTAGATCTAGTCCATCTTTTGATGCTGTTGTAACAAGTGTCCGTCCTGCTTTCTTCGTAAAACCCGTTTTTCCTCCTGTCGCAAATTCATAATAAGATGTCACGAGTTTATGTTTGTTTTTCCACGGATAATCCCACGAATCTGATTTATACGTTTTTGTCCCAAAAATCTTCTTAAAGGTTTCGTTCCCCATTGCATACTTTGTTAAAAGTGCCATATCATAGGCTGATGAATAATGGGATCCATCTCCATCCAAACCATGTGGGTTTGAAAAGTGAGTATCTTTCATTCCAATTTGTTTCGCCTTTTCATTCATTAAATATACGAACCCTTCTATACTTCCTCCTACATTTTCAGCAATTACTTGTGCTGCATCATTACCAGATCTAAGCATGAGTCCGTATACTAAATCCTCTAACTTCACTTTCTGTCCAGGCTTTAAATAAATTGCTGATCCTTCTACTCTCACCGCTTCATTACTAACCGATACCATTTCTTTCATTTTTCCTGATTCAGCAGCTAACAAGGCTGTCATAATTTTTGTTATACTAGCAATTTTTTGTGGCTCATGTTCTGCTTTTCCGTATAATACACGACCGGACTGTTGCTCCATTAATACAGCATTTCGAGCACTGACATTACTGTTCATCTTTGCATATGTAGGAATTGGTATAACGCTTGCGTACATAATAAGAAGCGTGATTATTACACAAATTCGTCTCATATTTCCCCCCACGTCCTTTTGGCACTTTTTGTACAAGTGTATGCTTGGCCTTTTAAAATATGAACGAAATCTCTTTCTCCTTCTAATAAAAAAGACGCAGAGAACCTGCGTCTAATACGGTGTCCATTCAATTTGTTTCGCACTTTCAAATCTTTTTTCTACATCAGGCCAATTTACAACATTCCACCAGTTTTTAATATATTCATCTTTTCGATTTTGGTATTGTAAATAATACGCATGTTCCCACACGTCTAGCACGAGGAGCGGTATCGTATCCCATTGTGTAAATAATTGATGAAGTGTACTCTGCAAAATTTCTAATCTTCCAGATCGTGGTACCCAAACGAGAAGCGCCCAGCCCGATCCTTCCACTTTAGAAGCTGCTTCTGTGAAATGTTTTTGAAAACGTAAAAAACTCCCAAAATCTTGTTCAATCTGTTGTGAAAGAGCCCCTCTTGGACTTCCGCCACCATCTTTTTTCATGTTATTCCAAAATATCGTGTGTAAGTAATGACCTGATCCATGAAAAGCCGCTTCTCTTTCCCAATGCTTAATTAAATCAAATTGATTTGTTTTTCTCGCTTCTTCCATCATTTTCTCTGCCTTATTTAATCCTTCCACGTAACTGCGATGATGTTTATCATGGTGTAACATCATAATTTCTCTAGAAATATACGGTTCTAACGCATTATACGGATAAGGTAATGGTGGAAGTGTATGCCCTCCAATTGGAACAGCTCGTTCACTATCCCCTCTTTCATATAGTTCATATTCCTCTTCTCCTTGCACGAATACTTCCTGCAAATGATGCTGAATATGTTCTACATCATCACTTATTTCATACATAAACTCTGCATCTGTATCATACTCATGCTCTTTCATACGATCTAATAACGTTTGAATTTTATAGGCAAGCATATGGACATCATACACTTCCATTGCACGGCTATCTAATACGTGAAGAACACTTTCACACCAGCTTTCTACTTCATGAAAGTAATCTGTAAATACACCTTGCTGACTCATGTTACACCTCCTTAATGCTATCCCCATAAATATATTCAAAGGAAATCCCTTATATAACTTTACAAAAGGAAAAGAAGCTAAGTCCCCTTAGCTTCTTTTTCGCAATTAATATTTGTGTAACATCTTTGTTTGGTAATCCGTCTCATAATATTCTAGTTCTTCACGCATCAATTGAAATTTTCCTTCTAAACTCTTCATCACTTGCTCTATAGATGCTGGTGGCGTTTGTTGAAAAACGATGGAGTTTTTCCCTGTATAGGCAGACCGACTATTTTCATACCAATGATCACTCTTTGGTGAGAAAAACTCTGCAATTACTTGATGATAAATTTTATATAAAATTTTCTCAGCTGCTGTTTTTCGAAATGGCTGGCTATTTAACAAAACAAAACATGCATCATGTCCTTCTTCACAAAAAACGAGAAGACGTCTTATTGATGCTAATAACCCTTTATAATATTGCTCGTTCCCTGCTGGTTTTTCTTCTAATAAAGAAGGCAACGTATGATAATTTACATAATTGGTTATCAAAGTAATAACGTCTTCTAAAAACATAGAAACTTGTTCTGTTTGATTTTCAACCATTAGATTAGACATTTTTTCCCTCTCCTTTGCCATTTTACGCTATTTCTACTCTTTTATTTTTATGTAATTCAGCTAATATTTCTTGTACTTTCACCAATGTTTCCTCATCAAAATATTGTTGGAATGCTTCTATATTATTTAAATATAAACGTTTTTGCATGCGATGCTCATTCTCTTTCAGTAAACAACATATCGCTACAATATCCCGTAAATATATGTCTTGTTCTTCTACTTTACATACTGGATTTCCTTCAAAAGGAGTAATTTCTTGTAAAACTTCTTCAAAATATCGAACGTATAAAACGGAAAAAGTTCTCTCTTTATTATTTAATATATATGTCACTTCAGATCTATTAAAGAAATCTTCTGATGTATTAGGTTTCGCTTTCTCTAACTTATATCCCGCATAACCTATTATAATCATCTACTTCCCCTCTCTTCCTTCTTTCAATTCATTTTAACTTAACTTTCTGATAAACGAAATACTCTTTTAAATATAACCCATATAAAAAATAGCTTCCCTATACAGGAATTTACCTTTTTATTTTTCTTGAAGTTTGTCATAATAATATTATTGTCTCAGTTTTCTTATACAAGGAGAGTTGTATTTATGTCGTTTTCATGGAAACGTTTCTTACAAATCGGGAAAATTATCTTCCCATTTGTTGTATTAACAATTGTATTCTTTCAAGCAAAAAAAGAATTAGCAGGCATTTCTTTTTTAGAAGCAATCAATACAATTAAAAACATTCCAACCGGAGGAGTATTTTTAGCAATTACACTTGGTGCATTTGCCGTATCAACAATGTTCTTTTATGACTATGTTATGCTTCGTTATTTAAAAGCTGATATACCAGTCCAAAAGATTTTTCGTATCTCATGGATTGCTAATACTTTAAATGGATTTATTGGGTTTGGTGGTCTCGTTGGAGCTGGTGTACGCACAATGCTTTATCGTCCATACATAAAAGAAAATGGCAAACTTATTAAAAGTATCGCCTGGATGACAACTGCTTTTATTAACGGACTCGCAATTCTTTCTTTCCTCGGTCTTATTGGAATATTAGACACAAGTTTTATTTTGCATGAAAAACCGTGGCTATGGCCTGTTCTTATTTTCTTCGCCCTTTTCGTCCCTATATACATTGGCTTTTCTAAACTAAAAAATAGAAAACCAAAGCAAACCGAAGGGCAAGAAGAAGGGGAAGGAGAAGAAGAAAAAAATCCAACTGTTTTATACTCATTAGTTTCATTAGTTGAGTGGGTATCTGCCGGTATTGTTATGTACGTCATACTAATATTATTTGGTATCGATATCGAATTTCAAAAGTTTTTAGGTGTGTATGTAATTGCTGCTTTAGCTGGTGTTGTTAGTCTTGTTCCTGGTGGACTTGGTTCATTTGATCTTGTCTTTTTAACTGGGCTCGGACAATACGGCATTGATACAGGCGTATTACTACCTGCTATGTTATTATATCGCCTCGTCTATTACATTTTACCTTTCTGCCTTGGTCTTATTTTTGCAGCTTTTGAAATGACAGGCGTGGCCATTAAAAAGTTTGAAGATAAACCTTTTATTGCGCCTGCATTAGAAACAACTGGTGTTATATGGACTTTGCAGCGTGATTTTTTAGGAAAACTAGGTTCATGGGCCTCTGCTGCTTTAACAGTATTTGCTGGATTAATGGTTATTTTATCAACCATTCTACCGACAAGTATAAACAGAGCACACGCCTTACATATTCTAGCTCCAAAACATCTTATTCAATTTTCTTTTAGCTTATCACTAACATTTGGTATTCTCCTCCTGATCCTTTCGCGAGGGATATATTATGGAACAAAGCGTTCTTACTATATGACCATTATTTCTTTAATCGGAGCAGCCATCTTTAATACGCTAAAAGGGATTGATATTGAAGAGACGTTTATTTTATTAATCGTACTCGCTGTATTATATATGCTTCGTAAAAGATTTGTACGCGAGAAAATGGAAGTCTCACTTTCTGATATCGTAAAAGTTTTTATATTCTTACTCATAACTTTATATTTATATAAAAACTTAGGTATTTTATTTGCAGGTGCAAAAGAAGCTTTTAAACCTGATTTTGTCGTTCGTAATATTACGCAAGTGAAACGAAGTGCATTAGCAGCTGCCTTTTTCGTTCCTACATTTTTACTGATTGGCTCACTCATTGCCAATCGTTATCGAAATGAATTTCCTGGGCAACCAGCTAATGATAAAAGGTTGCAAAACTTTTTAGATGAACATGATGGTAATGTACTTAGTCATTTAGGATTTTTAGGAGATAAGCAATTTTTCTTCAGTAGTGATGGGAAAGCGCTCCTTCTCTTCTCTATAACTGGAAAACGTCTCGTTGTGCTAGGTGATCCAATTGGGGATCCTTCCTCCTACCGTACTGTGTTACAAGAGTTTTTAGCTGAGGCTGATCGATTTGGATACATTTGTGTATTCTACCAAATAGAAAGTAAATGGATGAGTTTATATCATGATTTTGGTTACAACTTCTTTAAACTTGGTGAAGAAGCTGTCGTTGACTTGAACACATTTACAATAACAGGAAAAAAACGAGCCGGTATGCGAGCGACTTTCAACCGTTTCGAACGAGAAGGCTATACATTCTCTATTCATCAGCCACCATTCTCAAACGAATTATTTGAAGAGTTAAGAAAAGTTTCAGATGCGTGGCTCGGCGGAAAAAAAGAGAAAGGTTTTTCACTCGGATACTTTGATCGTGAATATATTAGCCGAGCACCTATCGCTACATTATGTGATGCTGATGGAAAAATCATTGCATTTACAACCTTTATGCCCGTATATCAAGACGGATCATTGTCTGTTGATTTAATGCGCTATTACCCAGATGCACCTAGCGGCATTATGGATGCAATTTTCATCCACCTATTCCAGTGGGCAAAAGAAAATGAATACCACTCCTTTAATATTGGTATGGCACCACTTTCAAATGTAGGTTTATCGACACAATCTTTTTGGTCCGAACGAGTTGCTGCTGCCATCTTTAATAATGTTCGTTATACGTATAGCTTCAGCGGGCTACGTCATTTTAAAGAAAAATATAAACCAGCATGGAGCGGTAAATATTTAGCATTTAGAAAGAATCATTCTTTACCAATTACAATGCTCTCTGTAACAAAATTAATAGGAAAAAGAAAAAACAGCTAAACATTTAGCTGTTTTTTCTTTTTTGAACTTGTACAATAAATTCTTTTTCATATTTCTTACCATTTATATAGAAATCTCCCCATATTTTATACGTTCCTTCTATAGGAAATGTAATACGGTATTGTAATTGCTCATCTGTATCAACAGGTATTGCGTATAAAAAGTTTTCTCTCGTTTCGTCCACGATATAGAGCGCTTCCACTTCTCCTCTCTCTGAATGTAATTTCAATTTCTCACCCTTTTTCGCTTGGAATTGAAATGTTAACGTCGCTGGTTCATTCGGATGCAATGCACCAAATAATAGAGAAACTTCATACTCCCCTATTTTTTTTGTAAGCACACTATCAATTGGAAATTTTACTTTTTCCTTATTTTTCTCCTCTATTTCTCTCCCAAAATCATTCTTCGCAAATGATTTCACAGACTTGTTTTTGTCTTCATATAAAAATATTGTATATCTTTCATCTTTCGCTATTTTGGAAGATACCTTATATGATCCATTCCCTGCAAATGTAGGTTTCATTTGTTGTACATGTTTTAATTGTCCGTCTACAATAACTGCCCGAATTTGATCATTCACACCACGAACTTCGTTATTTTTATTATTTAGCAATTGAAACAAAATATCTACTTTCTCATTTCCTTTTCCATTTGACACATCCCATTTTACTTCCTGAACATCACCTACAGTCTCTGTAGTTTCCTGATACTTTTTTATGTAAAATCCGCCTACTACAATAAATAGCAAAGCAACAAGTCCAATGACAAGATTTTTCAAAACATCACCTACCATTTTTATTGTCTCTGTTCATACAAAACTTCTTACATATATATTCTAGATTATGATTTATGAAATCCTCCTACTTTGCACATATTACAAATAATTAAAAGATTTTAATTGAAAGGATTGATAGTGTATAATGCAAATGATATTGATTTCTATCAATACATTATAAGGAGGACTTTTCATGAGTGTACATATTGAAGCAAAACAAGGCGAAATTGCTGAATCTATTCTATTACCTGGTGATCCATTACGTGCAAAATATATTGCTGAAACATTTCTAGAGGACGTTACTTGCTATAATAACGTGCGTGGTATGTTAGGTTTCACTGGAACTTATAAAGGAAAACGCGTATCTGTTCAAGGTACAGGTATGGGTGTACCTTCTATTTCTATTTATGTAAACGAATTAATCCAAAGCTACGGAGTTAAAAATTTAATTCGCGTTGGAACTTGTGGTGCGATTCAAAAAGACGTAAAAGTACGTGACGTTATTATTGCAATGACAGCTTGTACAGATTCTAATATGAACCGTTTAACATTCCCAGGTTTTGATTTTGCACCAGCTGCAAACTTTGACCTTTTAAAGAAAGCTTACGATGCTGGAACTGAAAAAGGCTTACACGTTCGTGTTGGTAATGTTTTAACAGCAGATGTATTTTACCGTGAAAGCATGGACATGGTTAAAAAACTTGGAGATTATGGTGTACTAGCAGTAGAAATGGAAACAACTGCTCTTTACACATTAGCAGCGAAATACGGTGTAAACGCGTTATCTGTATTAACAGTAAGCGATCACATTTTCACTGGTGAAGAAACAACATCTGAAGAGCGTCAAACTACATTTAACGAAATGATTGAAATCGCTTTAGATGCAGCAATTCAACAATAATACATTAAAGAACTCGTCATACGTCTGTCGAGTTCTTTTTATGTGACTTTTTACTAAAAACTACTTTCGGAAGAGACAGATTTTCTCCTCTACTTTTTTGTAACGTTTGTTATAATAAAGAAATCATTTACAGTATTTCTCACAAGAGGTGACGCAGTGAAAAACAGAAGTATCGTCTTTAAACTATTTTTATTAACATCAACATTATTTACAATCATATTCCTCCTTTTTTTCTTAGGACAATCGCTATTTTTAGAGAAATTTTACATTAATAAAAAAGTAAAAACAGTTCAAACTGCTTTTGAGAAGTTCGTAAATACTTACGAAGAAAGTGGTAAAACTTATGAGGAAATTCGAAAACTAAAACAAGAATTTCATGATAAAACAAATGCTGAAATGCAGTTTTTAAATACGAACGGCATTATTAAAAGTGACAATAATTTCTACATTGATGTAATTAATCCTAAAAATAATAAAGCATATTCCATTCCACTCAATAATGTTTTAACGCCAGAAGAATATAATAAATTCGAAAACTTAGGATTGAAAAAAGATGGGATGATAAACGTCGTCGGTTTTGTACAAGATTCCACCATAACACCACTAGAATTGACAACAAACTATAATCGATGGCAAAACGAAAATGTCAACTCAGATTTTCAATCCATTAATGGAAACCCTGCTAAAAATAGACTTACAAGCCGATCCAAAACTGTGACTCAAATTGAGTTTACTGGTATCGTATCTAAGTTACAGCTTCCATCCAAAGCAGATGTTCGTCTTGCAAATGATTTTGAAACATTACAAGCCGTTCAATATTTTGCAGAGATTATTAGAAATGGCACTGCTAATTCACACCAATTAAACACTTATATAATAGATGGTGGAGAGAATATAAAAAATAGTATCTTTGTAAAACCTATTGTGGAAAATGGAAAAATTACAGAATACGCTTTTGCGATAGCATCTTTACAACCTGTTAATGAAGCGATGCTCGTTTTAAAGGATTATTATGTCTATGCCTTAATCATCGTATTTCTCGTAATTATTTTATTATCCTTCTACTACTCAAAAATCATTGTGAAACCATTAATTAAAATGAATCGCGTTACAAAAAAAATGGCCAATTTTGATTTTAGTGAAAAATTACCTGTGACAGCAGACGATGAAATTGGCGGGCTTTCCGGTAGTATTAATACGTTATCTGTAAACTTAAAAGACCGAATCGATCGATTAAATGTTGCCAATACAAAATTACAACAAGATATTGAACGTGAACGTCAATTAGAGAAAACGCGAAAAGAATTCATTTCTGGTGTATCACACGAATTAAAAACACCACTTAGTGTAATTAGAAGTTTCGCAGAAGGAATTAAAGATGGCGTTAGTAAAGATACGACGTATTACACAGATGTTATTTTAGAAGAAACAGAAAACATGAACAGACTTATTGTTGAAATGTTAGAATTAGCAAAACTAGAATCTGGTACGTACAAACTAGATATGACGACATTCTCAATCGGTGAATTAATTCAACAAGTCTATACAAAGTTATTATTTAGCATGGAGGAAAAGCATTTACAAGTGAACGTAGATGTAGACTCTTCTATATTCGTTAACGCGAATCGTAGTCGTATTGAGCAAGTCGTTGTGAACTTACTTAGCAATGCAATTCGCTATACGCCAGATGGAGAAAAAATACACGTCTCCGTTATAGAACTGGAAGATATAGTAAAAGTCGAAATCGAAAACACAGGAAACCCTATCCCTGAAGAAAGTCTTGAAAAAATTTGGGATCGTTTCTACCGTTTAGATGCATCTCGTAGCCGTCATACTGGAGGTACCGGTCTCGGGTTGTCAATTGTAAAAAACATTTTAGACCTCCACCATGCCGAGTACGGTGTATATAACACGACTAATAGTGTTGTATTCTACTTTAATTTACAAAAAGTAAAAGAAGTCAAATAATTTGTCTTAATTTCACTAGGAGTTCACATGAAATTCACACTCTCCCTTTATAGTAGGAAACAAGTTAATCCTTTCCTTTACACACATAAATGAGGAGAGTGCGTGAAATGAAACAAGCAGGACAACCTATTCAAAATGAAAAACAATTAGAAACTATCAAAAATATACTTTTACAATCTTCGAAACGTGATGGCTTATTATTCGTATTAGCTGTAAATTCTGGCTTAAAAGTAAGTGAAATCTTACAATTAAAAGTTAGTGATGTAATCGATGAAAATGAAAATGTTCGCCATTCCATTTTATTTTACAATGAAAAAGTAAAGAAACATAAATGGTTTGCTGTAAATGAAGACTTGCAGCACGCGATCGAAGACTACATGAAAGAACGTAAAACTTGGAAACGTAATGAACCATTATTAAAGTCTCAAAAAGGAACGAAATCTATTACGAGACAACATGCATGGTACATTTTAAACAAAGCTGCAAAAGAAGTTGGATTAGAAGGGATTAGCTCACATACACTTCGAAAAACTTGGGGATATTGTGCATACAAATCAGGTGTTGATATCGCATTTTTACAACACTTCTTTGATCATAGTACTCCATCAAAAACTTTAAAGTATATCGGTATTGCTTAATAACTCTTATACATAAAAAAAGTTACCATTTATAAATGGTAACCTTTTTTATGTTTCACATTCTCTTTTCTTGTCTCTCCTATATTGTAGTGGTACTCTAATAGTAAGGGGGAGAAATTATGAACACATTAACAATTGAATTACCGAAAGATACGGCTGAAAAACTTGATTTATTAAAACAAGCTTATGAAAAGAAAACAGGTGCTTCCATTTCTGAAAGTACTCTTGTTCAAACACTTATCTCAAAAGAGTTTATCCAAGCGATAACTCCTTTTGATTTACAACAATTCGTCACTGGAAAAGAACAGCATTAATTGCTGTTCTTTTTTTTGATACTTTATTAGGAGTTTACTAGCATTCTCCCCCGAAAAACTTCTTTGCTTCAGCTAAACCTTTTATCAGGAATCTTCCTACCCGTTAATGTCTCATAAAAAGTTTTTTATTTATTTTTCGGAAAACTATTGACAATGATAATGATAACCATTATCATTTATTACGAAGCCAACAATTGATGAATCAACCAAACGCTCAGTAACATTGTTACCCCTCTTTTTCATATAGAAAGGCACTGTACATTCCCCCTGTTTGTACAGTGCCTTTCTTGTTTATTATCATTCAAACAAATTTAATTGCTCAGGCTTCGGCTCACCATATGTAATGTTCATCATTTTCATAAGCTGTTTCGCATTATCCGCTGCATCTCCGCCCGAATTATTGTTAAATAGTACATATATGTCCTTTGTCTTCTTTTTTAATTGCTCTAGTCTTTCTACCCATTCTTCTAATTCTTTATTGTTGTAGCGATATAAGCAACGAACCGCTCTCCAATTTTCCCCTTTATCAAGCCACCCATGAACATTCCTACCATGAAAACGTATTAACACCATCTCTGCATTCGTTACTTCTAATACGAGCGGTACCGAACCTATCCCGGCCTGCGGCTCATCACAAATGGTATGAATCCATTTCTCATGTTCTAGAAACTGTATCGTCTTATCTTTCATTTCGGGATAAAACCATGTTTGATTTCGAAATTCTATGGCACACGGTAAACCTTCCATTTTTTCTTTCGTATATCGAAGAAAATCCACATTTTTCTTTTTACAATCAAACCATGGTGGATATTGAAATAAAATCATTTTTAATTTATCAGCTTCTATTAAAGGCAGAATGGATTGTTTGTACACATCAAACATCTCATCAAACGTAGAAAAAGGGATTTCACCTTTCATATGTCCTGTCATTCCTTGATATGCTTTTACTATAAAAGCAAAATCTTTCGGTGTTTCCATTGCCCATTTTGTATAGTTTCGTGCAGGTTGCATCGCATAAAATGAACTATCCACCTCCACTATAGGAAAATACTCACTATATGTTCGTAATTTATTTCTATTTTCATAGGGATCTATATATAAAGAATCATGATCTCCCCACCCTGTCACTCCAATGAAAAGCAAATATATCCCTCCCTTTTTAACTTCACCTTCTATTCATTCTACTCACTTCCCGAACACTTCAGCTAATCAATTTTATTAAGTAGCCCCTTCTTTAAGAGTATCCGTATAAAAATATGATATACTAGATGGAAGAATTTTTAAATTGAGGGGTTATTTATTTATGCTTCCAAACGATGATATTGTATCTCATGAAAAACGAATAGAAGAATTAGAAAATAAAGTACGTTTTTATGAAGAACTTGTGAATCAATTACCACATCATTTCACATACAAAAATCCACATATTGGTTTACAAATAAAGAAAACGAGAACGACTCATTCCATTCAAAACATAAAAAAAGAGAATAAAGAGGCTGATTTTCAACTTACTTGCGATTCATTATTTTTATTTGAGCAACTTGAAACATACTTCATTCATATTTTTGATGCTTTTTCACATCATGTAACCTTTGTTGATGCTAAAGGAAATATCACTTTATGTAACCAAGCTGCAGCAGATGATTTTGGTGTAGTACGAAATGATATAATCGGAAAGCCAATTCAACAATTACTACAATTGCCAGAAGAAAAAATTAAAGCTCTTGAAACATTAAGAACGGGAACAGAAATATATAATGAAGAAGTTTTAGACAAAAACTATGGCATTTTAAATAACCGAATTATTCGTGATTATAACGGAGAGATTTTTAGAGTTATTAGTGTCTTTCATTATTTAAACACAGAACGTGATGCAGAGAAATTTTCTTTAGCAGGGCGAATTGCAGCTGGGATTGCACATGAAGTACGTAATCCTCTTACAACCGTACGAGGTTATTTACAATTTTTACAAGAAACTGTTTCTCCATCTAATAAAGAATTATTTGAAAACTTACTTATTCCTGAATTAGACCGCGCAAATAGTATTATTACAAAATTTTTAGCTATTTCAAAAACACGCGAATTTACAAGAGAACCGTTTCCTATTAATACATTTTTACGTGAGTATATTCAACAGTTACTAGCTAGTGAAGTCTTTTTACATAATATTTCAATTGATTATAATTTTTCTACCGAATTAGATGATGTATTAGTCCATATTGATCGTCATGAACTTGTACAAGTTTTTTTAAACCTATTTCAGAATGCTGTCGATGCTCAAGGTGAAAAAAAACTTTCTATCCAAATTACTAGTTATCGCCTAGATAATTTTGTTCGTATTACTTTCACTGATAATGGAATTGGTATTCCAACAGCCATTCAAGAGTATATCTTTGATCCATTCTTCTCAACAAAAGATTCGGGCACAGGACTGGGCTTGTCAGTAACGAAGAAAATTATTCAAAATCATAACGGTACATTAAAAATGACCAGTAATCAAGATGGTACAACTTTCACTATTTCAATTCCAATTTTACCTAAAACAACCCTTGAAAGATTAAATGACTACAAATGAGGTACTCCTCCACAAACTGCATGCCAATTGTTAAATACCTACAACAATTAGCATGCAGTTTTTTATGTTGAATTTTTCGTCTTTACATTATATAAACTTTCTCTTTATCTTACTTATTTTTGCTAAGAGGGCCAATTTCTTATTTTTTTAGAAATGGTAGTTTGTCCATCACGAATTTAGTATACATTTCATTTTAATATATAGTAACGACTATTGATTCTATGAAAGAAAGGAATGAAAAGATGAACAATAAAAATAAAGGAAAAGTATTTTATGGTAATGATTGTTGCGAAGTCAGAGCTTGTAGTTATATTAACATCTCTAAGTCCGAACTTACAGAATTCGTTAGACTTCTTCAATCTCTTGGCCAAGCTATTCAAGCTGTCTTTCAAAACCCTTCTCAAAATAATATCGATAACTTGATTGCTGCCCTAAATAACCTACAAAAATTCCTCAATTGCTTAGATTTATCTCCAGCACAAAAACAAATTGGAAATTCTATTATCGCTAATCTATTAACTATTTTAAAAACAAAACCTTTCTCATGCGGAGCATTGTACGTTGAGCTACAAAGCTTGCTTAATTATTTATTGTATATCGCTAAGTTATTCAAAGTAGATTGCTGCACTATCGACAAACTAGTTAAACTCATAACAGAGATCCAAACTATCCTAGTTCAATACGGGTCAGGTTGCCTTGGAGGAGGAGCAACAGGAGCTACTGGGGCTACTGGACCTCAAGGTGCTACTGGACCTCAAGGACCGGCTGGTGCTCAAGGACCTCAAGGTGCTCAGGGACCAGCGGGTGCTCAAGGTATTCAAGGTCCAGCTGGCGCTC